>NZ_JBVFTR010000004.1:0-326111 GCF_055693285.1 Roseobacter sp. S87
GGTAAATTGCTGAAAATAAGTATTTTTTCAGGGTATTGCGCGCAACCCAGACGCAGCACCGGCTTCGGATACTCACGGCGCAGCGCTCGATGATCTTGGCTGGTGCCAGCGGGTACCTTCAGCCCAGTGAGGCCTCGGTGTCGTCACGGAGCTTTTTGAGTTCAGACATTGCGTCTTCCAGCTGGGCCTTGTCTTCGGCAAGCTGTGTCAGCTGCCGGTCGGCCAGATCGATCCAGGCGCGCATCTGGGCCTCGTTGCCGTCGTTTTCATAGATCAGCAGCCACTGGCGGATGTCCTCAAGCTGAAAACCGAATTTCCGGCCTCTGAGGATGAGCTTCATCCGGGCCCGTTCCCGCGGGCCGTAAAACCGTGCCCGACCTTCCCGGTCAGGCTGCAGCAGCTCAATATACTCGTAATACCGCAGCGTGCGGGGCGTCACGTCGAATTCCGCGCACATCTCTTTAAATGTCAGACGATCTGATGCCATCTTTATTTCTCTCCCGCATTGAGGGTAGGACGGCTGCAACGCAAGCGCAACTCCCGCACTTGATCCTGGCGCATGTCTGCGCTGATAAAGGAGCGCGCGGGCCTGCCACGTGGCAACGGAGCACTCAGAGAATGACGTCCAAAACCAAAATCGCCAGACAATTCATCGAGGCGATTCCCCACAGCAAGGCGCTGGGCATGCAATTGACCGACCTTCAGGACGGCGTTGCCGTGATCGAAATGCCCTATGATGAAAAGCTGGTCGGCGATCCCGAAACGGGCGTGATCCATGGCGGCGCGGTATCCGCCCTGATGGATACATGCTGTGGCGCCGCCGTTATGGCGCATCCCGAAAATCCGGGCGGGACGGCCACGATTGATCTGCGTATTGACTACATGCGCGCGGCAAAGCCCGGGCAGCGGATCACTGCGCGCGCAACCTGTTATCATGTGACACGCACCGTCGCATTCGTGCGGGCGACAGCCACGGACGAGGACACGGAAAACCCGGTGGCTGCGGCGACCGGTGCCTTCACGGTGGAGGGTCGCAGATGAAATCCCCGCGACGTCCGCCGGAACCCGTTCAGGTCATCAAACAGCGGCGCGACACAACGCTGCGCGCTTTGGTGTCCGGTGTTCCCTACATTCAGTTTCTCGGCATCCATTTTGAGCGGCGCGGCGACGAGCTGACCGGTATTCTGCCATTTGATCAGAAACTCATTGGCAACCCGATGCTGCCAGCGATCCATGGCGGGGTTACAGCCGCCTTTCTGGAAGTGACGGCCATCATCACGCTGAGCTGGACCTACCTTTGGGAGGATGTGGAATCGGGTGCGATAGACGCCAGCGGTCTTGAAGAGAAAGGGTTGCCGAGGCTGCCAAAAACAATTGATATTTCAACAGATTATCTGCGGTCAGGCCTGCCACGAGATGCCTATGCGCGTGCCCGGATCGTGCGGTCTGGCCGGCGGTATGCCAGCGTGCATGTAGAGGCCTGGCAGGATAACCGGGACCGGTTGTTTGCTCAGGCGACCGGTCATTTTCTGATGCCCCAAAAGCGTGACTGACGCTGCATCTGAAGCCCGTGCGGCGGTCAGTCACCGACGGGTTCTGCGGATTGCGCTGCCCATTGTGCTGTCGAATGCAACGGTACCGATACTGGGGGCCGTTGACGTCGGTGTGGTCGGGCAGATGGGCGAGGCGGCGCCCATCGGCGCAGTGGGGCTCGGGGCAATTATACTGTCCACCGTCTACTGGATCTTCGGGTTTCTGCGCATGGGAACCGTCGGGCTTGTGGGGCAGGCTGAGGGGGCCGGTGATAAGGCGGAGGTATCGGCCTGGCTGACCCGGGCACTGCTGGTTGCGGTTGCCGCGGGCATCGGGCTGATCGTGCTGCAGCCGCTGGTGTTCTGGGCCGCGCTGTCGCTGGCCCCGGCGAGCCCGGAAGTTGAGGGTCTGGCCTATACTTACCTCAGCATCCGCATCTGGACGGCTCCGGCGGCAATTGCCGTCTACGCGCTGACGGGCTGGCTTGTGGCCATGGAGAAAACGGCGGGCGTTTTCTGGGTGCAGCTTGTGATGAACGGTGTGAATATCCTGCTGGATCTGCTGTTTGTGCTTGTGTTCGACTGGGGTGTGGGCGGCGTGGCCGTTGCAACGGTGATCGCCGAGATCACGGGTGCCGCGCTGGCGCTCTGGTTCTGCCGGGACGCATTTGCGCGACCGGACTGGCGGGACTGGTCACGCATTTTTGATCGGGCCAAACTGATACGGATGGCGCTGCTGAACACTGATATCCTGCTGCGTTCGGCGATGCTGATGGTCATTTTCTCGTCCTTTGTGTTTATCGGAGCGCGTTTTGGCGACGTGACGCTGGCGGCGAACGAGGTGTTGATCCAGCTGATGTATATCACCGCCTATGCGATGGACGGGTTCGCCTTTGCCGCTGAAACCCTGATCGCGCGCGCGATCGGACGTGGTGACCGCGCATTTGTGCGCCGATCGGCGATTGTGACCTCGACCTGGGGACTTGTAGTCTGTGTGAGCCTCGCGCTGGTTTTTGGCGTGACAGGCGGCTGGATTATCGACCTGATGGCCAAAGACACAGGTGTTCAGGCAACAGCGCGCGAATTCCTGCCCTATATGGTGGCCGCGCCGCTTGTCGGCTGTGCAGCCTGGATGCTGGACGGCATCTTCATCGGTGCCACGCGCAGCCGCGACATGCGGAACATGATGGCGCTGAGTTTTGTCATTTACTGGGGGGCGATTTTCACCCTGTTGCCGCTGATGGGCAATCATGGCCTCTGGCTCGCGCTTCTGATCTCGTTCGTGGCCCGGGGGCTGACGCTGGGAATGCGGTATCCGGCGCTGGAACGACACGCAGGCGCCAGCTGAAAAATCCGTTTATGGGAACGTTTTCCGGACCGTGACTGCGCCGGTGCGGGCCGCAAAGCTGTTGTTAACGTCTTTTTGTCATAACCTTTGCCCAAGTAATGCCGGTGGGAGTTGGCCGTACCTGAAAGGAGACGGCAGATGTATTCGAACTGCGCATGGCGCCCGCATCTCTTTGTTGTGCTGGGCATAATCCTTACAGTCTTTGCATGGACCGCCCGGGCCGGTGACGCGGGAGCCCTGCGGTATGCCTCCGGACAGGCGGACGTGAATGATCCGACGCGTGTTGATATCGCTCTGGTTCTGGCCGTTGACGTGTCCTCTTCAATCAGCTCGCATGAACGGCGGTTTCAGCGCGAAGCCTACGCCAAAGCGCTGAGTGACCGCCGGGTCGCCGCGATGGCGCTGGGCGGTGGCGCCGGCCGCGTGGCCATTGCCTATATGGAATGGAGCGGGAAACGGTATCAGCGTGTGCACCTGCCGATCCGGGTTATGTCATCGCACGCGGATATGGTTCAGTTTGCCAATGACATCCTGAATATCGAGGATACCCCGAACGATCCGATGTACCTGCAGCCCACTGCGGTCGGGGACGCGCTGCTGGCGGCGGAAGTCGCAATGTCCGCGCTGCGTGTGTCCGCGCGGGACTATATCATCGACATTTCCGGCGATGGGGTGATCAACGATGGATTTGCCGTGCTGACGGCGCGCGATCATCTGTTGTCCATGGGGCTGACGGTGAACGGCCTGCCGATTGAGGTGACGGGCGAGCCGCCGGCCTTTGAAGACCCCGCTTTCCGCCGTGTGGCCGACTTTTACGCGGACTGCGTGATTGGCGGGCCTGGCGCTTTCCACCTTGTGGCGCGCGGTTTCGGGGATGTTCGGGAAACCCTGGTCATGAAGCTGATGCTGGAAATGGCACAGCTGCCGTCTGCGGAGAAAAACCGGCTTGCTGCTGCCTGGAACAGCGGAGACATGGGACAGGTGGCCCGTATTCTGCCCGCCGTTGTGCTGCAGCTGAACCCTCAGGCGCAGCCGCAACCGGAAGAAAAGCGCAGGGCAAACTGCGGTGAACGGCAGACCAGTGCGGACAATCCGTTCCGGGCAAGGCCCTGAGGGGATTACAGCCAGTCGTCGCGACCAGTGCCTGTGGCCTCCGCAACCGACGCAAAGCCATCCCTGGCCAGCAGGGCATCGAGGTCACGGAGAATGCGGCCCACGAGCGACATGCCGCCATAGACCAGCGCCGTGTAAAGCTGCACAGCCGTCGCCCCGGCCCGGATTTTGGCATATGCCTGCGCCCCGCTGGACACGCCACCAACGCCAATGAGTGGCATGTCCGTGAGCGCTGAAAGCTGTGCCAGGACCCGGGTGGATTTCTCAAAGAGTGGCTGGCCGGACAGCCCGCCGGCTTCCGGTGCATGCGGGCTCTTCAGACCGTCACGGTCCAGCGTGGTATTGGTTGCGATGATGCCGTGAATGCCCGCGTTGGCCGCCACAGCAACAATGTCCTTCAAATCTGTGTCCGTCAGGTCGGGCGCAATTTTGAGAAAAACGGGCGTGTCTCCGCGTACCGCCATGACCCCGTCCAGCAGCGCTGCGAGGGCTTCCGGACCCTGCAGATCGCGCAGCTTTTCCGTATTGGGCGACGACACGTTCACGGTGGCGAAATCCACATGCGCACGCATTGTGCTGAGCACGGTCGCAAAATCGCCCGCGCGGTCCGCGCTGTCTTTGTTGGCCCCGAGGTTTACACCTACCGGTACATCTGCGGCCCCTGACGCCAGCCTTTCGGCAATTCTGTGCATGCCGTCGTTGTTAAAGCCGAACCGGTTTATCGCAGCATCGTCTTCGGTCAGCCGAAAGAGACGCGGCCGCGCGTTACCGGGTTGAGGACGCGGCGTGGCGGCCCCTGTTTCGACAAAGCCGAAACCCGCGCGTGACAACGCCGGCACAGCTTCGGCGTTTTTGTCAAAACCAGCGGCAAGTCCCAGCGGATTTGCCAGTTCAATACCCGCAAGACCTGTGCGCAACCGTTCAGAGGTCACCGGGCCTGGAGCTGGCGCCAGACCGAGGTTCAGAGCCCGCAATGCCAGACCATGCGCAGTTTCTGGATTCATGCGGCGCAACAGAGGCAGCCCGGCTTTCTCCAGCAACTCCTTCACGGTCTGATACCTGCCTGACCGGTTCTCATGCGTCCCCGATCCCCAGACCGGCCGGGAAAACATGGCTGCCGTTCTCAAACGGCAATGGTTGCGCCCAGGCAACGTCCTCAAGCCGCAGCACTCTGTAAAGGTGCGGGAAAAGCTGACCGCCACGCGACGGTTCCCATTTCAGAGCCTCCCCGAGCCGGTCTGTCTCTACTCCGAGAAGCATCAGATCGTCTTCTCCGGCAAAGTGTTTTGCGGCGGTTTCTGCCGCCTGGTCAGCCGTTGAAAAATGCACGTAGCCATCAGCGACATCAATCGGTGCGCCGGTGGTTTCGCCCGCTGCACGCAGTTCTGCCCATTCGGGCGCGCGGAAAATCTTGTATATGATCATGAGGTGCTCTTGCCCTGTGCCCGATGCCGGGTCAAGTGCCTGCCCTGCGCGCTTTGACGCTGCGACAGGCGGTAATTTGCAAGACAGGCTTTGACACCCGGAAACTGCCGGGTCACCATGCCCGGGAAGTCTTCTGAGGGGAAATTTTATGAAACGATTCCTGACCGCAACTGCGGCACTCGCACTGACCTCCGGCATGGCGTCGGCAGAGTATACGCTGCACATTCTGCACACCAACGACATGCACAGCCGGATTGAGTCGATCAACAAATACGATTCGACCTGCAACGCGGACGGCGAGGCCGAAGGCAAGTGCTTTGGCGGCATTGCGCGCGTCAAGACGGCCATCGACGAGAAACGGGCTAGCCTGAGCGATGAAAACGTCGTCGTCCTTGATGCTGGTGACCCGTTCCAGGGGTCGCTCTTCTACAGCACGTATAAGGGCGCGGCCGAAGCCGAGTTTATGGAAAAAATCGGCTATGATGCGATGGCTGTGGGCAACCACGAGTTTGATGATGGCCCCGCGGGGCTGGCCGATTTCGTCGATGTTGTATCCTTCCCGGTGATTTCCGGCAACCTCGATCTGTCCGGCGAGCCGCTGCTCGACGGGAAAGTCGGCAATCATGTTGTGCTCGAAGTGGGCGGCAAGCGTATCGGAATCGTCTCGGCGCTGGCGACCGATACGGTCGAGACATCCAGCCCGGGTGACGGCGTCGTTTTCCAGGATGAAATTGAAGCGCTGACCGCAGATGTCGCAGCCCTTGAGGCCGAAGGTGTCGATATCATTATCGCGCTGAACCATGTCGGCTACAGAAAAGACGCGGCTATTGCTGCTGCCGTCCCCGGCGTAGATGTCGTGATCGGCGGGCACAGTCATACGCTGATGTCGAATGATGACGCGGACACGCCGGCGTACCCCGAGATGGTGAATGGCACACCCGTCGCGCAGGCTTATGCCTACACCAAATACCTCGGCCATCTGACCGTGACATTTGACGACGCGGGTAACGTGACTGCGGCGTCCGGTGATCCGATTGTGCTGGATGCATCCGTCACCCCTGACGCGGGCTTCGCGGCGCGGATTGCGGAAATGGGGGCACCCATTGAAGAGCTGAAGCAGAAGGTCGTTGCACAGGCGGCTGAGGAAATCGTCGGCGCACGTGACGTCTGCCGGGCCGAAGAATGCACAATGGGCAACCTGATCGCCGATGCGATGCTGGACCGTGTCAAAGACCAGGGCATCGAAATCGCAATCCAGAACGGCGGCGGTATCCGTGCCAGCATTGACGCCGGTGAGGTGACGATGGGCGAAGTTCTGACCGTTCTGCCGTTCCAGAACACGCTCAGCACGTTCCAGGTTGACGGAGCAACGATCGTTGCCGCGCTCGAGAATGGTGTGAGCCAGATCGAGGATGGTGCCGGCCGCTTCCCTCAGGTCGCGGGCATGAGCTATGCCTTTGACATTTCCAAACCTGCCGGCAGCCGCGTGAGTGATGTTATGGTCGGTGGCGCGCCGATCGATCCCGGCAAGCTTTATGGTGTGGTGTCGAACAACTACGTCCGCAATGGCGGCGACGGGTACAAAATGTTCCGTGACGCGCAGAATGCCTATGACTTTGGGCCGGACCTTGCGGATGTAACGGCTGATTTCATTCAGGCGAACGCTCCCTACACGCCGTACACAGACGGTCGGATTACTGCTAAGTAAATTCAGACTATTCGGAAAAAATGATGCGCCCGCGGCACCGCGGGCGCATTTTTTGGCCCGCTTATGGTGCCGGAATGAGCCTGTGATTACTGTGACGGAATGTGTGGACGTTTTGCCGTAACGCTGCCGCAGGATGCGATGGCGCAGCTTTTCAGTGCGCAGCCGGACAATGATCTGCCGGATGTGCCCAACTACAACGTATGTCCGACCACCGGGATCCACGTGGTTGTCGGCGGCGCTGAAGCACCCCGGCGCCTTGTGACGATGCGCTGGGGTTTTCTGCCGCACTGGTACAAAAAACCGTCAGGCGGGCCGCTTCTCATCAATGCCAGGGCCGAGACGATCGCGGAAAAGCCGGCTTTTCGCGATGCTGCGCGGCACAGACGGGCACTTATTGTGGCAGATGGATTTTATGAATGGACAAAGACCCCGGAAGGCGCGCGGGATCCCTGGTTTATCCGGCCTTCGACAGGGGACCCTATGGTCATGGCCGCTGTCTGGCAGGACTGGAACGGTCCGGACGGAGAGACGCAGCGCACCTGCGCGATTGTCACAACGGCGGCGACCGGCCGGATGGCTGAAATTCATCACCGGATGCCGGTCCTCCTGAAGCCTGAGGATTTCGGGCTCTGGCTGGGCGAGGAGGGCCACGGTGCCGCGGTTCTGATGAGGGCCGCGCCCGATGATGATCTTGTCCAGTACCGTGTTGACCGCGCGGTTAATTCAAACCGGGCGTCCGGCCCTGAGCTTATTGAACCATGGGAGCCCGGCGACTGACGGCGTTCAGTTCCCGTTGTTTTCGTCGCCCGCACGCAGCAGACCGCCCGAAAAACGACCTGTGCTGTCCTGGAATCCGCCGGCCATTTCTCCGGACACTGACATGATCAGTTCCTGACCTTCGCCGATTTCCAGCGTTTCCCATAGACCATCCTGATGCCGGACACTGTGAGTGCTGCCGCTGACATTGACAAAGCGGACGGTATCCCCTTCGCGCACCTCTGTCACATCAGGGAAATAGGATGCGGCAAGGATGAATATAACGTGCTCACGCGCTTCCTGCGCGGCAATGCTGAATGGGGCCAGTCCGAGAAAGAACATGGTAACAAACGAAACAGAACAAACTCGCAAAACAACTTCCTCAGACCGGCCCCACCCAATCAGCAGATGAAGATTGAGATAAATTTGAATTGAGACTGAAATGGGCCGCAGCAATGTCCCGGTAGCGGCATTTGGGCTGCGCACAGAGTGTTTCCGATGCGGCTACAATGTTATAAATAAAGTGTTTTTCTAGCTATGAGGGAAGGAGGTCCCGACAGGGGTAGCGGTTTCGACCTGACCTGCCAGCCATGACCGGAATGCTGCAAGCGCCGGTTCTTCGGCACGGTCTGATGGCCAGACCAGATAGTAACTGCCAATGCTTTCCGTCGTGCGCTCAGAGGCCAGGGTCAGCTGTCCGCCGTCCAGATAGGGCTGCGCAAAGAACGTCGGCAGAAGCGCCACGCCCAGGCCATGAATGGCTGCCTGCGCCATGGTTGAGAACTGATCAAACATCATGCCCGGGGCTGGTTCGGCTTCGACGCCAATGGCGCGGAACCATCTGGCCCAGCCGCGTGGCCGGGTATCAAGGTGCAGCAGACCACAGGTCAGAAGAGCGGCCGGGTCGGGCACGGTGCCACCGAAGAGGTCCGGCGCACAGACGGGCACAACCATCTCAGGCATGAGCGGCAGGAAGTCCGCACCGGGCCAGTC
This sequence comes from Roseobacter sp. S87, assembly GCF_055693285.1. Next base: position 8,876 of record NZ_JBVFTR010000004.1, read on the forward strand.
CTCGCGCCCGAAATGGATTGCAGCATCAAAGGTGCTTGTGCGGAAATCGAATGGCGCCAGTCTGGTTGCGAGATTTACGGTGACTTCCGGATGCAGTCTCGCGAAGTCCTGCAGACGTGGTGCCAGCCAGTGCATTCCGAATGCCGGCAGGATCGACAGATTGAGCGCGCCGCCGGTACTGTCTGTCCGCGCCGCGACGGAGGCCCTTGCAAGGTTCATCAGGACGTTGCGCACTTCGGTGACATACGCGCTGCCGGCAGGTGTGAGAGTCAGGCCGCGACCTTTGCGAATCAGCAGAGAAACCTCCAGCTGTTCTTCCAGCGTGCGCAGCTGACGGCTGACTGCGCTTTGCGTCAGTGAAAGCTCTGCGGCCGCCAGGGTGGCGCTGCCAAGCCGCGCGACTGCTTCAAAACACAGCAGGGCGGAGACGGATGGCAGAAAACGGCGGGGCGCAATCATATGACTTTTTCTCATATCTGAGGAAACAAAGCTTCGTTAGTCATTCCGCGCGGCATTTGCAATAATGCTGCCGAACCACACGTTTGTTCCGTCATCTGAAAGGGAAAGTCATGAATGCTGAAGCGCCTGTCCTGAAAGCCAAGGATGCTCCCGATCTGGGGTCCTTTGACTGGTCTGACCCGTTCCGGCTGTCTGACCAGCTCAGCGAGGATGAGCGCATGATCCGCGACAGTGCCGCCGCCTACGCGCAGGAAAAACTGCAGCCACGGGTCGTGGAAGCTTTTGCGGACGAAACGGTGGAGCCGGGTATCTTCCGCGAAATGGGGGATATGGGGCTGCTGGGGGTGACCTGCCCGGAGGAATATGGCGGCCTCGGCGGCTCCTATGTTTCCTACGGGCTTGTAGCGCGGGAGGTGGAGCGCGTGGACTCCGGGTACCGCTCGATGATGTCGGTGCAGTCCAGCCTCGTTATCTATCCGATTTACGCATACGGGTCGGAGGCCCAGCGGAAAAAATATCTGCCGAAACTCTGCGCTGGCGAGTGGATCGGCTGTTTCGGCCTGACAGAGCCGGATGCTGGTTCTGACCCTGCGGGTATGAAGACGCGTGCAGAAAAAACCGCAAACGGATATCGCCTAACAGGTTCCAAGATGTGGATTTCAAATGCCCCGATCGCCGATGTGTTTGTGATCTGGGCCAAGTCAGAAGAGCATGGTGGCCGTATACGTGGCTTCATCCTTGAAAAGGGGATGGATGGCCTGAGTGCGCCAAAGGTTGGCAACAAGCTGTCGCTCCGCACGTCGGTGACCGGAGAAGTCGTCATGGACGGCGTCGAGGTTGGCGAGGATGCGCTGCTGCCGAATGTGCAGGGGCTGAAGGGCCCGTTCGGATGTCTGAACCGGGCGCGATATGGTATCAGCTGGGGCTCGATGGGGGCGGCAGAATTCTGCTGGCATGCCGCACGTCAGTACGGTCTGGATCGCCATCAGTTCGGCAAGCCGCTTGCCGGCACACAGCTGTTCCAGAAAAAGCTGGCAGACATGATGACAGAGATTTCGCTCGGTCTGCAGGCCTCTTTGCAGGTGGGTCGTCTGCTGGATGCAGCCAACGCCGCGCCGGAAATGATCAGCATCGTCAAGCGGAACAACTGCGGCAAAGCGCTGGAAATTGCGCGCCAGTCGCGCGACATGCACGGCGGGAACGGCATCTCCGGTGAGTTCCAGGTGATACGGCACATGATGAACCTGGAAACGGTGAATACCTATGAGGGCACGCACGATGTTCATGCGCTGATCCTTGGTCGCGCCCAGACTGGTATCCAGGCTTTCTTCTGAAGCGGGCTACAGCCGCATGATTCGCGCGCATCCTGCCGGTCGGGGTGCGCGTTATTCGTTCCAGCACCTTTGATTTGCATTGATGCTCCGGCGTTTGCCCGCCTTCAGGACCGGGCCGTCCTGTCACGGTCTGTCATATGAACGTGCATGCAAAAAGTTCCATCCGTGCAGGGCCCCTGAGCACACGAAACGCCAGATTTTCCTGACCCTCTGATCTTTTTCATCAATCCGGCGCGGGCTGCACCCGTACTGGTTGCAGATCGGGCGTTCCGCGACCCTCAGGCAGGAATTTTGCACACGTTTGCAAAAAATCCTTGCCAAGTGTTAACCGTGCTGACTAGCGTTAAGCAACGCCCGGATTGTGCGGGCTGTGTCAGTGGGGGGCACCATGGCCGAAATTCAACTGCGCAATGTAAACAAACGCTGGGGCAACTTTGTCGGGGTCGACAATTTCGACCTGACAATTGCTGATCAGGAATTTCTGGTGCTGCTGGGGCCGTCAGGCTGCGGAAAAACCACGACGATGCGTATGATTGCGGGCCTTGAGGATGCAACCGATGGCGAGATTGTCATCGATGGGCGCGTCGTCAATGACCTGGACCCCAAAGACCGCGACGTGGCCATGGTTTTCCAGTCCTATGGCCTCTACCCGAACATGAATGTCTATGAGAATATCCGCTTCCCGCTGAAGGTGCGCAAAGTGCCGGATGGCGAGCATGATGAGCGTGTGCGCCGCGCGTCTGCGATGGTTGAGCTGGACGATTTCCTGCACCGCAAACCGGCCGAGCTGTCCGGCGGTCAGCGTCAGCGTGTGGCACTGGCCCGTGCGATTGTACGTGAGCCGAACGTCTTTCTTATGGACGAGCCGCTTTCAAACCTGGATGCCAAGCTCCGTGTGTCGACACGCGCCCAGATCAAGAACCTCAGTCACGAGCTGAAGGTCACAACCGTTTATGTGACGCACGACCAGATCGAAGCGATGACGCTGGCCGATCGTGTCGTCGTCATGAAACAGGGCAAGGTCCAGCAGGTCGGTACTCCGACCGAGATTTACGACAACCCCGCGAACACATTTGTTGCCAGCTTTATCGGCAGCCCGGCCATGAACCTGATGGATGGCGAGATCTCGGGCGGGACCTTTACCGGCGTTAATGTCGAGATTAGTGGTCTGTCAGCGCCGGATGGCCCGGTGACGCTGGGTTTCCGCGCAGAGGACGCCACGCTGGCCGAGACCGGAACCGGTCAGATCAACGCGCCGGTCTACACAATTGAGCTGCTGGGGGATGCGACGATGCTGACCGTTCGCGCAGGAGGGCAGCTTATATCGGTCAAAGCACACAAGGAATTCCGGGCAGAGATCGGGGATATGATCTCCTTCTCCGTGCCGGTCGCCATCTGTCACCTGTTTGACAGGGACAGCGGGATGCGGATCAGCGCGTCCTGACAGGATCACGTCCCCGGCAGGGGGCCAAAAAAGGGTGCAGCCTTGCAAGATGCACCCGCGTAAACGCAACAGGGAGTTTGCATATGTTTTTGAAAAGAATTGCACTGGCGGGCGCGGTCTCGCTTATGGGGAGCGCTGCATTCGCAGCCTGCTCATATGAAAATGACGTGCCGCTCAAATCACTGTCCGCTGGCTTTGAGGCGTGGAAAGCTGTCACGGACGCGATGTCAGAGTGCGGTAACTTCCAGGCCGAGCTCGATCAGGAGTTCCGCAAGAAACAACCGGCCGCCTTTGAGGCGAACCCGTCGCTCTATCAGATCGGTGGTGTGTCAAACGGCACCATCACGCCGCTGCTGAATGCAGGCACGATCCGTCCGCTGGACGATCTGGTAGAGAAATACGGCCAGAACCTCAGCCCCAACCAGCTGATCCGCATCAACGGTCAGATCATGGCTGTGGCAATGATGGTGAACACGCAGCACCTGATGTACCGCTCGGACATCCTGGCGGATCTGGGCATCGCGACCCCGACCACATGGGATGAGGTTTACGCGGCGGCTGCAAAAATCAAGGAAGCGGGTGTTGTGGATTACCCACTGGGTGCCACGATGAAGTCCGGCTGGAACCTGGCGCAGGAATTCGTCAACATGTACCCCGGCCACGGCGGTACGTTCTTTAATGACGACAACACAACTGCGGTGAATTCGGACGCCGGTCTTGCGGCACTTGCGACCATGAAGCAGGCGCTCGAATACACCGATCCGGAAGTGCTGGTCAGCGATTCCACATACGTTCAGCAGCAGTTCCAGCAGGGTAAAATTGCTATGGCGAACCTCTGGGCGAGCCGCGCGGGTGCGATGAACGATGAAGCTGAAAGCGAAGTCGTGGGCAAGGTTGCGATGGCCGCAGCACCCAAGGCAACTGCGGACGGTGCACCGGCTACCACGCTTTGGTGGGACGGTATCGTGATCGCCAAAAACATCTCTGATGAAGAAGCCGATGCGGCATTCCGTCTGGCGATGGAAGGTCTCGACAAAGAGATGGTGACAGGTGCAAACGACGCGGCAATCTGGCTGGTCAATGGCTATCAGCCGACGGACATCGCCAAGGGTGCCATCGAAACGGCGACCGCAAACCCGGCACCGCCAGCATATCCTTCCACCACGCAGATGGGTCTGCTGCACACAGCGCTGGGCAATGAGCTGCCCTCTTTCCTGACTGGCGAGCGTGACGCAGCGGCTACTCTTGTCGCAATCGAAGAAGCCTACACCACGTCAGCAAAAGAAGCCGGCGTGCTGAAGTAACAAAGACAGCTGGCCGGATCCGTCCGGCCAGCGCCCCACCGGGGATTTTGCAAAGCCGCATACAGTGCTGTTTTGCAAAACCATCCGGACGCATTGCAAACCAACCCGGCGCAGGGAGTAAACCCATGAAGTTCAAGACATTTGCAGCCTTTGTTGGCCCGTCGGTCTTTATGATGCTCCTGTTTATTGCCGCACCGCTGGTGAGCGTCTTTATCCAGAGTTTTCAGGTCACGCAGCCGATCCTCGAGCAGGTCGAGGTGGAAACCTGTACACCGGGCTTTCTGACGCAGACCTGCACGACGGAAATCAAATCGGTGCCGGTTCTGGATGAGAACGGCAAAACCATCACAGAGACCGAATGGGTGGGTTTGCAAAGCTACCAGAACGTTCTGCAGATGGACAAATTCTGGGAGGCCGTGGGTAACGGCAGCTGGAATGACATCATGCAGATCGATTTCTGGAAAGCGCTGCGTTTCACGCTGACCTTTACGCTCCTGACCCTGCCGCTGGTTGTCGGGGTGGGGCTTGCTGTGGCTCTGGCGGTGAACAACGCGACACGATCCATCCGCGGGCCGGTGATCTTTGTGTCGCTGCTGCCGTTTATTATCACGCCGGTGATCGGGTCGCTTTCCATTTACTGGCTGTTTGTCGGAGACGGCATTCTCACGGCCATGCTGGAGCGCTGGACCGGGACAAACATCTCTATGTTCGCCCAGGCCTGGACGATTGAGATGCTGATGTATTTCTATCAGGTCTGGCACGTCGCGCCTTTTGCTTTCGTAATCTTCTATGCGGGGCTGCAGACCGTGAACATGGACACGCTTGAATCTGCGGTGATCGACGGGGCCAGCCGGTGGGAACGTCTGCGCCATGTGATCATCCCTCACCTGATGCCGCTGATCATTTTCATCGCACTGATCCACCTGATGGACACGTACCGTGCTTTTGAGGTGATTGTCGGGTTCCGCAGCCAGGCGCATGTGATCTCGCTGCAGTGGCTGACCTACGACTTCATGACCCCGGATGACGCAGGCAACCGGGCGATCTCGCGGGCCTCGGCATCCGCGATGCTGACAATGATCGGGATTGTCGTCCTGCTGATCCTGCCGCTGCGCCGCACATGGCGCGACCACAAAGGGAGTGCTCACTGATGTCTACCCCCAAAGCCATGCAGCAGTCGTTTGCACTGCGTCTGTCGTCCGGTGCGTTCCTGGCGTTCTGGTGTCTGCTTGCGGCCTTCCCGATCTTCTGGATCGCGGTGATGAGCTTCAAATCGCCTGTGGACGCATTCGCGGACAGCCCGTGGGACGTGATCACAGGCCCGGCAACGCGCGCCGCGGGCAACGGTCTGTCAGTCATCGACGTCGTGCTTGGGCTGGTCGTGCTTTATTTCTCGATCCGCTGGGCCTTTACCCGGCTGCCCGGACTGGTGCGCCAGTTCTGCCCACCGGCTTATATCGCGCTGGGCTGGGTATTCGGAGCGGTGCTTTATGCAGTTGCTTTCGTGCTGGTATTCTTTGGCATTATGCCGCTGCTTCTGGGTCCCCTGAACAGCCTGCTTGGGCCTTTGGGTGCGCCGGTTCTGGGTCTCACGACTGAGCACTATGTTGCTGTCTGGGCCGAGAATGAATTCTACCGGAACTTCCTGAACTCGATGCTGGTTACCGCAGGCGTTGTGACCATCTCGCTGACGGTAGGCACACTTGCGGGCTATGGCCTCGCGCGCTCCGGGTCTGATCTGGCGTTCTGGCTGCTGATCCTGGCGCTTGTTTTCCGCGCGCTGCCGCACTCGGTGCTCGTGGCCGGTTACCTGCCGGTTTTCATCAATTCCTCGGAAATTCTGCGGCCCATTCTGGGAGAGGGCGCGCCCACGCTTTACGGGCAGCCGTGGGCAGTCATTGCCGTTCTCGTGGCGATCAACCAGCCTTTCACGATCTGGATGCTGCGCAGCTTTTTCCAGAATATCCCGGCTGAGCTGGACGAGGCCGCGCGTGTCGATGGCTGCAGCCACTTTCAGGCGTTCCGCCGCGTGATCATGCCTGTGATGTGGCCGGGGGTGATCACAACGGGTCTTTTCAGCTTCCTTCTGGGCTACAACGACTTCCTCGTGACGTCGCTGCTGCTGGACGCTCAGAACCAGACGATGGTTCCGGCCATCGCGGGCTATTTCAACCGCGAAACCACAACGACCGACCAGGTCGAGGCTGTGGCGGCTGCGGTGTCCATCACGGCACCTCTCTTCCTGCTGGTTATGGTATTCCAGCGCCAGATCGTGAGCGGTCTGACAGCAGGAGCGGTGAAGGGCTGATGAGCAGGAATGCCAGATCAGGGCTGATGCAGCGCCACCCGGCGCTGAACCGGATGCCCCGGGATTTCATCAACGTGGCGCGCGCCTGATCCACGCGTTTCCACAATGATGAAGAAAGGAGGGTCCGGATGAAGGGCTCCAGACCAGAACAGGCCGTGCTGAGCAAAGACACGGACATGAGCAAAACAGACGAGACCCGCGCCGTGATCGAAGGCATGGTGGATGGGCTCAATGATCACCGCATTGATGATATCGGTGCCTTTTTCGCGGAAAGCTTCCGCTGGATGGGCAACCAGGGCTGCGGGACAAAAAACGGCCTGCGCGCGTTTCAGGACAACTGGCAGCGTCCGTTTCAGGCAGCATTCTCGGACAAGGTCTGTGTTGATGAGGCGCGGCTTTATATGGGCGAATGGGCGGCAGCCTTCGGGCGGCAGGAAGCAACCCATTCCGGCACGTTTATGGGGGTGGCGCCGACAGGGAAGCGGGTCGAGATCCGGTATATGGATTTCTGGAAAGTTGAGGAGGGGAAGATCACCGATAACTGGGTGATGGTGGATTTCCCGCATGTGCTGGCCCAGCTGGGTCTTGATGTTTTTGGTGGCGAAGGCTGGGAGGCCTTTGATCGCGGCGAAAAGACAGCGCCGCGCCCCGATCAGTGAGGAGCAAGAGAAATGGCGATTGAGTATCTGAAACGCGGAAAATCCGATGCCGAACGGGCGGATGATGACGCGAAAACACGCGCCGCGGTGGAAAGCACGCTCGCAGATATCGAGGCGCGTGGCGATGTGGCCGTGCGGGAACTGAGCGAGAAGTTTGACAACTACGCGCCGGCATCGTTTCGCCTGAGCCAGGATGAGATCGACGCGCTGATTGCACAGCTCAGCCCGCAGGAACTGCATGATATCGAATTCGCCCAGTCGCAGGTCCGTAACTTTGCTCAGGCGCAGCGGGACAGCATGCTCGACATCGAGGTCGAAACGATGCCCGGCGTTATTCTGGGCCATAAGAACATCCCGGTGCAGTCCGTTGGCTGCTACGTGCCGGGCGGTAAATTCCCGATGGTGGCTTCGGCCCATATGTCGGTGGCCACGGCCAGCGTTGCAGGTGTCCCGCGGATTATCGCCTGTACACCGCCCTTCAAAGGGCGACCCAACCCGGCTGTGATTGCCGCAATGCACCTGGGCGGCGCGCATGAGATTTACGTAATGGGGGGCATTCAGGCAGTTGGCGCCATGGCGATCGGCACCGAGACGATTGAACCGGTGCATATGCTGGTTGGGCCGGGCAATGCCTTTGTGGCCGAAGCCAAGCGTCAACTCTTTGGCCGTGTCGGCATCGACCTTTTCGCCGGTCCGACAGAGACGATGGTCATCGCTGATGAAACTGTAGACGCAGAGATGTGTGCAACGGACCTGCTGGGGCAGGCGGAGCACGGGTATAACTCGCCCGCGGTGCTGCTGACCAATTCGCGCAAACTGGCCGATGAAACGCTCGCAGAGATCGAACGCATTCTGACCATCCTGCCAACGGCAGACACCGCGCGCGTGAGCTGGGAGGAATACGGCGAGGTGATCCTCTGCGACACCTGGGACGAGATGCTGCAGGTCGCGGATGATGTCGCCTCCGAGCACGTCCAGGTGATGACCGAACGCGACGACTGGTTCCTCGAGAACATGACCTGCTATGGTGCGCTGTTCCTTGGGCCCCGCACGAACGTGGCCAACGGCGACAAGGTGATCGGCACGAACCACACTCTGCCCACCAAAAAGGCCGGGCGATACACCGGAGGTCTGTGGGTCGGAAAGTTCCTGAAAACCCACAGCTATCAGAAGGTCACCACGGATGAGGCTGCAGCAGAGATCGGCGCCTATGGCTCGCGCCTTTGCATGCTCGAAGGGTTTGTGGGTCACGCTGAACAGTGCAATCTGCGGGTCCGGCGCTATGGCGGTCTGAATGTTCCCTATGGCGAAGGTGCACCTGCAAAGGAAGCGGCGGAGTAGCCACAGGGTGCAGGAAAACCAGCGAAACAAAGAGACGGCGCTGAGGCTCTGGCAGGCACTGGACAATGATCCGGCGCAGGCGCTGTCCCTGTTGTCGGACGTCACGCACTGGCAGGGACCGGAACCGGTCGGGATTTGTGCATCGGGCGCAGACATTGTCGAGCGTCTGTTTGCGCCGCTGCGCCGGGCGATCCCTGGTCTGAAGCGGCAGACGCACCTCTTCATGGGCGGCCAATCCTCGGCACATGAAAGCGGCGCAGATGATGGCAGCTGGTGGGTTGCAGGCACCGGATACTACACAGGTCGGGCAACCGGCTCTGCATTCGGGATACCGGCCACAGACAGGACACTGCGGATCCGCTGGGGCGACTTTCTGCGTTTTGATGATGCCGGACGGATCGTGCATGCCCAGACCATCTGGGACTTTGTCGACTGGTTCGACCAGATCGGTCTGCCCGTTCTGCCTCCGCCGCGTGGGGCGGCACATGTCTATCCCGCGCCCACGGCTTATGACGGCGTTCTCGTGGGTGAACAGGATGTGTCCGAAACAGCAGAAACGCTCGATTTCGGGCGGCGGTTCATTTTTGGCGGGCTGAACAGCTTTGACGAGCAGGATCTGTCCAGCATGGGCATGGCGGGTTTTTTCCACCCCAATGTGAAGTGGTACGGTCCGGGTGGTATCGGGGCCTGCCTGTCGCTGGGTGAGTTCGAACAACTGCATCAGCAGCCCTGGCTCCGGGCGTTTCCGGACCGCAAGGTGATGCATCTGGAGAGCCTTTTTGCAGAGGATCGTCTGCTGGCGGCCTCCGGCCCCATGGGGGTTATTGGCACGCATGGCGGTCCCTATCTGGGTCACGCAGCCACCGGCAGTCCGATTGAAGTGTCGGGGCTGGATTTCTGGCTGCGCACAGGGGACCGGTTCACCGAAAACTGGGTCTTCGTCGACATGGTGCATCTCTTTGCGCAGATGGGCGTCGATCTCTTTGACAGAATGAAGGAACAGGTGCGCGCATGAGCGACCATCACGCATCCCAGAAAGATCTTATCGCCCCGGTCCGGGCCGCGATGTATGATTTCGACGCGCAGAAACTGCGCGCGGCGCTGAAACAGGCCTGTGCGCCTGATGTGGTCTTTCGCCTCGCGTTCCCGTTTGAAACCATCACCGGGACAGATGCCTGGATGGAAGGTGCCGTGATGCCGCTGGCAAAGGCGCTGCCGGATCTGGAGCGGCGTGATTTCATCGTCATTTCGGGGGCAACGCCCGAAGGGGCCGACTGGATCGGCTGCGGTGGCTATTATTGCGGCACGTTCGCGGCACCCTGGCTGGATATTCCGCCCACCGGCCATATGGTGCACCTGCGCTTTCACGAATTCTACCGTATCGAGGATGGTCGCATCGTGGAGATGCAGGCGTTGTGGGATATCCCGGAGGTGATGATGCAGGCGGGCGCCTGGCCTATGTCGCCATCGCTCGGGCGGGAGTGGCATGTGCCGGGGCCTGCGACCTGTGACGGGCTGAGCCAGGGGCCGGACGGCGAAGAGGCCGGGCGCCGTACCTGCGCGCGCATCATCGACATGCTCAACCATATGAAACGGCACCCCTCTCAGGGTGGGCCGGAAGTCATGGAGATGGAGCGCTTCTGGCATCCGAAGATGACCTGGTATGGCCCGTCGGGCATCGGGACGGGGCGGGGGATCAGCGGTTTTCGGAACTGGCATCAGATACCGTTCCTGAACGCCATGCCGGACCGTGGACAATACCTCGATGAAATCGAATACCACTTTTTTGGCGAGGGGCACTATGCCGCCGTGACCGGCTGGCCGAACATGTATCAGTCGATCACCAAAGGCGGATGGCTTGGCATCGCGCCACCGTGCAAAAAGATTGCGATGCGCAGCCTGGATTTCTGGCGGCTCGAAGGGGACCTGATCCGGGAAAACTGGGTTATGGTGGATCTGCTGCATATGTATGATCAGATTGGCGTGGATGTGCTGGCAAGGATGCGTGAATTCAACAAGGTGCGTGCCGGATTTGATCCGGAGACAGGAGTGGCACTGTGACCGGACTGCCCGAGCCCCCCGTTTTGATCTGACCGGCAGGCGGGCACTGGTGACCGGGGCGTCGTCCGGAATCGGGCTGGGATGTGCTGTGGCGCTTGCCGAAGCAGGCGCGCATGTGGTCTGTGCCGCGCGCCGCGCTGGCCCGCTGAAGGACGCAGTCAGCGCAATATCTGCCGCGGGCCTGTCTGCAGAGGCGATGACGCTGGATCAGACGGACCTTGATGCTGTCGGGGCCGCTTTTGATACCCCCTTTGACGTGGTGATCAATTCCGCGGGCCTGGCCCGGCACAGCCCTGCGACGCAGACGACGCCGGAGGATTTTGATGCGGTCATGAACATCAACCTGCGCAGCGCCTATTTCCTGTCGGCCCGCGCGGCAGATGCGCTGATCCGGACCGGGCGGAATGGGTCAATCATTCATATTTCAAGCCAGATGGGCCATGTGGGCGGCATAGACCGCGCGGTTTACTGTGCCTCGAAACATGCGCTTGAGGGGATGGTCAAAGCGATGGCCATTGAATGGGGCAAGGCCGGTGTGCGGATCAACACGATCTGCCCGACCTTTATCCGCACGCCCCTGACGGAAGGGACATTCTCCAACCCCGAGCGGCTGGCCTGGATCATGGAAAAGATCAAACTGCCCCGCGTGGGCGAGGTTGAGGACATCATGGGCGCAGCCGTTTTTCTGGCCTCGGATGCCTCTGCGATGATTACCGGTACGTCGATGCTGATCGATGGCGGCTGGACTGCGGGTTGATGCGGACGCGGGTGCATACGGTCCCGTACGGGGTGTGCCATGGGTAAGGTGACTTCTCTGGAAGTGGCCGAAAGGGCAGGGGTCAGCCGCTCTGCGGTCAGCCGTGTTTTCACGCCCGGCGCTTCCGTCAGCAAGCGTACCGCGGAAAAAGTGCGCAAGGCTGCGGCGCAGCTTGGCTACCGGCCCAATGTCATCGCGCGTTCGCTGATTACCGGGCGCAGCCGGATCATCGGGCTGGTCGTTGCCTATCTGGAAAACCAGTTTTACCCCGAAGCGATTGAACGTCTGTCCAAGGCGCTCCAGGCCAAAGGGTATCATGTGCTCGTTTTCATGGCCTCCAACGACCACGAAGCGACACAGACGGTTATCGACGAGCTGCTGGATTACCAGGTTGATGCCATCATCGCGGCTTCGGTCGGTTTGTCCAACGATCTGACCGAACGCTGCGAGGGTCTGGGCATCCCCATCGTGCTCTTTAACAGGCACCAGTATGATGACCGTCTGTCCAGCGTGACCTCCGACAATGTCGAAGGGGGACGCAAACTGGCAGAGTTTCTGGTTGCGGGGGGTCACAGCCGCATCGCGCATATCGCCGGCTGGGAAGGTGCCTCGACCCAGATCGACCGCGAAGCCGGGTTCATTGATGGCCTCCGGTCGGCGGGCCAATCGCTCTTTGACCGGAAGGCCGCTGACTTCAATTTCGAAAAGGCCAGATCGGTGGCGCGCGAGATGTTCACAGCGCCCGACCGTCCGGATGCTGTGTTTGTGGCCAATGACCATATGGCCTTTGCGGTGATGGACGTGCTGCGCTTTGAACTGGGCCTGTCGGTTCCACAGGATGTGTCCGTGGTGGGATATGACGACGTGGCACTTGCCTGCTGGCCCAGCTACGACCTGACAACGGTGCGCCAGCCAGCCAACCGTATGGTGGCCGAGACGGTCAGCGTGCTGATGGACCGGCTTGCCGATGCCGACACCTCACCCCGGCGTGTTGCCCTTGACGGGCCCCTCATTGTCCGCGGCTCCGCCCGCAAACCGAAGGAATAAGACTGTGCAAGGTTTCGATCCGAAATTCAGGGATTTTCCCGACTACATCCTGGGCATAACCAAAGAGATCTGGGAGGACCGGGGGATCTCGACGCTGCACCGGTATTACTCAGATGATATCGTGGTGCGCACACCGGCGTCTGTCGTGGTGGGCAATCAGAATGTCATCGGTGCCACGATGGCAACACTGGCGGAATTCCCGGACCGCACGCTGCTGGGCGAGGATGTGATCTGGTCCGGAACGCCCGAGGAAGGCATGCTGTCCTCGCACCGCCTGCTCAGCACGGCAACCCATATGCGGGACGGCGTCTATGGCAAAGCGACAGGCAAACCGCTGGTTTACCGCATCCTTGCGGACTGTCACGCGATCAACAACCAGATCAACGATGAATGGCTGATCCGCGATCAGGGCGCTATTGTCCGCCAGCTTGGTGTGGACCCCAAACAATACGCCGCTGACCTCATTGAAAAAGAGGGCGGACCCGACAACTGCGTTCAGCCGTTCAGCCCGGCAATTGACCAGCCCGGGCCGTACAAAGGGCGTGGCAACGACAACGAATGGGGCCAGAAGTACGCCGACATCCTGACGCGGATCATGGGCGCGGATATGGCTGCTATCCCCACAGAGTATGACCGTGCGGTGCATGCGGAATACCCGGGCGGTATCAGCGCGCACAGCCATCCGGCGGTCGATCAGTTCTGGATGGGCCTGCGCGCCTCGTTCCCGGACGCCGTATTCCGGATTGATCATCAGATCGGGCGCGACGATCCGCTGATGCCGCCCCGTGCCGCCCTGCGCTGGTCGCTGACGGGTAAGCACAGCGGCTGGGGCACATTCGGCGCTCCGACAGGCGCGGACATTTACCTGATGGGCATCTGTCACGCGGAGTTCGGTCCATGGGGACTGCGGCGGGAATATGTGATCTATGATGAGACAGCGGTCTGGAAGCAGATTCTGCTGCAGACAGGCTGACCGGTGGAGAGCTTCGGTAAACTGATGTTCACGCCGGCGGTGGCGGCCGAGCAGATCGCACAGGGGTCGCGTGACATGTGCAGCCGTATCGCAGAGGCCCCGGCGCCGGATGCGCTGGGTCCGGATGAGGCGGCCTTTCTGACCTCGCGGACATCGGTTTACCTGGCGAGCACGTCGGAAAGCGGCTGGCCCTATATCCAGCACCGGGGCGGCCCGCGCGGTTTCATGAAAGTGCTGGACGGAACGACGATCGGCTTTGCGGACTACCGTGGCAACCGCCAGTACATCACAACCGGCAACCTGCGTGGAGACGACCGGGTGTCTGTTTTTGCAATGGATTACCCGCGCAAAGCCCGCCTGAAACTGCAGGGCCATGCCACGATGATCCCCGCTGATGCGGATCCGGAGCTTGCAGCAAGGCTTGCGACAGAGGGCGAAGGCCGTGTCGAGCGCGTACTGACAATCCGTGTGGTGGCCTTTGACTGGAACTGTCCGCAGTTCATCACACCCCGTTTTGACACCAGCGAGATCGCGGCTCTGGTCGCGCCTGAACTGGAACGCCTGGAAACCCGGAACGCAGAGCTGGTCGCCGAGATCGCCAGGCTGCGGGCCGACAACGAAAGAGAAGAGAAATGACACCAGCCGAGATGGAAGCCCGTATCGTGCGATACGGTGATCTGCAGCCCTGCAAAACCGCCTTTATTGACGCGCATACCCCCGGAAGTGATCAGAAGGAGAACTTTACGATCATCGGTGGTGGTGTATCTGAGAGCCCTGACCAGCATGTGCATATTGCCCTGCCGCATGGTTTCAATATCGGGGCTGCCGGACAGCCACCGAAATGCCGCAACAGTCTGCACAGTCACCGCACGGCGGAGGTGTTCTTTGTGCTCTCCGGGCGCTGGCGGTTCTTCTGGGGGCGCTGGGGTGACGCGGGAGAAGTTGTTCTGGAGCAGGGCGATATCTTTAACATCCCGACGGGAATTTTCCGCGGCTTTGAGAATATCGGTGATGATTACGGGATGATCATGGCCATTCTGGGCGGCGATGATGCCGGCGGCGGCGTTATCTGGGCCCCGCAGGTGATCGAGGACGCACAGGCGCACGGGCTTGTTCTGTCGGAACAGGGCAAACTCTATGACAGCAAGAAAGGTGAGACGCTGCCGGAAGGTGTAAAGCCCATGCCGCTGCTGAGCGACGAAGATCTCACGGCCTATCCCGAACCTGCGTCGGCTGATGTCGTACCGGGTTACGTGGCGCGCTACTGGGATATGGTCGCGATGGCCGACCGCGCGCCGGCAAAGGTCATCGGCGAGGCTGGTATGCTGCGCGACCGGCCTGGGTTTGAGGTGGAATTTGTCACCCGCGCCTCAGCCACTGACGCGATGCATGCGCATGACAAACCTTCGGTTCTGATGCCGGTGCGCGGGCACTGGCGGGTCACCTGGGAAGGCGGGACGGCCACACTGGCACCCGGCGACACGATGTCGGTACCGGAAAACCTGATGCACAGCGTTGTGCCGTCGATGACCGGTGACGCAGGGCTATACCACATTGTGGCGACAGATGACCCGGCCGGAGCCACATGGACAGAAAAATGAACACTGTTCAAAAAATGATTTGAACGGCAGCTGCAAATTTACTATCAAGTTCATGAACGATGTTCATGGAGTGAGAGATGTATACGATTGCTGATACAGAAATGCTTGTGGAAGAGGGTGTTATCTCCCGGTCAGCTGCGGGAATCATCCACAGCCGGGCACGCGCGGCGATGGTCACAATGGCCATCAACACGCTGCTCTGCGCCGGTATTCTGGCTGCAACCTTCGGGCTGATCTTCTGGCTGGCGAATGCTTTTGCAGTGGCTGTTTCCGGAGCGCTTCTGGTGATGGCAGGCGTTGTAACGCTGCGCAAGGGGGCGGATATCTACGCGATGTTCGGCAATGCGGCAGCGCTGATCGGGGCGGGGATGCTGCTGGGCGGCGCCGGTTTCGAGCTTATCGACAAATATGAAGAGATCGCGGGCATCGTCATGACGCTCGGAGGGCTCGTGGCGGGTGCCGCTGCTGCCTGGGCGTTTGTGACTGCCCGGCTGACCACCGGTTTCGTGACCGGTGCTGTGATGCTGATGGCCGTTGCGCTGCACCTGACAGGTCTGGGGATACTGATCAGCGATTTTGATCTCAGTGGGCTGCCCGTTGCGGTCTTCTGGCTCTATGCCGCTGCGGTCGTTGCAGGCGCGGGCTGGCTCACCGATGTTCGGTTTGTGTCGGCGCTCGCCATCGCGCCCTTTGCCCAGGCGCTGGACACAGGCACGTTTTATTTCCAAGCGGCCTATGTCTTTTATTCGCCCGAATCCACGCTCTCGATCCTGCAGATGACGGGCCTCATCGCACTGATGCTGTGGCTCTCGAAAGTGGGCACTGAACGCACGTCCCGACATGCACGCATCCACGTGATGATGGGCTTTGTCGTCGCCAATCTCTGTGCGCTGGTCGGCAGCCTGTGGGGGGATACCGTCGGGCAGACCGTCTGGGGGCCGGGCCAGAATTCGTGGCGCTCTGGCATGAGTTACGAGGCATGGAGCGATGCCATGACAGCTTTCCGGGCGACGGCGCTTGTGATCAGCGAACATGTATACGCGGTCGGCTGGGCTCTGGCCTTGGCGGCGGTGATCTTCGTGGCGGCGCACCGCAATATGCGCGGACTTTTCAATGCAGGTGTGACATTTGCGGGTATCCATGCCTACACGCAGGTTTTCGAGACCTTCTACGATGAACCGCTGGCCTGGGTGATCGGTGGATTTGCTGCTATCCCGCTGGCATGGGGGATGTGGCGTCTGAACCTGTGGTTCATGGCGCGGCAGGCGCCTCCGGTGTAACAGAAGAATGGCCTGCCTCATGGGCGGGCCGGCAACAAAAAAGGAGACCGGGGATGGTCAGAACAACGCATGTAGGCTCGCTGCCCCGGACGCAGGAGGTGGTGGATTTCATCTTCGCGCGTGAACATGGAAACGAATACGATCCAGCGGCGTTCGATGCTGCCATGACGGCGGCTGTATCCGAGACCGTAAAGCGCCAGGTGGATGCGGGTGTGGACATCGTCAGCGATGGGGAGACGTCCAAGATATCCTATGCGACTTACGTCAAGGACCGTTACACCGGCTTTTCCGGCGACAGCAAACGCAATGCGCCTGCGGATCTCAAGCAGTTCCCGACCTTTCTCAAGCGCCTCGCGGACGAGGGTGGCACGCCGCAGTACGCACGCCCGATGTGCACCGGAGAGGTCCGCTCCAAAGGGCAGGGCGAACTGGAAAAGGACATCGCGAACCTGAAAGCCGGTATGGCCGACCATGGAGCTGCGCGCGGCTTCATGAATGCGGCCAGTCCCGGTGTGATATCGCTGTTTCTGCAGAACGAACATTATGCCACCCGGGATGCCTATCTTGCCGCCCTGGCGGACGCGATGCGTGAAGAATATGAGACGATTGCGGCCGCGGGTCTTGACCTGCAGCTGGACTGCCCGGATCTCGCGCTGTCACGGCATATGCTGTTCAACGATCTGACCGATGCAGAGTTTCTGAAGATTGCGGCCGGACACGTGGAGGCGCTGAACCACGCGCTGCAGAACGTTCCGCAGGACAAGGTGCGCATCCACATCTGCTGGGGCAACTATGAGGGGCCGCACACCTGTGACATTGGCATGGACAAGGTATTCGATACGCTGATGCAGGCCAAAGCACGCTATGTGCTGTTTGAGACGTCAAATCCGCGTCACGCGCACGAATGGACGGTGTTCCGTGACCGGCGGGCGGATATCCCGGATGACAAGGTACTGGTGCCGGGTGTGGTCGATACAACGACCAATTTCGTTGAGCATCCTGAGGTCGTCGCCCAGCGGATTGAACGGTTTACCGCCATTGTGGGGGCCGACCGGGTCATTGCCGGTTCTGACTGCGGGTTCGGCACATTTGCAGGTTTCGGTGCCGTCGATCCCGAGATTGCTTATGCCAAACTTTCGGCATTGTCACAGGGGGCGGCACTGGCTGCGGCGCGCTGATGGGGCGGATTATTGTGCTTTCGGGTATGCCCGGCAGCGGCAAGTCTACGCTGGCGCGCGCTTTGTGCGGTGGTGGGCAGGCAGTGCACCTGCGCGTGGACACAATAGAAAAAGCGATCCGCGAGAGTGACCTGGCACCCCCGTCCGCCATTGATGCAGGGTACCGCGCGGCGGCAGCCCAAGCGGAAGAGCTGACCGCGCTGGGCCACGATGTGGTCTGTGATGCGGTGAATGCCAGCGCAGCGGGGCGTGCGCTCTGGCCGGAGCCTGATCTGATCGTGCATGTGTTCATCCCCGAAGAGGTCCGCGCACAGCGTATCGATGAGCGGGGGTTTGCCGGGTATCCCCATGTCTGGGAGGACTGGAAGGTGCCGGTGCTGAAGCTGGACGGCAGATCAGATCCGGAGGAAATGGCGCAGGCCGTGCGGGACGCCCTGCCGCAGAAATGAAGAGAGAGATATGAACAGCGAACTCATGGAAATACTCCGCCGTGTCGATACGCCGACTGTCTGCAACGCGATTGAGGTCGCGCAGGGCAAACGTGGCTTTGATGATTTCACCCGCGGCACCATGCTGTGCTCCGCTCCCGAGGGCGGCGCGATGGTCGGTTACGCCCGCACGGCACGCATACGCGCGGTGACCCCGCCCGATGAGCCCGCAGACGTGATCAGAGCCCGGCGTATGGCGTATTACCGTTATATGTCAGAGGGTTCGCGCCCTGGTGTCGCGGTCGTGCAGGACATGGATGTGCCCCATGCGATCGGCGCTTACTGGGGCGAGGTGAACACCAATATTCACAAGGCGTTCGGCCTCTCGGGTGCCCTGACGGATGGGGTCATGCGCGACCTCGGCGACCTGCCCGAAGGCTTTCCGGTGGTGGCCGGGTCCATCGGGCCAAGCCACGGGTTTGTGCATGTGCTGGATTTTGATCAGCCGGTGGAAATCCACGGCATGACCGTTGCCCCCGGCGCGCTGGTGCACGCAGACCGGCACGGCGCTGTTGTGATCCCGGAGGATGTGGTACCCGCGCTGGAGGAGGCGATAGCGACGCTGATGCGGTCGGAGACAATTGTCTTTGATGCGGTGAAGGGCAGGCAGATCACCTTTGACGAATTCGAAGGGGTCTGGGCCGCGTTCGAGGCCGCGCGCACCTGACGGATCAGAGGTAAAGGCAGCGTACGCGCAACACCACACTGACCAATGGGGCCCCGGGGCGGGCAAAAGCCCGAAGACCCTGAAAAGAAGGGAGAAACCGAAGTCGGTATCACGTCGGTATTACGTCGGTGTTCTGGTCGGTATTGCGAGGGGACGGCACAGTAACAGAGCGTGCGCTGCGTAAAAGTTACGGGTGTGTGAACTGTGCAGAGCCGCGGTTTAGGCAGCGAGGTGCTTGATCAGCGCGGCGGTCAGAGATGAGCCGGGACCACGTTGAGGAGTGAAGAAATGCGGGGCTGGGTGGGACTATTGGGCCTGGCTTTTTGGGGATCATTCGCCGCTGAAGCACTCGACCGCGTGAGGCAAACGACCTGGCACATGGCACCCGCGCAACAGGCACTGTTGCGCCGCGCCGTTCCGCCCCCACGGGGCGGCGCGATTGCGCCACCCCTCGGAACGGCGCTTCTGCAGGTCGGTTGGATGCCCCAGGTTTATGGTCGGAGACTGTGTTGGCCGCTTTGCGGACGAAGCGGACACTACTCACCTAGGCAGCAACGTCCGCTTTGGGCAGGCGAGCCCAGATCAGCCCCGCCGCAAGCACGAGTATCACAGCGAGGGTTGTCATGACGGACTTGGCGATTGTCGCTGTGCTGGCGGCGTAGACCAACGATCCCGACACATCTGGCCAACCGTAGATCATCGCCACGATCCCTAGGTTCTCGAAATAATCGAACAGCGCACTGCCGACCGCGAGGGCAACGCCAAGACGGACAAATATACTATTGGGCATGTGTCGCCCAAACCAGCAGACGGTGCTGCTCAGTGTGAGCGCGAGCAAGGCCGGATAGAGCGTATCCAGAGGAATCTGGCGGCTGAGATAATACGCGCGCCCTTCTGCACCTAGGGCTTCAAGAAGCGTCGCGGCATCCGAGGGACCGTACCCGAAGGGCCGCATGTCGAATGGCACCTGCCCCGAGATAGCTTCGATGTGGGCAAGCGTGACGGTGATCATCAGCACGTAGATGACAATAGCAATCAACCCGCAGCCAATTGCGGCAAACCCGGTGTACCTTGAAAGAAGTGTGTGAACCATTTTGGGACCTCCTTGATTTGTGCCAAGTTGCCCTTGATTGAGACCCCACGCATTATCATTTGATAAGGCATACCAAGATGGAACTACGGAATTTTCTCGCACAGTCACCTAACCTGTCTGACATGAGTGTGGCAGACGGTTTTGCGTCTCATTGGAGAGCCAAGCGTGTGAACAAAGGCGCGCGCCTTGCCAACCAAGGACAACCTGAATCTGATGAGTTCATTCTTTTGGATGGGTGCCTGTCCAGCAGCATATGTGATCAAGAGGGCAAGGAAGTATGCGTTGGGCTCTATGTAGGTCCTTGCGTTGTCACGCCGAACATCGCGCGAACGCGGGATGGAGTGTCCCTTGTATCCATACAGGCAACCAAAGAGGCCTCGCTTTATTGGATCGATACTGGCCAGCTTACAAAGCTGATGATTGAATCTGAACCAATCCAAAACTGGGCAAATGGTATTCTACGAGACGCATTGAGTGAAAAGGCGGAGCGCGAATGGTGTCTCGCCGCTCTTGGCGGGGCGGAGCGGCTTAACTGGTTCCGCCAAGCATACCCCAGCTATGAAGACATTTTCACTCATGCGTTGATAGCATCCTTTTTGGGGATCACGCCTGTCACGATGAGCCGACTACGCGCTAGGTAGACAAAAAAGAAGCGGACATCCATGCGTCCTGCAGCATTCGGCAAATTGGGCTCAAAACGGACACTCGCGCCCGCCTGACCTGCCTCCGGCGCGCCGCCCCATTCAGTCGCGCGGGGCCGGGGCGCCGCCTTCAAAGTCGTTGCCGTTCACATAGTCGCAGGGGGCTTCCTGCATCTGCAGGTGCAGCCCGTCGCCGGTGTAGGGGTGCGCGCGGGCGAGGGCCTCGTCCACGTCGATGCCGAGGCCCGGGGTGTCGGGCGGGGTGATGAAACCGTCCTCGACCCGGATCGTGCCGCGGATCAGGTTGTCGTGGAACGGGGTCTCTATCGTTTCGGCCATGAGCAGGTTGGGGATCGAGGCCGCGAGGTGCACATTGGCGGCCCATTCCACGGGGCCTGCGTAAAGGTGCGGGGCCATCTGTGCGTTGTAGGCCTCGGCCATGGCGGCGACTTTCTTCATCTCCCAGATGCCCCCTGCGCGGCCCAGGGCCGGTTGCAGGATTGTGGCGGCTCCGCTGCGCAGCACGGGCGCGAACTCGGCCTTGGTGGTCAGGCGCTCGCCGGTGGCCACGGGGATCTCGCACGACGCGGGCGACTTTGGCCATTTCCTCTACGGCGTCGGGCGGGATCGGTTCCTCGAACCAGAGCGGGGCGTATGGTTCCAGCGCCTGGCCCAGCCGGATGGCTCCAGCGGTGGTGAATTGCCCGTGCGTGCCAAAGAGCAGATCGGCGCGGTCGCCCACCGCGGCGCGGATGGCTTTGCAGAAGGCGACGGACTGGCTGATGTCGCGCATACCCGGCATGTGGCCACCGCGCAGCGTGTAGGGCCCGGCGGGGTCGAATTTCACGGCTGTGTAGCCTTTCTCTACCATCGCCAGCGCGCTTTCTGCGGCCATGTCAGGCGAGGTCCAGAAGGCCGCGAGATCATGCTGCGGCAGCGGGTAGAGGTACGTGTAGGCGCGGATGCGGTCGTTCATTTTCCCGCCCAGCAGCGCCCAGACGGGGCGGTCGCGTGCCTTGCCCAGGATGTCCCAGCAGGCGATTTCGAGCCCGGAAAACGCCCCCATGACCGTGAGGTCGGGCCGCTGGGTGAACCCCGAAGAGTAGGCGCGACGGAACATCAGTTCGATGTTTTCGGGGTTTTCGCCGTCCATGTGACGCTCAAAGACATCCGCGATCACGTGGCGCATGGCATCGGGCCCGACGGATGAGGCGTAGCATTCGCCCCAGCCGGTGATGCCGTTGTCGGTGGTGAGTTTCACCAGGATCCAGTAGCGGCCGCCCCAGCCCGGGGCTGGCGGGGCGGTGACGATGATGTCGAGATCGCGCAGTTTCACGGGCGGCCCTCCGGTGGTGTCAGGTGTCGAAGACGATGACGTTGCGGCGCGCGCCCCCCGTTCGGGTGTCGGCGATGGCCTCGTTGATCTGGTCAAGACGCCAGCGCCCGGAAATCAGTTCATCGAGCTTCAGGCGGCCCTGGGCGTAAAGGTCCACCATCCAGGGGATGTCGCGCTGGATCACCACGTCGCCCATTTTGGAGCCGGTCATGCCCTGACCTGTTGCGGCCAGCATCACCGGCTCGTAGCTGGAGAGCGCGCCCGAATGCGGCATGCCGACCATGATGACCTGGCCGCCGGCCCCCAGATAGCGCGGGGCCTGATCATAGGCGGGGATGGCCCCGACCGTGACGATCACGGCATCTGCACCGCGCCCGCCCATGGCTTTGATCGCGGCCCGCCAGGGTTTGTCCAGCGTGGCCAGCACGCCGTCGGTTGCGCCGAATTCCCGGGCGGTCTGAAGTTTCTCTTCGCTCATATCCACGGCGATGATGCGGCGGGCACCGGCAATGCGTGCGCCCTGGATCGCGTTGAGCCCGACGCCACCCGCGCCGATCACGACCACGTCCTGGCCTGCGCGCAGGTTTGCGGCATTGACCACCGCACCGACACCGGTGATGACCCCACAGGCCACTAGGCAGGCGGCCTCTTTGGAGATGTCCGGGCTGATCCGCACGACCTGGTTTTGTGCCACCACGACCTTTTCCGCGAACCCGCCGCAGGCCATAGCCTGGTGCAGTTTGCCGCCGGTTGTGGTGGTGATTGGCCCGTGATCACCGTCATAGGGTGTTTCACAGATTGTGGGTTTGCCGGAGGCGCAGTTGCCGCAGCTGCCGCAGGCGCGGATCAGGGTGACGATCACACTGTCTCCTGCCTTCAGGCCCGTGACGCCGTCGCCGGTTGCTGTGACCACGCCTGCGGCTTCATGCCCGTAGACCGCGGGCAGCGAGCCGCCCCAG
Source organism: Roseobacter sp. S87 (assembly GCF_055693285.1). The sequence continues at coordinate 31,806 of NZ_JBVFTR010000004.1, forward strand.
GCACCATCCGCATAGGAGATGTCCGAATGGCAGATCGCGACGGCACTCAGGGTGACCTCGACCTCACCGGCGATGGGCGCGCGCAGGAGGATATCCTCGACCAAAAGCGGGTCGCTAAAACTGTGGCACACGGCGGCTTTGATTGTCTGCATGGGCGTTTCTTTCTGTCGGCGGGCGCGTGGCCGTTTGCTGTTCTGGCCAGCCTGTCGCCGGGGCGTCAGAGTTGCAAGCCCGAAGGCGACAGCAGTGTGTCGTTTCAGCCGGTTCTCTGTGCTGCATCGCCGCGCAGGACGAACACGACCAGTCCCACAACGATCAGTGCCGCGGACAGCAGAAAGGGTGCCCCGGGCAGGTAGAAGGCCGCACCCTCTGTGGTGAAGGTCGCGAAGGTGGCGGTCATCATCATCGGCGAGAAGATCATTGCCAGCGCCGACAGGGACGTCAGCGCGCCCTGCAACTCGCCCTGGGCATCCGCACCGACTGCTTTGGACATGATCCCTTGGAGCGCGGGGGTGATCACGGCAGCAAGGGCTGCCAGCGGTGTCAGGATGAGCGCCAGGGTCCCGTTTGTGACAAAGGCCAGGGCCAGAAACGCCAGTATATCAAAGACGTGCCCATAAAGGACGGTGCCGCGTTCGCCCAGCAGCCGCATGATGGGCCGGATCAGACCGCCCTGAACAATGGCCAGCATGATGCCGAAGAGCGCGAGGCTCAGGCCGATTGTCTGGGGGTCCCAGCCGAACCGTTCCTTGCCGAAATAGGACCAGACGGCGGGATAAACGATAAAGGCCACCTGGTAGATGAAGAACACCAGCAGCATTGCGCCGATACCGGGCAGTTTGCGCAGCTGCCGGAGGCTGCCCAGCGGATTGGCGCGCGTCCACTGGAACGGCCGCCGGATGCTGTCGGTCACGGTTTCCTTCAGGACAAAGAGGCCGAAGCCGAAGTTCAGGAGCGCGAGCAGGGCGGCGGCATAGAAGGGCGCGCGGGTGCCGTAGCCTGCCAGCAGACCGCCTATGAGCGGACCCAGCACAAAGCCAATGCCAAAGGCCGCGCCCACGAGACCGAAGTTGGCCGCGCGGTCCTCGGGCCCGGAGATGTCGGCCATATAGGCGTTGGCGGTGGATTGCGTCGCGGCAGTGATCCCGCCGACAACCCGGCCCAGCAGCAGGAGCCAGATGCTGCCGGCGACGGCCATGACCAGATAATCAAGCGCCATGATGGCGAGCGACACCAGCAGGACCGGTCTGCGCCCGAAACGGTCAGACAGACCACCCAGCACCGGTCCGAAGAGAAACTGCATCACCGCAAAAACGGTTGAGAGGATACCGCCCCAGAGAGCCGCCTGCGCCAGGTCACCCGCGCGCACCTCCTGGATCAGGTCGGGCATGACGGGGATGATCAGGCCGATCCCCATGGCATCAATCATGACGGTCGTCAGGATGAACAGAACCGCCGGGCGCAAGCGTCAGATCCCGGCAATGCGGGCGGCAAAAGCCCGCGCGTCGGCCGGTGCCTGGCCCGTGGATTTCTGTGGGTCGAAAAGATCGGGCGGCAGGTCGGGCCAGGCCGCAAGAGCGCGTTCGGCCAGCGTGCCGCCGTTGTCGCGCACCTCATTGCAGAGCGTTTTGACCGCCTGCTGTGCCTCCGGACGGGGCATCTGCCGGGCGAGCGCAAAGCTCAGGGCTTCGGCGTGCACCATGCCGCCGCCGTGCGCCAGACCCCGCAGCATGGCATCCGTGTCGGGCTGGGCGCCGCCGATGACCTCTGCCGCGATCTGCAGCGCGCTGGCGCAGCCCAGCACGATCTGCGGCAGGACCATCCATTCGGTGAACCAGTGCAGCGCCATCGCGCTGGTGCTGGTGCATGGCGGCGGTCTGCAGGCTGCTGAGCAACCCGGCGGTCTGGTGTGACAGTGCCGTGAGCGCAGACGGCCCCACCGGGTTCTGTTTCTGCGGCATCGTGGAGGACGCCCCGGCACCGCCCAGACGAATGTCACCGACCCCGCCGGCCGCAAGGCCCGTCAGGCTGTGGCCCATGGCACCGAGGGTCGCGGTGACACCTGCCATCCAGCCCGCAATGCGCAGCACCGGGCCACGATCGGTGTGCCAGCTGCGTCCCGGATCAGCGAGGCCCAGACCCGCGGCGAGGGCCGCGCGCAGAGCATCCGGGTCGGCCCCGAGTTCAGAGGCGGTGCCCGCAGCCCCCGAGAGCGATACCCAGAGGTTATCCCTGCGCAGGGCGGGCAGGGCGTCCAGAGCGTCCGCCAGCGGCATGCCCCAGCCCGCCAGAACAGCCCCCCATGTGGTCGGCGTGGCAGGTTGCCCGTAGGTGCGCGCGGCCATCGGCGTTTTCGCGTGGTGCGATGCCGCCTCTGCCATCTGTTGCAGCAGACCGGTCAGGTCCTGCTCAGCGAGGCTCAGCGCCTGGCGCAGGCGCAGCATCAGGCCGGTGTCGATAATGTCCTGCGAGGTCGCGCCCCAGTGCACGTATTGCGCATGTTCGGGCGCGTTCATTTCCGCACGGAAGGCCGCAACCATCGCCGGGATGCAGACCCCGTTGGTGCCTGTCGCTGTCTTCAGCGCGCCCGGGTCGATCTGTATTTCCAGCGTTGCGCGCTGAATGGCGGCCGCGCTGATTTCCGGGATCAGCCCCGCTGCTCCCTGCGCTTTGGCCAGGGCCCCTTCGGTCAGCAGCATGGCGCGCAGCGCGGCGCTGTCCGAAAAGAGCCGTCCGGTTTCGCCGGTGGGAAAGAGCCCGGCATAGAGGGGGCTGTCAAAAACGCTCGCAGCCATCGCTTAGTCCCGCAGTGCCCGCGTGGTGTCAGACATGACCCACCTCGCGCAGGAAGGCGGTCAGCGTGTCCGCATATTCCCGGGGCTGTTCCACGCAGGGCAGGTGGCCTGTCCCCCGGATGATATGCATGCGGCTGCCGGGGATCAGGTCGATGGTTTCACGCACGAGGTCGGGTGGTGTTGATCCGTCTTCGGTCCCGGCGATGCCCAGCGTCGGCAGGCGCAGGCTGGCGGTGGTGGTGTAGAAATCCGTGCCGGATATGGCGGCGGAACAGCCCATGTATCCTTCGTCTTCCTGACGGGTCAGCATGTTGCGCCAGAGTTCGAGTTCCGGGGTTTCCCGGAAGCGCCGCGAGAACCAGCGGTCGATAATGGCATCCGCGAGAGCCCCGATGCCGCCCGCGCGGACCCCGGCGATGCGTTCGTCCCACATATCCTTGTTGCCGATGCGGGCGCCGGTGTTTGACAGGACCATCGCACGCACCATATCCAGACGCTTGACCGCGAGGCCCTGGGCTATCATGCCGCCGATGGACAGGCCGACGAAAACGCAGTCCCGCACGTTCAGGTGATCGAGCAGCTTTTCCGCATCTGTCACGAGCGCACCCATGGTGTAGGGAGCCGGCGGGCAGGTCGAAAGGCCGTGGCCCCGTTTGTCATAGCGGATCAGCCGCAGGCCTTCAGGCAGCAGCGGCAGGATCGGGTCCCACAGGCGCATGTCCGTGCCGAGCGAGTTGGCGAAAACCACCGGGGCTCCGTCCTCGGGACCATCCACGCGGTAGTGCAGGCGCACGTCCCCCAGATCAGCGATCAGCATCTGTTTTCCCCTTGTCCGTTCTGTCAGGCGGCATACCGGCTGAGCGCCGTCTGAAACACATCCGCATCCACATTGCCGCCTGAGATTGTGACGATGACATCATCGCCGTCAATCGTGTCGTGATGAAAGAGCGCTGCTGCCAGCGCCACGGCGCCGCCGGGTTCGGCCACCAGTTTCAGGCGGCTGAAGGCGAGGGCCATGGCGTGCAGGGCCTCATCGTCGGTCACAACGATGCCGGGGCCTGCGAGGCGCTGCAGGATCGGCAGGGTGATCTGCCCGGGAACCGGCGTGACGATGGCATCACACAGGCTGCCGGAGGGCGCGGCGTTCCTGCAGGGATGTCCGGCTGCCAGCGAACGCGTCATATCATCGAAGTGTTCCGGCTCGCAGGGGCGCACCCGCAGGCCCGGAGCCTGTGCCTCAAATGCCAGGGCAATGCCCGAGGCGAAACCGCCCCCGCCACAGCACACGATCACATCTGCCCGCCCGATGCCGGCATCAGCGGCCTGTTCAGCGATCTCAAGACCCGCCGTGCCCTGTCCGGCGATCACCTGGGGTTCGTCAAACGGCCGGATCAGCGTGAGGCCCCGGGCCTCTGACAGTTCGGCACCGATCGCGTCGCGGTCCTCGCCAGCGGCCCGGTCGTAGAGCACCACTTCGGCCCCCAGCACGCGGGTGTTGTCGATTTTCATCCGGGGCGCGTCGGCAGGCATGATGATCACCGCGGTGCTGCCCATCTGGCGCGCGGCCAGCGCAACACCCTGCGCGTGATTGCCGCTGGAAAAGGCGATCACGCCGCGGGCGCGCTGTTCGTCGGTCAGTGCAGAAACGGCAGAGCGGGCACCGCGGTATTTGAAGCTGCCAGTGTGCTGCAGGCATTCGGGTTTGATCCAGACGCGCCGCCCTGCCAGGTCGTCAAGAAAGGGCGAACTGAGCAGCGGTGTTCTTCGGACGTGGTCTGCAATCCGGCCGTGCGCGGCCCTGATCATGTCGATATTCATTTCAGGCTGTTGATCCATGTCTGCAGGGTTGCAACGGATTCCGGCTCGTCCAGAAACGGTATGTGGCCGCGTCCCATGACGGTGGCGGCGACCATGTCGGGACGCCTGCGCTGCATCTCGGCCAGTGTGTCCGGGCTGAGCAGGTCCGAGTTCTCGCCCCGCAGGCAGGCCAGTGGCAGGCCCTCGAGCGCGTCGAAAAACGGCCAGAGATCGGGGGCGGCCTGCGCGCCCTGGGCCTCGACGGCGTCGCGCAGTTTCGGATCATAGGTGATGGACAGACCGGAATCGGTCATCCGGAAGTGTTTGACCGCCTCCTCCATCCAGCGCGCAAAGGGCACATCCTCGAACGAGGTCATCGAACGCTCAAGCCCGCGCGCGGCATCCACGTGGTTCTTGGCGCCTGGGTTGCGGCCCAGGTAGCTCATGATGAACGACAGCCCCGTGGGGTCGAGTTCCGGGCCGATGTCATTGAGTGCGACGCCCAGCAGCCGGTTCTTGTGGCTCATCGCGAGGCCCATGGCATTCAGCCCGCCGCGCGAAGTACCGAGGATTGCCACCCGCTGCAGACCGAGATGATCAAGCAGCGTCAGAACATCCTGGCATTCCACAGGCAGGCTGTAGTTCTGCCATTTTTTGTCCCACTCAGAGCGCCCACGCCCCCGGTAGTCCATACGTATCACGCGGCAGTCGCGCAGATGTGGCATGACATAGTCAAAATCGGCACCGGTCCGCGTCAGACCTGCGAGACAGAGCAGGGGCAGCCCGGTACCTTCGTCCGTATAGTGGAGCGTCAGCCCGTCATGAGAGACAAACTCCGGCATCAGAGGCCCGCCAGTGCGGGAATGCCCGTCAGATCGGGGATGATATGCGCAGGCCGCCAGGGCAGCCGGTCCACGGGTTCGCCCGCGCGGTTCACCCAGGCGGTGGTAAAGCCGTACCCGGTGGCACAGCCGGCGTCCCAGCCGTTGGAGGAGACAAAGAGCACCTCGGAGGTGTCACAGCCAAACCGGCGGCACACCATGTCGTAAACCCGTGCATCCGGTTTAAAGACGCCGACACTTTCCACCGACAGTGTGTCGTCCAGAACTTCGCCGATGCCCGCAGAGGCCACGGCGGCGGCCAGCATATCAGGCGCGCCATTGGAGAGGATGGCGGTGTTCATGCCGCCCGCTTTGAGCGCCCGGAGCATGTCCGGCACCTCCGGATAGGCCTGCAGTTCGCGGTAGAGGGCCATCAGCCTGTCATAGAGTTCCTGGTCATCGCCGAAACCGTTGCGTTCCAGCGCCCATTCCAGGCCCTCGCCTGTCACTGTCCAGAAATCGGTATGGGCATCCGTGACCGCGCGCAGCCAGGTGTATTGCAGCTGTTTCTGCCGCCAGTGCTCGGCAATGGCCTGCCAGCACCCGGCAATGCGTGCGAATTCCGGCTCGCCCGCTGCCTGCCGTGCTGCGGCACTGACATCGAACAGGGTGCCATAGGCGTCGAAGATGCAGGTTGTCACTGCCATGATCTCTGTCCTTTCATCGCATTGGGGGCACAGTGTCATGGCATTGTCGCTGCTGAAAGGCCAAATCACGCGATTTTAACCTTTACTCTGCGCGCGGGCAGGGGCAGGCTGCTCTGAACCCGGGAGCACCCGCGCAGATACGCGGCCTCCGACGTTTTTCCAGAACAGCACGAGGCAGTTTATGACCCAGGTCAAATCGGGCGACACCGTCGCCATCCACTACACCGGCACATTGCTGGACGGCACCACCTTTGACAGCTCCGAAGGCCGTGATCCGCTGGAGTTCGTGGTGGGATCCGGCCAGATCATTCCGGGCCTTGATGTAGCCCTGCCCGGTATGGCGGTGGGGGACAAAAAGACGGTCGATATCGCCTGCGCAGATGCCTATGGGCCGCTGAACCCGGAAATGCGCCAGTCGGTGCCGCGCGAAGGCATCCCGGATGACATCCCGCTGGAAGTGGGCACGCAGCTGCAGATGCAGACGCCCACGGGTCAGCCCCTGCCGGTGATGGTGGTCGAGGTCAGCGAGGCGACTGTCACGCTGGACGCCAATCACCCGCTCGCGGGCAAGGATCTGCGGTTTAATATTGAACTGATGCGGATTGACGCGGCCTGAGGTCAGGACCCGGGTCGGTTCACCCGGACAGCTGAGTCTGACAGGCGGGCCGCGGGAAGACCGGCCATTTTCGCTTTGCCCGGGGCGCTCTGTATCTCTGCACTGCGCGCGGCGATGGCCATTTCGCGGAAAGAGCCGCCGTCCATCGCGACCTGCGCCATCAGTCTGGCGCTTTCGATCTGCAGCCGCATCTGCGGTTGCGCCACCGGGTCGGACCAGAGTGCGGTTGAGAACATCACCGCTGTGATCGGGATGAGCATTTTCGCCCGGTACCGCGCCTTCTGTCCGCGCTCAATACAGGCGATCCGGCGATAGTCTTTTCTGGTCAGATTCGGTTTCATAACCAGAGCATGACCGGTAATTCGGGCGTCAGTGCGGCACAAACATGGAGAGCTGCCGGCGAAACCTTACCGCGCAGTTAACGCTCAGAGATTGCCGGCCTGCGGCATGCCCAGAACGTGGAAACCACCGTCGACGCGGATGACTTCGCCCGTGGTGCAGGAACCGGCGTCGGATGCCAGATAGACGGCGGTGCCGCCCACGGCCTCGAGCGTCGCATTTGCCCGCAGCGGGGCGTTCTCGTCGGTGTGCTTGAGGGTTTTGCGCGCGCCGCCGATCGCCGCACCGGCGAGGGTTTTCATCGGCCCGGGCGAGATCGCATTCACCCGGATGCCCTCGGGACCCAGGTCATTGGCGAGATAGCGCGTCGCACTTTCCAGGGCCGCCTTTGCCACGCCCATCACGTTGTAGTTGGGGGTGACGCGGTTCGAACCCATGTAGGTCAGCGTCAGCAGTGTGCCGCCGTTTTCCGTCATCATCGGGTGCGCCCGCCGCGCGATTTCAATGAAGGAATAGGCGCTGATGTCCATCGAGTTTTTGAAGTTCGCCCGGCTTGTGTTCAGAAAGCGCCCGGTCAGTTCGTTTTTGTCTGAAAAGGCGATGGCGTGTACCACGAAGTCAATTGTCGGCCAGCGTGCGCCCAGTGCTTCAAAGGCTGCATCCAGTGAGGCGTCGTCGGTGACGTCCACATCGACCATGAAGTCCGAGCCAATCGATTGTGCCAGAGGTTCCAGGCGTTTGCCAAAGGCCTCGCCCTGGTAGGTGAAGGCCAGCTCAGCACCGGCCTCTGACATCGCCTTTGCGATGCCCCAGGCGATGGAGCGTTCGTTCGCCACGCCCATGATGAGACCGCGTTTTCCTGCAAGAACACCAGACATGTTGACCCCTCTCAGGCTTTGTATTTCGACAGGATCATTGACCCGTTGGTGCCACCAAACCCGAAGGAGTTGGTCATCACAGAATCGAGCCCTGCGTTTTCCACCGTTTCCCGCGCAATTTCGCCGTCGTGGATGGCCGGGTCCTGGTCGATCACGTTGATCGACCGGGCGATGAAGTCATTGTCGAGCATCAGCAGGCTGAAGATGGCCTCCAGCGCACCGGCGGCACCCTGAGCGTGTCCGGTCATGGACTTGGTGGAGCTGATCGGCGGTGTGCTGCCCTCGCCAAAGACACGGCGCACGGCCTCCACCTCGCCTACGTCGCCGACGGGTGTCGATGTGCCGTGGGCGTTGATGTAGCCCACTTTGCGGCCTTCAGGCAAGGTGCTGAGCGCCAGCCGCATCGCGCGCTCGCCGCCCTCGCCCGACGGGGCCACCATGTCGTGGCCGTCGGATGTGGCGGCATAGCCGGTTACTTCGGCATAGATTTTCGCGCCGCGCGCCAGCGCGTGTTCCAGGTCTTCAAGCACCACGATGCCGCCCCCGCCCGAGATCACAAACCCGTCGCGGTTGGCGTCAAAGGCGCGGCTCGCCAGTTCCGGCGTGTCGTTGTATTTGCTGCTCATGGCCCCCATGGCGTCAAAGAGACATGACAGGGTCCAGTCGAGTTCTTCGCCACCGCCGGCGAACATCACGTCCTGTTTGCCCAGCATGATCTGTTCAGCCGCATTGCCGATACAGTGCAGCGAGGTCGAACAGGCCGAGGTGATCGAATAATTAATACCCTTGATCTTGTAGGCTGTGGACAGGTTGGCGCTGACGGTTGAGGACATGCATTTCGGCACAGCAAAGGGGCCGATACGTTTGGTGGCGCCGGTGTTCTTCACCACGTCATGGGCGGTCAGCATGGCAGAGGTCGACGGGCCGCCGGAACCTGCCACCAGGCCGGTGCGCGGGTTCGAGATTACATCCTCGCTCAGCCCCGCGTCCGCGATGGCCTGCCCCATGGCGATATAGGCATAGGCCGCACCCGGTCCCATGAACCGCAGGGTGCGTTTGTCGATGTGCTCGGAGACGTCGATTTTCAGGGTGCCCGCAATCTGGCTGCGAAAGCCGTGTTCGGTCATCTCGGGGCTGGCCACGATGCCGCTCGTGCCATTTCTGAGCGAGGCAAGCACTTCCTCTGCATTGTTCCCGATTGAGGAGACGATCCCCAGCCCTGTTACGACGACGCGGCGCATAGCGCATTCCTTCTGCAATACAGAGCCTGTGTAAGTCAGCCCTGCCGGACGGGCAAGCGGTTAGACATGTCCGGCGACTGCCGAAGTCCGTTCCGCAACCGTGCCCCGGAGATCAGGCGGGGCCCCGTCAACGACACCGGCACAGATCACCCCTGCTTTGACTGGGGCAGGCCTATGGTTCGTGCAATTCTGCCCATGGCCTCCAGAAAGGCCGGACGGTCCTTTTCGGGCAGGGCGCCCAGCATGGCGGACGCGTTCCTGTGGTCCTGTCGCCTGATTGCGGCAAGAACGTCCCTGCCATCGCCGGTCAGGCTGATGCTGATGGCGCGCCCGTCTGATTTATCCGGCGCAGTGCGGACCAACCCCTTTTTCTGCAGGGCTTTGACAGCTGCGGAAACCGTCGTCCGCGGGACTGCCAGATCATCTGCGATATCCGACGGACGGCTCGTCTCGCCAGCGCCGATGATGCGGAGCATGTGGAAATGCAGCGGATTGAATGCCAGCCTTCCTTCTGCCGGCGCGCCCTGTCTGCCGGACACAAGCAGGGCCCGGATGATCACGCTGATGTGGTCTGCGAGTTCTTCGCCGGATCGGTCAGGCATTTGGGGCCTCTGACTTGAGTGATGCGAAGTTCGCACTATATAGTGCGATAATTGCACTAAAATGATGGGTACCAATCATGCGACTTCCTTTGCTTGTCTCAACTCTTGCAGTCACCCTAACAGGTTGCGGCGAACCCTCAATTCCGACGGAACCTCCGAAAGCCACACCGCCGCCGGACGTGGCGACGTCCGGTTTTCTGACGGCCTATGCCGAGCAGACCATTTCGATGTCTGTCCCGGAGGTAAGGGCTTTTCTGGCAGACCAACCGCTGATCAGTTTTCTCGAACCCACAGAGAACATTTCGAACCCGGTCGACAGCGAGACCCTTGAGGGGGACTGGCCGGAACCGGGTGCCAGCCGGTGGCTGAGGCTTGCGGACGGTCATTACGTGGTCGAGCGCATTCTCGAAAACGAAGAGGATTTCTTCAGGTATCAGGTGTTCGTATTCACCAATGCAGCCGGACGGGGTGTTGACCAGATCGTCGGCGAACAGCGCTTTGTTGCGGTCGAAGACGGGACGCGGTTTGAATGGACCTACAACGTGCTGCCCACAAATTTTGTGGCGCGGCAGTTTGTCCGGAACAACATGGACGAGATCGGCGTCTATATCTCCGGTGGGCTGGAGCGTTTTGCCGTGGCGGCCAATGCGTCAGCTTCGCAGGACTGACGCTGGTGCATCTGCGATGTAACCCGCCTGCCAGCCGGATCTGAAGACCCTCCCTGGCCGGATGCCGCAAAAGCGCAGTCGGGCCAGGGGTTTGAGGTAGCTGGCGGGGCCGCGGTGCGATAGACGTGTAGGGAATAAGGACAATGATCGGACGCATGTGACCCGCCTCAAGTGGCTTACGCTCGTTTTTCTACGCTATTACCGCAGTATGGGGCTGCGGGTCTTTCTCTATGCGCTGTTGTCCATTGCCGCGACCCTGATCAGCCCATTTGCCAATGCCCTGACCGGCGTGCGGTTCAGCACGGAAATCACCTTCGATTCAGTGACGCCCGTTCTGACGATTCTGGCCACGTCGATGCTGGCAGTGTCGACATTTTCGCTGAACATTATGGTCACGGCGCACCGGGCGGCGGCGGATACGGCGACCCCCAGAATGCACCGCATCCTGCTCGAGGACACCACGACACAGTCGGTGCTGTCGGTGTTTATCGGCGCGTTTGTCTATTCGCTGGGCTCGCTGGTGCTGTACCGGCTGGGCTTTTACCCGCCGGATGCGGCCCTGGTTGTGATGGGGATTACCACGCTGGTGGTGGTGGCGGTGATCCTGTCGCTGCTGCGCTGGATCAACCATCTGACGATGCTCGGCAGTATTCAGGACAGTCTGCGCACGGCCGAGAACCGCGCGCGTGAGGCGCTGAAGGCCCATGCGCGTCATCCGGGCTTTGGCGCGACACCGCTCACGGGCGAGACGGTTCTGCCGGTCTCCACCACGCCGCTTGCTGCGCCGGAAACCGGGTACCTGCAGCTGATCGATATGGCGGAGTTGCAGAACTGTCTGCCGGATCAGGCCACGCTTTATCTGGATGTGAGCCCGGGTCAGCATGTGCTGGAAGGTGAAATCATCGGCCAGGTCTCCGGAACGGTTGACCGTGCGACGCTGGACCGGCTGGTGCGGGCGTTTACTTTCGGGACCATCCGGACGCATGAACAGGACGCCGCATTTGGCCTGATCACCCTGTCGGAGATTGCCTCAAAGGCCCTGTCGCCGGGGATCAACGATTCCGGCACGGCGATCGAGGCGCTGATGATCCTGAAGGGGCTGCTGTGGCACTACGGGCGTGCCGGGCGCGCAGATGATGCACCGCAGGCCGCCAATGTCGTTGCACGGTTTCCCGGCCCGCCGGAGTTTGTGCAGGCGGCATTTGCGCCGATTGCACGGGATTGCGCGGGGAACTTTGATGTTTCTCTGCGGCTGGTTGAGTGCCTGGCGGCACTGTCAGCGTCGGAAAATGAAGAGGTTTCGTCCGCGGTTTGCGCTCTGGCCAGGGAGGCCATGTCCTACGCCGAAGAGGCGGGCATGCCGGAACGGGACCTGTCCCGTCTGCGGTCCGTGCCGTTCGCACGGGATGTCTGATGCTCTGGTTCTTTCAGGACTGTCTGACCCGACCGGCCAGCGTCAGTTTTCGGACAGGGCAACCTTCATGTCGGTGACCTGATAGATCACTTCGCCATCGGCTTCGACACGCCCGTTGGCCACGCCCATGGTCAGGCGGCGCGTCTGGATCGCCTTGGTGAAATCGACGTAATAGGTCAGCATTTTGCGGTCAGGCCGGACCATGCCGGTGAGTTTGACCTCTCCCACACCCAGCGCATAGCCTCGCCCGAGCCAGCCGCGCCAGCCGAGGTTGAACCCTGTGAGCTGCCACAGGCCGTCAAGGCCAAGGCATCCGGGCATGATCGGATTTCCCGGGAAGTGGCAGTCGAAAAACCACAGGTCGGGCGTGATGTCGAATTCAGCGACCACGTGGCCCTTGCCGTGTTCGCCGCCATCGCCGGAGATGTCGGTGATCCGGTCCATCATCAGCATCGGCGGTGCGGGCAGCTGTGCGTTTCCGGGGCCGAACAGTTCGCCGCGGGCACATTTCAGGAGGTCTTCCTTGTCGAAGCTGCTGGGGTACTGGCTCATCTGGTGCCTCTCGTGGGGGTGTTTTTTCAGCGTTCCGACCCCTCTAGCACCGGCCCGGTCGTTCCTGCAAGTCTGCGCTGACCGGTGGCTGCGATATCTCTGCGGGTCCCTGCGGCAAGGCGGCGCGTCTGATTTGAATTGAAAATCGTTCGCAGAAACCTTTATATAGTGAAGACGGAAAGCGTGAGAGTTCGATGACCACACAGGAACACGAAATCGGTACCAGCTGGCTGGCGCAGGGAGGGCTGCGGCCCACGCGTCAGCGCGTGACGCTGGCGGCGCTTCTGATCGGCGACGGGCAGCACCGTCACGTGACAGCTGAGAGCCTTTTTGAGGCGGCCAAGTCGCAGGGCGAGGCTGTGTCGCTGGCGACGGTCTACAACACGCTGCGCGCATTCTGCGATGTGGGCCTCGTCCAGGAGGTCACCGTTGACGGATCCAAAAGCTATTTTGACACCAACACGCATGATCACCCGCACTTTTACTGGGAAGATGACGCAAAGCTGACGGACGCACCGTCTGACCAGCTGGTCATTGCTCAGGTGCCGGATGCGCCGGAAGGTGCTGAAATCGCTTCGGTGGATGTTGTGATCCGCTTGCGCCGCAAAACCTGACCGTTCCGGTCATCACCCGGACAGAGCCGGATGCATACCTCCTTCGTCACTCAGGACATGATTGATACCTATGCGCGGGACGGGGTCGTTCTGGTGCGGGGTCTTTTCGCGGATCATGTGGAAGATCTGCGTGACGGTATTGCGCAGAATATGTCAGATCCCGGGCCTTATGCGTCTGAGAACGAGCGGAATGGCGAGACAGGGCGCTTCTTTGATGACTATTGCAACTGGCAGCGCATAGACGCGTTCCGGCGCGTGGCCGAAAGCTCGCCCGCAGCGCCGGTTGCTGCGGCGCTGATGCAGTCACAGCGCGTGCAGCTTTTCCATGATCATGTGCTGGTCAAGGAACCAGGGACCTCAATGGCGACGCCCTGGCATTCGGACGGGCCCTATTATTTCGTGGAAGGGCGCCAGACCATCAGTTTCTGGTCGCCGCTCGATCCCGTGCGCGAAGCCAGCCTGCGCTGTGTTGCCGGATCGCATCTTTGGGAAAAGGATGTGCTGCCCACGCGCTGGGCCAAAGGGGACGCCTTTTTCGACCCTGCGCCCTATATCCCGGTGCCTGACCCGGAGGCAGAGGGCATGCGCATTGTGGAGTTTGATATGGAGCCTGGCGACGCGGTTGCATTTCATTACCGGACGCTGCACGGCGCGCGGGGTAACCGTTCGGACGCCCGCCGGCGTGCGTTTTCGCTGCGGCTCGTCGGGGATGACGCGCGGTATGTGACGCGGCCGGGGCCGACCTCACCCCCTTTCCTGGACACGGCATGGTGGCAGGTCAGCAGCTGCGCGAAGACTGGTTTCCGTATCTGACCTGACCGCTGGACTGTCGTGCTGATGGGACCTGTGGCCTCAGGCCATCGCCCATTCTGCATCTTCAGGATCCTCCTCCTGCTGCGAATCTGCAGCATCGGCTCCCTGCTCGATCATGTCGCGCGAGGCATCTGCGGACAGGAAGAGGCTTTCCACCGGATCTGCTTCCGGCGCAGCGGATCTCTGTGCCGCCATTTCGGACCCGGCAATGCCGAGGTCATCACTGTTCACATCCAGCTTCACGTTCCGGGTGCCGATCGTCACGGTCGTTTCAAAAGCGGTGTCCAGCGCGCCGCCCTCAAACCGGACATTGTAGGTGCCCGCATCCAGCGCAAGTGAATAGCCACCGGAGCCCCAGGTCGACGTCGCATATGCCGCTTCATCCTGCCAGGCGGTGATGCGCACGCCGCCCAGACCTTCTCCGATGTCATAAAAATCGTCGTTGTCCGCATCGTCCATGACCACACCCGTCAGATACGTCTGGCCGTCATTGGCGAATTTCTCTGTCACGACCATCGCTGTCGGAAAGGTCGATCCGGGGTAGGACCATTCCCCCTGGTCGATGCCCACACCGACAACGGTATGGCCCGGCTGCAGCATGCCGAACTGATGCCCGTCCGATTCCCAGAGACCGGCGTGGCTCGCATCAATCCAGGCCTGTTCATCTGACACAGAACGCGCGGGGCTCCAGCGGGCCGAGATGTTTTCCCAGACGCCACCGCCGTCCCAGTCTTCTGCACGGGCGCGGTCTGTGGGGCTGTCGCCGTCCGGATTGTAGTGGTCGAAAAAATCGCGGGCCAGCATATCGGCGGAATGGTTGTCCGCAGCGGCGGACAGGATGGGGTCGACCGCGAGCGCCTGTTTCGGGGCCGTGGAGACATCTGCGTCCACCACATCTCCTGTGCGGATTTCCTCGGCTTCGGGGTCGTGGCGGGCGCGGTTGATCAGTTCCAGCATGTATTGTTCCTGCGCGGTCAGACCCTGCCACCCGATGTTATAGGCACTGTCCGGAAGATCCGGCGCGTCGGTTTCCGGTGCAGGGTCGTCCTGTGCACCGGTCTCCTCTTCCGGGTCGGGTGGCGGGGCTTCGCGGTCTTCTTCGGCAGGCTCTTCCCCGTGTGCGGCAGGGGGCTCGGTAATCCGTGCGGCTGGCTGTGGTGCCAGTGATGCGGATGAAGGTGCCAGCGCGGGTTCTGCCGAGCCGGGTCCACTCCTGCTGCCGCCGCCTGTTGCCATGGCGCCGCCACCGATCAGGGCTAAAATCAGGCTCATGAATGGAGGCATCTGTGGTTCCTTTCTGTCATCCACTGGCAGCAGTGTGTCGAGTCAGCCCGCTGTGTCGTTCATGTAAACGTCTGGAATCCGACCCAATTAAGGCAAATTGACTCAAATTTTCCGCGTCCCCGACACGCTGGCGAAACACTGGCCGGCACGGGTGACGCATTGTTTCTGATCTGTGTGCGCCGGTGTCAAAGGCACGCGAATCGAGCGGGTGGAAACCCGCCTGTGCGTGGCAGAACCCCGCCTGATTCCGGCGGCGTTCTGCCACTTTGCCCATCCAGCGGCATACCGCTGGTCTGCGGCGCAGAGAGACCGGTGGCGGACGATATCCGGGGCCCAGCTGAGCCATTCCGTCAATCCGCAACGAAACGGCAAAAACGGGTGATAACAGTTTTTTAATGGCGCTGCTCTAGGCACCCCCGGGGTCAAACGGTCACTGCGGAGGAAGCGATCAATGAATATGCAATGGTTCACGGACAGCCCGATCAGAAACAAAGTTCTTTGGGTCACATCCGTCCCGATTGTCCTTGCGGCGTTTGTCGGTGCCATCGGGATCGTTGCCCTGCAGTTCGTTGTGTACAATGCAGGGTGGGTGGATCACACGCACCGGGCCCTCTCAAAAGGCGACGCAGTTGTTGCCGCTGCCGTGGACATGGAAACCGGCATGCGCGGCTTTCTCCTGGCGGGAGAGGAGGCGTTCCTTGAGCCCTATGCGTCCGGCGAAGAACAGATTTTCTCAGCGCTTGCTGACCTTCGGCGAACCGTGTCTGACAATCCCGGTCAGGTCGCACGGCTGGAACAGGCCGAGCAGACCATCGTCGAGTGGCAGGCCGATGTAGTTGAGATGCAGATCGGGCTGCGGCGTGAGATCGGGAATGCCGATACGATGAATGACATTGCCCGTCTGGTGGGCGAGGCCAGGGGCAAGGAATACTTTGACCGGTTCCGGGAACAGATCGCCACGTTTGTGGAGCGCGAACAGGTGCTGTTGCGGGAACGCGAAGATGAGCTGCGGAATACCGTTTCGGGCGGGCAGTCCGTTTCCGGTGATCTGGTCGGCGCGGTTGACTGGGTCACGCATACCTATGCCGTCATTTCACGGGCAAACGAAATGCTTGCGGCTGCCGTTGATATGGAAACCGGCATGCGTGGATATCTGCTGGCCGGGAAAACGGAGTTTCTGGAGCCTTATGATGCAGGCGGTCGCCGGTTTGATGCCCTGCGCGCTGAGCTGACGGAAACAGTCAGTGATAATCCGGCACAGGTGCAGCTTCTCGGAGAGATTCAGGGCACGATTGATGACTGGCGGCAGAATGTGGTGCAGCCGATGATTGACCTGCGCACCAGCATCGGCAGTGCAAAGACAATGGATGACATGGCGGATCTGATCGGTGAAGCGCGTGGCAAATCCTATTTTGATCGTTTCCGCGGATTGATGGCGGATTTCCGGGCTGAGGAAGCCGCCCTTCTGGAAGTCCGGACCGCAAACCTGACTTTTGCCAGATGGATGGCCATCGTGTCGATCGGTGCATTCCTGCTGTTGTCGGTCGGTCTTGGCGTGTTCCTGGCACGGCGCGCGGGCATGAATATTGCCGCACCGATACAGCAGATCATTTCGGCGATGCAGCAGATCATTGATGGTCAGCAGAACGTCACGATTGATGGCAACGAACGCAAAGACGAGGTCGGTGATCTTGCACGCGCGACCCTCGTTTTCAAGGAAAACGCTGAAAAGGTCGTGAAACTGGCGGAAGCGGATGCCGAAAACGCACGCAAGCTTGAGGAAGCCGCCAAGGAAACAGCAGAACAGGCCGCCGCAGCGGCGGAAAAAGAAAAAGAGGACCGCGCCGCTGAACGTCAGCGCCAGGAGATGGTTGAGCAGCTTCAGACGGGCATAAGAACAGTGGTACACAGCGCCATCGACGGGGATTTCTCCGGACGCGTGGACACCGGTATTTCCGACGCGGAGCTCGCCGCGCTGGCGGAAAACGTGAACATGCTTGTCGAAAGCGTCGAGACCGGGATCGCGGCCACGGGCGAGACGCTTCAGCGCGTGGCACATGGTGATCTGACTGCGCCAATGCAGGGCACGTTCAAAGGTGCCTTCAGGGACCTTCAGGATAACACAAACGGCATGATCAAGGCCCTGAAGTCACTGATCGGTGACATCAGTGGCAGCACCGGAAACCTGACCGCGTCGTCCGGTGAACTGCGTGATACGTCCGATGCGCTGTCGAAACAGGCAGAACAGAATGCCGCATCGCTGGAGGAAACCTCGGCGGCGCTGGAAGAACTGACAGCAAGTATCAAGCAGGTCAGCGAGAATGTGCAGGAAGCCAACAGCAAAGCGGGCATCGCAAGCGAAACAGCCAGATCCAGCAGTAACGTAGCCGGCGACGCAGCCGAAGCCATGACACGGATCGCAGATGCATCGAGAGAGATCGCCAAGGTCGTCACGGTCATCAACGACATCTCCTTTCAGATCAATCTGCTGGCACTGAACGCGGGTGTTGAAGCTGCGCGCGCCGGGGAAGCCGGGCGTGGTTTCTCGGTCGTGGCGTCCGAAGTCCGGCAGCTGGCGCAGCGTGCCGGGGAGGCGGCCACCGAGATTGACGATGTGATTGCCCGCAGCGACCTTGCTGTGTCGCAGGGTGTGGAGAAAGTGAACGACGCCCGGGATTCGCTGGAGAAAATCTCAGAAAGTGTCGTCGGCGTTTCGCACCGTATTGATGAGATTTCCTCGGCAATTTCCGAGCAGGTGAACGGGATCGCCGAGATCAATACTGCCGTTGCACAGATTGACGGGAATACACAGAAACAGGCGGCTTCTTTCGAAGAAGTGACGGCGACCAGCGCCCTGCTGGCCAGCGAGGCTGAAAACCTCAAGACCTCTACCAGCCGGTTTGACACCGGAGCCACTTATTCTGCTGCGCCCCGGCCGCAGAAACCCGCAGCAGCGGTGCCGGAAAAAGCCGTGGCAGCACCGAAAACGGTGGCCGTCGCGCCCGGCAACCTTGCCGAAGATCTCGACGGCTGGGACGAGTTCTGATTGCGGCGGCACCTTTGCCCGAGGTTTCTTTATTCTTCGGGCGACGGTGCCGGGTTCCCTTTGCACGGTGCAGGGGCGTATCCAATCCGCGGCGTCCCGTCTCGTGCGACATTACCATAGATTGTCATGTACAGATAATGAGCTCGGAAGGCGTCCGCTCCAGCCCGCACGTTTCTGCCGCCCGCATTCGTGAAAGGCGGCGGATACCGAGGGGGCCATGATTGGATTGATGCTCGTGAGGTCAGCGAACTGCGGCGCTCAGATGATCGGAGCTGTTTCGACTTGTCCCCGAGCTTATTGACGTGCGGACCACCGACACCCCCGCCGACATCACATCGCATTGCATGCATCTGCGGTGGCTGGTAACCAGCGGCCAATCTCTCACGATCCGGAAACCCTGCCCATGACTGCGCCCAAGAAGCTCTTTATCAAGACCTACGGTTGCCAGATGAACGTGTATGACAGCGAACGCATGGCGGAATCGCTGGGCGGGCAGGGATATGTGGAAACACAAAACGCTGATGAAGCGGATATGATCCTGCTGAACACCTGCCATATCCGCGAAAAGGCAGCCGAAAAGGTATATTCTGAGCTGGGCAGGCTGAAGCCACTCAAGGCGGCCAATCCGGACCTCAAGATCGGCGTCGCCGGATGTGTGGCCCAGGCCGAAGGCGCGGAGATTATCCGCCGCCAGCCCGCCGTTGATCTGGTCGTGGGGCCGCAGTCCTACCACCGGCTGCCCGAGATGGAGAAACATGTGCGTGGCGGCGAACGTGCGCTGGACACAGATTTCCCGGAAGAAGACAAATTCGAGAAACTCAGGTCACGTCCGCGTGCCCGGCGTGCGCCTTCCGCATTTCTGACGGTTCAGGAAGGGTGCGACAAGTTCTGTGCCTTCTGTGTCGTGCCATACACGCGGGGGGCTGAGGTCAGCCGCCCGGTAGCCCGGATTCTGGACGAAGCGCGTGATCTGGTCGACAGGGGCGTCTGCGAAATCACCCTGCTTGGGCAGAACGTGAATGCTTATCACGGCTCAGGTCCGGATGGTACCGAGCAGACGCTGGCACAGCTTATCTGGGAGCTGAATGGTGTAGATGGTCTGGAGCGTATCCGTTATACGACGTCGCACCCGAACGACATGCATGACGATCTGATCGCGGCGCATGCAGAATGCGGCAAGCTGATGCCCTATCTGCACCTGCCTGTGCAGTCCGGGTCGGACCGTATTCTGAAACGCATGAACCGCAGCCACACGGCTGAAAGCTATCTGCAGCTGATCGAGAAAATCCGCGCGGCGCGGCCGGATATTCTGATGTCCGGTGATTTTATTGTAGGTTTCCCGGAAGAGACCGAGGCCGATTTCCAGGCCACGCTGGATCTGATTGAAGCCGTGAATTACGGGTATGCCTATTCCTTCAAATACTCCACACGACCGGGGACGCCGGCCGCCGAGCGGCCGCAGGTGGACCCCGACGAAGCCGATGAGCGGCTGCAGCGCATCCAGGCGCTGATCACACGCCAGCAACAGGACATCCAGGCGGCAATGGTCGGGCGTGACCTGAATGTGCTGGTTGAGAAACCGGGCCGTCATGAAGGTCAGATGGTCGGAAAATCGGATTACCTGCACGCGGTGCACATTGAGAACTGCACGGCCACTGTGGGCGATCTGGTGCCGGTGAGAATCGTTGAGGCAAAACGCAATTCGCTGGCTGCAATTCTGCGGTGAAAGAGGGATTGTCCCGGCGGTTCGGCCCCGGTCGTCTGTCAATACGCGACGAATGCGCGCCGAAACCCGCTTTTTGATGACCTGAGCAGGGATTCCCGGCCTGCACCGCTTGCACCCGGACGTTGGAATTGGCACCGTCCTGTCAGACCAGTTTTTCGGCAAGGAACAGCTATTGTCACCCAGTGATCCGAGTGCGCCCGATACTCTGACCGCGACCCCGGGGGGTACGGTTGAGTTTCCCGACAACCGCCTGCTTATCGACCTTTGCGGCCCTTATGATGCGAACCTCGCGCAGATTGAAACAGCGCTGGGGGTGCAGATCGTGCGGCGAGGCAATCAGCTGGCGGTCATTGGTGAAGCAGACGCGAAGACGGACGCGACGCGGGTGCTGCATGCGCTGTATACGAGGCTGGAAAGTGGCCGTGCGGTTGAGGCCGGTGACGTGGACCGGGAACTGCGCATGGGACCGTTTGAGGACGCGGCCCCGGAGAACGGCGATCAGCTGGAAATGCCGATCGGCTCCCGGATTGAAATTCAGACCCGAAAAAAACGTGTTGAACCGCGCACCGACGCACAGAAAGCCTATGTGCAGTCTCTGTTCGAGAATGAACTGGCCTTTGGTATTGGCCCGGCCGGCACAGGCAAAACCTATCTTGCCGTGGCGGTGGGCGTGTCGATGTTCATCACCGGCCAGGTGGACAAGATTATCCTGTCGCGCCCTGCCGTTGAAGCGGGTGAGCGGCTGGGATTTCTGCCAGGTGACATGAAGGACAAAGTCGATCCCTATATGCAGCCGCTTTACGACGCGCTGGGCGATTTTCTGCCCGGCAAGCAGCTGTCGAAGCTGATCGAGGAGAAGCAGATTGAGATTGCGCCGCTTGCCTTCATGCGCGGACGGACCCTGTCGAATGCGTTTGTGGTCCTGGACGAGGCGCAGAACGCAACGACGATGCAGATGAAGATGTTCCTGACGCGTCTGGGTGAGGGGTCCCGCATGGTGATCACCGGTGACCGCACGCAGATTGACCTGCCACGGGGCACGGCGTCGGGCCTTGCCGATGCGGAGCGCCTGCTGAAGACCATCCCGAACATCAGCTTCAACTATTTCACGTCCAAAGATGTGGTGCGCCACCCGCTGGTGGCCGCGATCATTGAGGCCTATGAGGCCGATACCGGGTCGTCGTGAGACGGGTGCAGTTGTGCCTGATGTCCTGACAGAAGACCCGAGGTGGGACGACATCGATCTCAGCGCGCTGGCCGGCCGGGCGGTTGCGAAGGCGCTGGAACACCTGGGACTGCCCGCTGATGCTGAGGTCTCGGTGCTGGGGTGCGATGATTTGCGCATCACCGTGCTGAACAGTGATTTCCGCGAAAAACCGGGCCCGACCAATGTGCTGAGCTGGCCGGCGGCAGATCTCGCGGCCGAAACACCCGGTGCTGACCCTCAGATCCCCGAGCGTGATTTCGACGGCTCGCTCGAGCTGGGCGATATCGCGATCTCCTGGGATACATGCGCGCGGGAAGCAGAAACGGCCGGCAAGCCCATGGCCGATCATGTGACCCACCTGATCGTTCACGGCCTGTTACACCTTCTGGGCTATGATCACGTCCGTGACCTGGATGCCACGCTGATGGAGGGGCTGGAGTCACAGATACTTGGCAAAATGGGTCTTGATGACCCATATAAGAACTGAAGGCGGCTTCTGGCCGCTGCTGACCGGAAAAGGACCCGATGGGCGACAACGACGGATCTTCTGATGCAGCGCGGGGCGCGCAGCAGGAAAACGCAACATCAACGGACCCCGAACCTTCGAGGCCCGGCGGCTTTTTCAGCCGCGTTATCGAAGCACTGAGCCCGGGTGAGGACGGTGAGCAGCCCGAAGCGGGCGATGCACCCGAACCGCGCTATCCGACACATGGCATGATCAATCTGCGGCGCAAACGCGTCGAGGATGTTTCTGTACCCAAAGCGGACATAACCGCCATTTCCAGCACGGCGTCCCTAGAAGAGGCCGTGCGTGTTTTCAAGGACAGCGGTCTGACGCGCCTGCCGGTTTATGACGGTACGCTGGATACGCCGGTGGGGATGCTGCACCTTAAGGACATTGCTCTGCAGCATGGGTTCAATGGCGGGGGGCATGACTTTGACATGAAAGCGGCCCTGCGACCGCTGCTGTTCGTGCCGCCTTCGATGACAATTGGTGTCCTGCTGACCAAGATGCAGGCCGAGCGCCGGCACATGGCGCTGGTGATCGACGAATATGGTGGTGTGGACGGGCTGGTGACCATCGAAGACCTGATCGAACAGGTCGTGGGCGAGATCGAAGACGAGCATGACGTGGATGAGGGCGTTCACTGGACGCTTGAAAAACCGGGCTGCTATATCGCGCTGGCCAAAACGCCGCTGGAGGATTTCGAAGCCGAGATCGGACGTTCGCTGACCGAGCATGAAGAGGTCGACGAAGAAGAAATCGATTCGCTGGGTGGTCTCGTTTTTATGCTGTCGGGCCGGGTGCCTGCACGGGGCGAGGTGGTCGTACATCCGGATGGTGTCGAGTTTGAAGTTCTTGATGCCGATCCGCGGAGGATCAAAAGGCTGCGTGTGCGCATCAGCGCGCCCTCATCGTGACATTTCAACTGCGCGGTGCAGCGGACGAGGCGGGATGGCGTGGCACCGCTTTTCTGTTTTTCCTGTCGGTCTGCGCCGGTGCGGTGGGCGCTCTGGGGCAGGCGCCCCGGGATCTGCCGCTGGCCATGCTGCTGGGTGTGGCGGGCGCTTTTCTGCTGTTTGCAGCCTGCACATCGCCGCGGCGCGCGGCCCTCGTGGGCTGGGCGTTTGGTCTGGGGTGGTTCGCCGTGGCGCTGCACTGGATCGTGGAACCTTTTCAGGTTGATGCAGCGCGTCATGGGTGGATGGCACCGTTTGCACTGGTTCTGCTCAGCGGTGGCCTCGCGCTTTTCTGGGGAGCCGCGTTCGGGATAGCGCGCCGCTTTTCGACAGGTGTTATGCTGCTTGTGCCCGTCTGGGCGGCAGCGGAACTTGTCCGTGCCTATGTCCTGACGGGCTTTCCCTGGGCCGCACCTGCGCAGGCTCTGGTGGACCGGATGGCCGGGCAGGGGCTTGCCTTTGTGGGCCCGCATGGCATGAACCTGGCTATCTTTGCCCTGGCCTGTCTGCCCGCATTTATTCACCGTCGCCGTGGCAATAACGGGCAGTCTTCCCTTGCAGCTCTGATTATGTTGGCAGGTATCATGCCCGTCGTTCTGCCGGTGCCGCAGGGCGCGGCCAGGATGACAGACCATTGGGTTCGTCTGATCCAGCCGAATGCGGAACAACATCTCAAATGGCAGCCTGAAAACGCGCGACGGTTCCTTGATCTGCAGCTGGCTCTGACGGCACGGCCTGCGGCGGGCCAGACATCCGGGCCTGACCTGGTAATCTGGCCGGAAACGGCCATTGCGTGGCGTCTGGATCAGGCGGCTCCGGTACTGGAAGCGATCCGCAGCGTGACCGATGCGCAGGTGGTTCTGGGCGTTTTGCGTGCGGAAGAGGGCAGGTTGCGCAATTCGCTGGTGCATCTTGGACCGGATGAGGGTCAGCAGATCTATGACAAACATCATCTGGTGCCGTTCGGAGAATATCTGCCGCTCGCCCCCCTCGCGGATGCGCTGGGTCTTGCGGCGCTGGCGCAGACAGGCCCCGGATTTGCCCCGGGTCCCGGTCCGGCCGTTCTGGATTTCGGCGCGCTGGGGCAGGGGATGCCCCTGATCTGTTATGAGGCCGTGTTTGCGCATGACGTGAACGCAGCGCCGCAACGGCCCGCTTTTTTGCTGCAGATCACCAATGATGCCTGGTTCGGGCAGTTTGCCGGACCGCACCAGCATCTGGCGCAGGCGAGGATGCGTGCCATTGAACAGGGGGTGCCGGTGCTGCGCGCCGCGAACACCGGGATTTCTGCGGTCATTGATCCGCGGGGCCGTATCGCAGCACATCTACCACTGGGGCGCGCGGATGCGCTGGATGCCCGTTTGCCGGCCCCGCTTGGGCGGACATTTTACAGCCGGTTTGGTGATATGACCGCGATGGTGCTGATTGCAGCGTGGACCGGCCTTCTGTTGCTTTTGCGCTTCGGTGCCACAAAAGCCGATCGAAGGCCGGACAGATAGCGATTGACCCGGACACCTGTGCCACGTAACTGCTGCGGGTGCGCCCAACGGCTTCCTGACGGGCGTGTTTTTGCTAATGGAGCGCGAAATGTCCCGACAGAATTATGTTTTCACCTCGGAATCGGTTTCCGAGGGTCATCCCGATAAGGTGTGTGACCGGATCTCCGATGCGGTGCTTGATGCCTTTCTGACGGAAGAACCCGAAGCACGGGTCGCCGCAGAAACCTTCGCAACGACGAACCGTGTGGTGATCGGTGGTGAGGTCGGGCTGTCCGACAAAGAGAAACTGCACGATTATATGGGCCGCATCGAGGATATCGCGCGCGCCTGCATAAAAGACATCGGGTATGAGCAGGACAAGTTCCACCACGCGACCTGCGAGATCACGAACCTGCTGCATGAACAGTCTGCGCATATCGCGCAGGGCGTCGACGCGGCTGCGGACAAGGACGAAGGCGCGGGCGACCAGGGGATTATGTTCGGGTTTGCCACGAATGAGACGCCAGAGCTCATGCCGGCACCTATTCACTATGCCCATGCTGTTCTGCGGAGGCTTGCGGAAGTACGCAAAGATGGCACAGAGCCGACCCTGCGTCCCGACGCCAAAAGCCAGCTGTCCGTCAGATATGAAAATGGAAAACCGGTTGGTGTGACCTCGCTTGTGCTGTCGACGCAGCATGCGGAGGAAAGCCAGACATCCGATGATATCCGCGCCATCGTGGAACCCTATATCCGCGAGGTTCTGCCGGAAGGATGGATCACGGATGAAACGGAATGGTGGGTGAACCCGACGGGTACGTTTGTGATCGGTGGTCCGGACGGGGATGCCGGTCTGACCGGACGTAAGATCATAGTGGACACATACGGCGGGGCCGCACCTCATGGTGGCGGCGCGTTTTCCGGTAAGGACCCCACCAAAGTGGACCGGTCGGCAGCCTATGTGTCGCGCTATCTGGCAAAGAATGTGGTGGCCGCCGGTCTGGCGGACCGCTGCACGATCCAGCTGAGCTATGCGATTGGTGTGTCCAAGCCATTGTCGATCTACTGCGATACATTCGGGACCGGACAGGTGGTGGACAGTGCCATCGAGACGGCGATATCCCAGGTGATCGATCTGACACCGCGCGGCATACGCGAGCATCTTCAGCTGAATCGCCCCATCTATGCCCGCACGGCGGCTTATGGTCACTTTGGCCGCGCGCCGGAAGCCGATGGCGGCTTCAGCTGGGAAAAGACGGACCTGGTCGACGCGTTGAAAGGCGCTGTCTGATCCTTAGGCGCAGCTGCGCTGCACGACATGTCTCCGGTCATTGCCTCCGGCACTGACCGGATGCCGCACGATGACAAGCGTCTGCTGTGTTGCGGTGGGTCGTTCCCGGCGCTAAAGGGCAGTCATGACAAGCATACCAGAACGTCCCCGGCGCAATTTCTATGGCCGCCTCAAAGGCAAGGCGCTGAAGCAATCGCAGCAAAGATATCTTGCAGAAGACCTGGCGGACCTGTCACCGGGGCCGGTGACATGGGAAGAGAACCCGGACCGCACCCCTCTGGATACGGCGGCGCTGTTTGAGGGGCGGCCTGTCTGGCTGGAGATCGGGTTTGGCGGTGGTGAGCACATGGTGCACCAGGCGGTATCGAACCCTGATATCGGTGTTTTGGGGGCGGAGCCCTACATCAATGGTGTTGCCATGCTGCTGGGCAAAATCCGGCGGGCGGGTGCGGAAAACGTTGCGGTGCACCCCGGTGATGCGCGCGATCTGATGGATGTGTTGCCGGCCGGGTCGGTGGACCGTGCGTTTCTGCTCTATCCGGATCCCTGGCCGAAGACGCGGCACCATCGCCGCCGGTTTGTCACCGAAGAGCATCTGGTGCCGCTGGCACGGGTGCTGAAGTCAGGGGCCATTTTCAGGGTCGCCACAGACATTGAGGATTACGTCCGCCAAACCCTGGAGGAAGTGCCGAAATCCGGATTTGAGTGGCTTGCCGAAACGCCACAGGACTGGCGCACGCCGTGGAGCGACTGGATTTCCACCCGCTATGAGCAGAAGGCCATCCGGGAAGGCCGCACGCCGCATTATCTGACCTTCCGGCGCATCTGAGAGGGTCGCGCGCGACAACGGGCTGGACCCCCGGAAGCCGAGACGATAAGCCACCGCGCAGGAATACTGAAAAGCGGAAAATGCTATGTCCAGCCACGGCACCCCTATCCCGATGACGTCCCGCCCCTGCGGTCCACTGACCGGTGAGGCGCGGGTGCCGGGGGATAAATCCATCTCCCACAGATCGCTGATCCTCGGCGCGCTGAGTGTTGGCGAGACCGAAATCACCGGTCTGCTGGAAGGCCAGGACGTGCTCGACACCGCCCGCGCGATGCGGGCGTTCGGCGCAAAAGTGACGGATCACGGCGGCGGCACATGGACGGTGAATGGCGTTGGTACCGGTGGCTTTGCGGAGCCGGATCAGGTCATCGACTGTGGCAACTCGGGCACGGGCGTGCGCCTGATCATGGGAGCGATGGCGACGACGGGTATCACCGCAACCTTTACAGGTGATGCGTCGCTGAACGGCCGGCCGATGGCGCGCGTGACGGATCCGCTGGCGCTGTTCGGGACGCAGTCTCATGGGCGGTCCGGGGGCCGGCTGCCGATGACCATAGTCGGGGCCGCAGATCCTGTTCCTGTGGAATATACCGTGCCGGTACCCTCGGCACAGGTGAAATCTGCCGTGTTGCTGGCCGGTCTGAATGCACCGGGTAAGACTGTGGTCACAGAAGCGGAGGCAACGCGCGATCACACGGAACGGATGCTGGCAGGTTTCGGTGCAGAAATCACGACCGAAGAAACGGAAACAGGCCGCGTGATCACGCTGACCGGGCAGCCTGAACTTAAACCCCAAAAGATCGCCGTGCCGCGGGACCCGTCTTCTGCCGCCTTTCCTGTCTGTGCGGCTCTGATCGTGCCGGGTTCTGATGTTCTGGTGCCGGGCATTGGCCTGAACCCCACCCGTGCCGGTCTGTTCACCACCCTGCGGGAGATGGGCGCGGATCTGACCTATGAGAATGAACGCACGGAAGGCGGGGAACCGGTTGCGGACCTGCGGGCGCGGTTCTCTCCTGATCTGAAGGGCATTGAAGTGCCTGAGGCGCGTGCGGCCAGTATGATCGACGAATACCCGATCCTGTCGGTTGTCGCCTCCTTTGCCGCAGGTGACACAGTTATGCGGGGCGTCAAAGAGCTCCGGGTGAAGGAAAGCGACCGGATTGACGCGATGGCCACGGGACTGCGCGCGAATGGCATCACTGTAGAGGACGGTCCGGACTGGTGGGTGGTCACCGGGGCGGGTCATGGCAATGTGCCTGGTGGTGCGACATGTGCAAGTCACCTCGATCACCGGATTGCTATGTCATTTCTGATCCTCGGGATGGCCACGCAGACCCCTGTCAGCGTCGATGACGGAGGGCCGATTGCCACGTCCTTTCCGGTGTTTGAACCGCTGATGGCGGAACTTGGCGCGCAGCTTGTGCGCGACAACAGCTGAGGGTCCTGTGACCGGCCCGTTCACGATCGCGATTGATGGGCCGGCGGCTGCGGGCAAGGGCACCATTTCACGCGCAGTCGCGGCCCATTTCGGGTGCGCGCATCTTGATACCGGGCTTCTTTACCGCGCCGTCGGGGCCAGAATGCTTTTGGGGCAGGACCCGGTGGATGCCGCCCGGACGCTGACATCTGAAGACACCCGCACCGGTGATCTGCGCACGCCGGAAGTGGCACAGGCCGCAAGCCGTGTCGCTGTTCTGCCCGAGGTCAGGGCCGCGCTGGTCGATTTTCAGAGAAGTTTCGCGCGGCGGGCGGGCGGCGCTGTTCTGGACGGCCGTGACATTGGTACGGTGATCTGTCCGCAGGCCGAGGCAAAGCTCTTTGTAACCGCGAGCGCGGAGGTCCGCGCACAGCGCAGATACAGCGAACTTGTGGCCGCCGGCGCTGAGGTGAGCCCGGAGCAGGTCCTTGCAGACGTCAGGGAAAGAGATGCGCGCGACCGCGACCGCGCAACAGCGCCGCTCGTGGCGGCGCCGGATGCAACGGAAATTGACACATCAGACATGTCAATTGAAGCCGCCGTTGAGGCGGCAATTGCGGTGATTGATCAGCGCCGGAACGTTTAGTCTTGAGGGGTTGCGCTGCGCTCAGTATTGGCAGCGATGATTTTGCGGCGCAGGTCACGCGCAATGCCGACATCAAGCGCGCCGGATACCTGCGGGTCCGTGTCCTGCAGCACGCGCAGCTTGTCAGACGAGATCAGCCAGTAGCGCGCCGTTTCCGCGACCACTGCGGTGGCAGAGGCGGGCTCTTCCGCAAGAATGGACATTTCGCCCACAAAGTTGCCCGGACCACAGGTGCCGACGAGCACGTCCGAGCAAAGGATGTCCACCCGGCCGGACACCAGATAGACGACATTCGGGACAGGATCGCCTTCGGTTGTCAGTACCGTTCCGGGTGCGCCTTCGGTCCAGCGACCGAGATTGAGCAGCCGTTTGGCGTCACGTTTTGACACACCGCGAAGCCGCGAAGAGACGAATTTCTGCTCATCCGGCGTAAACCTGACCCGCCTTTCGCTGAACCATTCGCGCGAGATCTGAATGATGTTTACGAGAACCAGAAGGGTTTCCCAGAATACCCCCACCGGATCCTTGAGCCAGACGATGTCATAGGCAATCGCTACGAAGGCAGACGCGATCACCAGCAGACGCAGCATCGTGATCGTGCGCATCATCATGGAAACCACCAGCAGCAGATAGGACAGATGTCCCACCATCCCACCGGTGGAAAATGCCGATTCTACAGTCAGTTCCAGTGTGCTGTCCTCTTCCCCGCAACGATACCAGCATAGCGTGTGATCAGTTTTTACACCAGCGTAGCCTACGTGTTTCAGTCAGATCACCAAAGGGTGCATGGATTTAGGGGAGCGACCGCCCTAGCCTCTGACTGACTGTGAAGGCCGGAGGTTCACGATGAAAAAACTGCTCGTTTCAATCATGCTGCTGTGGATTGGCAGCTTTGCAGCAGCACAGGAGGCGTCCCCGGACCAGCCTTCGCCGGCCGGTGAGCCGCCCATGACCATGCCCCGGCTGGCGGAGATTATTCTGTCAATTGATCCCGAAGCGCAGGCGCGGGGACCTTCGATTGAGTTCACCGTGCAGGACATCCCGGTTATCGTCATCGCCGATGCCCGTGCAGACCGGATGCGGGCCATGGTGCCGATCCGGGCAGCAGACGGACTTGATCCGGCGGAGCTGATGCGCCTGATGCAGGCCAATTTCGACAGTGCTCTGGATGCACGCTATGCCGTGGCCCAGGGGCGGCTATGGGGCGTTTTCATACATCCGCTGTCCCCGCTGGAGCGGGATCAGTTCCTGTCGGGACTGGCGCAGACCGTGAATGTCGCGCGCACCTATGGGCAGACCTATTCGGGTGGTGCCAACATTTTCGGTGGCGGTGATTCAAACGGCATCTACGAGGAGCTGTTTGAGGAGCTGCGCAAGGGCCAGGATTTGTAGTCCGGCCCTTCAGGCGACCCGGTACCGGTCGTTCAGCAGCGAAGCGTTGGCCGACAGCAGATTGATCAGATCAGCCGGGTTTTCGGCGGCGAGCTCGGTGATCCGCGTGCAGTGACGGCCCATAAGATCTGCTATGGCCATCGTCGTGCATTCGACCAGTGCCATGTTCCAGCCGTCGAAACAGCGCCGTTCAGCGTTGCCATGAGAGAGGATGGTGAACCCGCTGTGCCGCGGATCATGGCGGATACGGTCGACTGTCACGCCAAGTTGGAACGTCGGCCCTTCAAGGTACTGCAGAACAATCTGATCTTCGATGTGCAGAAAGCCGGTAATGTCGTCACGCCGGTTGTTTTTCTGACTGACGTCAAGCAGGGCATTCAATGCCCTGAAACCCATTGGCGCATCCAGTCTGGATGCATACAGCAGAAATCCCGGCTGCATATTGTTCTCCCAGTCCCAAAGGAAACATGAAGCTCAGGCGGGCATAGTCAAGTGCTGTACAGGGCATCCGGGCCGGCGGCGGACCGCTGCAAAGGCGCATAAATGCTTGCAGGCCGGCTGAATTAGGCCTATACGCGCGGGCGTTGACGAGGCGGGAACAGCCTGTGCGGCACAGCATACGAGCAGGGTCGGTGAAAAACCGGCCCTTCGTTTGTTCTGAGCACCGGTCCCGGTGAGCGGCAGACCAATCCAAAGACCGGCGGAGACAACCGCACGGCCAGAAACACATTAATGTTAGGAAAACGACGCCACATGGCAAATATGATGGACGAGTTTGAAGCACTCCTGAACGAAAGCTTCGAAATGGACACACCCCAGGAGGGGTCAGTTGTCAAAGGCAAGGTTATCGCGATCGAAGCGGGCCAGGCCATTATCGACGTAGGCTACAAAATGGAAGGCCGCGTCGAGCTCAAAGAATTCGCTGATCCGGGCGAAGCTCCCAAAATTGACGTAGGTGACGAGGTAGAGGTGTTCCTCCGCCAGGTCGAAAGCGCACGCGGCGAGGCTGTGATCTCGCGCGAGATGGCGCGCCGCGAAGAAGCATGGGACCGTCTGGAAAAAGCATACGCAGACGAAGAGCGTGTCGAAGGCGCTATCTTTGGCCGCGTCAAAGGTGGCTTTACTGTCGATCTCGGTGGTGCGGTAGCCTTCCTGCCCGGCTCTCAGGTTGATGTGCGCCCTGTGCGCGACGCAGGCCCTCTGATGGGTCTCAAGCAGCCGTTCCAGATCCTGAAAATGGACCGCCGCCGGGGCAACATCGTTGTGTCGCGCCGTGCGATCCTCGAAGAATCCCGCGCCGAACAGCGCGCAGAAGTCATTGGCAACCTCTCCGAAGGTCAGACCGTGGACGGTGTCGTCAAGAACATCACCGAATACGGTGCGTTCGTTGACCTTGGCGGTGTCGACGGCCTGCTGCACGTCACAGACATGGCATGGCGCCGTGTGAACCACCCGTCCGAAATCCTGTCGATCGGCGAGACCATTAAAGTTCAGGTCATCAAGATCAACAAGGAAACACACCGCATCAGCCTTGGTATGAAGCAGCTGCAGGAAGATCCATGGGATCTGGTAGCGGCGAAGTACCCGCTGGAATCGGTGCACACAGGCCGCGTGACCAACATCACCGACTACGGTGCGTTCGTGGAACTGGAAGCCGGTGTCGAGGGTCTTGTCCACGTCTCCGAAATGTCCTGGACCAAGAAGAATGTGCATCCGGGCAAAATCGTCTCCACCTCTCAGGAAGTCGAAGTCATGGTTCTGGAAATCGACGGTGCCAAGCGCCGCGTGTCCCTGGGCCTCAAGCAGACCATGCGCAACCCGTGGGAAGTCTTTGCCGAGACACATCCCGAGGGCACAGAGGTCGAAGGCGAAGTCAAGAACATCACCGAATTCGGTCTGTTCGTTGGTCTCGACGGCGACATCGACGGCATGGTGCACCTCAGCGACCTCAGCTGGGACCAGCGTGGCGAGGAAGCTATCCAGGACTACCGCAAAGGCGACATGGTTCAGGCCGTTGTCTCTGAAGTGGATGTTGAGAAAGAGCGTATCTCCCTGTCGATCAAAGCTGTTGGTGGCGACAAGTTCGCCGAAGCCGTAGGTGGCGTGAAGCGCGGTTCCATCGTGACCGTGTCCGTGACCGCGATCGAAGATGGTGGTATCGAAGTGGAATACGAAGGCATGAAATCCTTCATCCGCCGCTCCGACCTCAGCCGTGATCGTGCCGAACAGCGCCCTGAGCGTTTCTCGGTCGGTGACAAGGTGGACGTTCGCATCACCAACGTTGACAACAAAGCCCGCCGTCTGGGCGTGTCGATCAAAGCACGTGAGATCGCCGAAGAGAAAGAAGCCGTGGAACAGTATGGCTCCTCGGACTCCGGTGCATCGCTGGGCGATATCCTGGGTGCCGCGCTCAACAAAGGCGACGACTGACAGGTCAATGTCTGAAAAACACTGAGAGAACCCCGCGCAGTGCGCGGGGTTTTTCGTTCAGCTGTGTGTCGGTCGTCCGGTGTCGCTGTTCAGCCGGCGTGTGGCCCAAGGGTATCCGCCAGCCAAAGCCCGAGATCCCCGGCCGAGAGGATCTTGCGGGGGTGGTCCGCCAGAATGACATTCATCGGCATGCTTTCGAAACGTGCATCTTCAGGGTTCTGAACGATCGTCCGCCCGCCCATGTCATGCACGATCTGAGCGCCCCGCATGCCGTCGTTCATTGTGCCGGACAACACCACAGCGATGGCGCGTTCTCCGTATTCCGCCGCCAGGGTCATGAAAAGCCCGTCGATTGAGGGGCGAAATCCGGAATCCCGCACAGGTTCGGACAGCCGGACACGTCCGTCCCTGAAAAAAGCATGGGTGGCGCCGGGCACCACATAGATGACGCCCTTTCTCACGGTGTCGCCGTCCCTGAGCGTGCGAACGTCGAGATTGAAAGTATGATCGAGGATCTCCTTCAGCTGAGATCCGGCCTGACTGTGGATGGCGACAACGACGGGCGCGTTCAGGCCTTCGGGCAGCTGTGACAACAGCGTAACCACAGCTTCGATCCCGCCGGCTGAGGCGCCGATGGCGACCACGCAATCGTGGTGATCTTCCTGTGACATGTGCCTGCTCCTTTTGGGGTATATGAACGGCCGCATCGGCAAATGGGGCCCGGCGTTCACCGGCCGCCGCCGCGTTTCACGTCACGAATCATGACAGTGCCGCTGCGACGCGGCAACCGGAATTGCGCTGATTCCGGCCTGGTCAAATGAAAAATGACGCCAAAACAGGGTGTTCCGTCGCTAAAAACCACGGCTCATGGCACATCCGCTGCTTTCGGAATGCCGGAAACCTTCCTATACTCCACCTGCGAGGGAAAGAGATAATCACCGGGGGGCGCTATGATACGGTCTGAGCTGATTCAGAAGATCGCAGACGAAAATCCACATCTTTACCAAAGAGACGTGGAGCGGATCGTGAACACGATCTTCGAAGAGGTGACTGGCGCCATGTCGAGAGGAGACCGGGTGGAACTGCGTGGGTTTGGCGCGTTTTCCGTCAAAAAGCGTGACGCCCGGGTCGGACGTAACCCGCGCACCGGTGAAACCGTTCATGTCGAAGAAAAGCACGTGCCTTTCTTCAAGACCGGCAAACTGCTCCGTGACCGTCTGAACGGGAAGGCCTGATGCGTTATATCCGCTACGCCTGTATCGCAGTATTTGGTGCGGCACTGATTGCCGTGGCGATTGCCAACCGGGGGATCGTGTCGCTGCAGCTGATCCCATCAGAGGTTGCGGGCTGGTTTGCGGTAAATCCCAGTATTGAGCTGCCGCTGTTTCTGGTGATTTTCGGCGGTATTGTCGTTGGCCTGCTTGTTGGATTTGTCTGGGAGTGGATCCGCGAGCATACACAGCGTGCCGAGGCCTCCCGTCAGGCCCGCGAACTGCGCCGCCTTCAGCGCGAGGTGGCAAAGCTGAAAGGCGAAAAGCACGAGGGCAAGGACGAAGTCCTGGCCATGCTGGAGCAGGCGGGCTGACCTGACCGGGCGTTTCCGGTTGCCTGTCGCGCGACGCTGTGCTCAACACCCGATATGGTAACTGAAACAGCAGTAAAGATTTGCGGGCTGACCGACCCTGCACATGTCCGTGCCGCGGCAGAAGCCGGTGCGGCCTATTGCGGTTTCGTGTTTTTTGCAAAATCCCCTCGCAATATTTCCGTATCAGATGCTGCCTCTCTCGCGCTCGAAGCCCCCCCGGGGCTGGCAAAGGTTGCGCTGGTGGTGAATGAGAACAACGGTTTTCTGGATACGCTGACGGAAACA
Source organism: Roseobacter sp. S87 (assembly GCF_055693285.1). Next base: position 65,740 of record NZ_JBVFTR010000004.1, read on the forward strand.
GTTCCGCTCGACATGCTTCAGTTGCACGGCAGCGAGGCACCTGAACGTGTAGCGGAAATCCGTGCGCGCTACGGCCTCCCTGTGATGAAAGCGATCGGCGTGGCGGACAGCTCCGACCTTTCGGCGATCGATACCTATGCGGCGGTGGCAGATCAGCTGCTGATCGATGCTAAACCTCCGCAGAATGCGGACCTGCCGGGTGGCAATGGTCTGTCATTTGACTGGCGGCTGCTTGCGGACCGCAAATACTGGAGCAAACCGTGGATGCTCGCCGGGGGGCTGACACCCGAAAACGTGGCGGAGGCTGTTCGTCTCACGGGCGCACGGCAGGTCGATGTCTCGTCAGGTGTGGAGACCGCACCGGGCCGGAAAGACACCGGTCTGATCCGGGAATTTTTGGTTGCCGCAAAAAAATCTGACCTGGGTAACCTGGTTCACAGAACGGACATGCAAAAAGGGCTAAAAAGGTCGTACAGGGCATTTCCTGTATCCCGTTTTATCTGTTTCAAAGGCCGTACCCATGACTTTCCGAGCAACCATTGCCGCCGCAGCTATTCTTGTCACCGGACTGAGCACCGTGACGGCTCTGCTGTCCGGGACCGGCAGTGAGACCGGAACGGATGCCGGCGAATATGTCATCATGCAGTTTACCGGCGAGGCCTCTGCGTCGCCGGCAACCCCGGTGATTTACGCGGCGGACTGATCTGTCGCAGCGCGTGCCGGTTCTGTCCCCGCCGGCGCGCGCAATCGTCGCTCCTGTTGATCTCAAAACGCCTTGTTTCCGCTGACGCCGCGCGGTAGGCAGAACGCCACATGCGGAAAACGGGTGCGTTATGGCCAACGATCTTTTCAACTCCTTTATGACCGGACCTGATGAGCAGGGACGCTTTGGCAAGTTTGGCGGGCGGTTTGTGTCTGAAACCCTCATGCCCCTCATTCTGGAGCTTGAGGAACAATACGAGAAGGCCAAAACCGACGCGTCATTCTGGGCGGAAATGGATGATCTGTGGACGCATTATGTCGGACGTCCGAGCCCGCTCTATCATGCTGAGCGCCTGACCGAACATCTGGGCGGCGCGAAAGTATACATGAAGCGTGACGAACTGAACCACACCGGCGCGCACAAGATCAACAACGTGCTGGGCCAGATCATCCTGGCGCGCCGCATGGGCAAGAACCGCATCATCGCCGAAACCGGCGCCGGTCAGCACGGTGTCGCAACAGCAACTGTCTGCGCCAAGTTTGGCCTGAAATGCGTCGTCTACATGGGCGCGCATGATGTCGAACGCCAGGCACCCAATGTCTTCCGGATGCGTCTGCTGGGCGCGGAAGTTGTGCCTGTGACCTCTGGCCGGGGCACGCTCAAGGACGCGATGAACGACGCGCTGCGCGACTGGGTCACCAACGTGCGCGACACATTCTATTGCATCGGAACCGTTGCGGGACCGCATCCGTATCCCGCCATGGTCCGTGATTTCCAGTCGATCATCGGCAAAGAAGTGCGAGACCAGATGACCGCCGCAGAGGGCCGCCTGCCGGACACTGTGATCGCGGCAATTGGTGGTGGCTCGAACGCGATGGGCCTGTTTTATCCTTTCCTCGACGACAAGGAAGTCGGCATCATCGGTGTTGAGGCCGGTGGGAAAGGCGTCAATGAGAAAATGGAGCACTGCGCGTCGCTGACAGGCGGCAGGCCGGGCGTGTTGCATGGCAACCGGACCTATCTGCTGCAGGACGACGACGGTCAGATCCTCGAAGGGTTCTCTATTTCAGCGGGTCTGGACTATCCGGGTATCGGGCCGGAACACGCGTGGCTGCATGATATCGGGCGTGCCGAATACGTAGCGATCACGGACAAAGAAGCGCTTGAGGCGTTCCAGCTCTGCTGTGAGCTGGAAGGTATTATTCCGGCGCTGGAGCCCAGCCACGCGCTGGCCCATGTGATGAAAATCGCACCGGAACTGCCCGCTGATCACATCATCTGCATGAACATGTGCGGACGCGGGGACAAGGATATTTTCACTGTCGCGCGGGCGCTCGGGTTCGAGATGGGTGAATTCGCCTGATCGGGTGGTCAGCCTTCAGTGGGACCCAGGACACTGTGAAAAGAGGGCTGTCCCTTCCGCTATATCCGGAAGTGACAGGAGCTGAACAGCCGGAAAGAGCGTCGTTTCGGCGATCAGAAGTACACCGAAGGGATGCATGAATTATCCTTGCGCGGATCTGGGTTGACCGGTGCTGACAAGATCGTCAGCGATGAGGTCATCAAGAAAGATGCTGAGTAACTGCAGCCGGCCCGCGACGTCCGCTTTGCGGTAGACCGAGGCACATTGCGCTTTGATGGTGCCCTGTTTTGTGTCCCGCAGATCGGCCATCTCGGCGATGGAAAAGCCTTTGATCGCCAGGATGGCCACTTCGCGTTCGGCGGCGGTCAGGGACCAGTCGTGAAAGCGTGCTTCCAGCACTTCGCTGAAGGCACCTGACGCGATCCTGATCTGGTCCTCGAGTTCAGTCTGCCGCCCCAGCAGAGATCTCAGCTCGTTACCGGTGAAGACAAGGCCCAGAAAAAGGGCAAGGGTAACGAGCGCTTCAATCACATCGCTTTCGGCCCAGCGGTTGTAGAACCCCGGCCAGAGCAGATCCCACGTGATGTCCATCAGGAAATAGGCGCAACAGATCGCCTGAAGCGCAAAGAGTGACCAGAGGATGGCGGTACGTGACATGAAGGTTCCTCAGCAGATGAAAGGATGCGCCCGGTTTTTCAGGCGCACCCGGGCGACGTTAGTCATCGTCGCTTTCGCTGTCATCATCGTCATGATCATCCGCGTCATCATCGTAATCATCTGCGCCATCGTCATCATCGTCGTTATCATCATGATCGTCATCATCCCTGTAGACAGCCAGGACCTCGCCGGTTTCGGACGACACTTCGATTTCGTATTCCTGCCCGTTCAGAAACGCTTCCACTTCGATTTCGCCGTCCTCGACTTCCACCTTTGCACCGGAATATCCCTGCGCTTCCACAGCGGCGGTGATTGCTTCGGCAGAAACGCCAAGCACATCACCCTTGCTGATGTCTGAAAATGCTGCACCGGGAATAAGAAGTCCGGCCAGAAGAAGCGTTTTGCTGTGTTTGATCATTGCGTCATCCTTTTCGTTTTCTGTGTTTCCGCGTCATTGCGGTTGCCCCGATCTGAGCAGGCAGAGCAGGAAACAGAATTGGACTTTGGGATGAGTCAGGCCGTCATAGGCCGAAGGTTTATGCTTTATTTCGCCCTGGATCCGGCCTGTCGCGCTGAATGTGGCTGAACCGCATCTCGGCGGAACGTCCGTGGAGCCCGGTTTGCCGCTGCGTGAAAAACCTGTCAGTGAGCGGCGCAGGCGCGCAGTACCTCAAGCGGGACGATTTCAAGCGCGCGCGCATGAGTGGCTTCCAGGTTGACCTGTGGTGCGCAGCCGTCGTCATGCGCCTGCAGAAACCGGCCGGCGCACAGGCACCAGGCATCACCTGGTTTCAGACCAACAAAACCAAATTCCGGCCGTGGCGTCGACAGGTCGTTGCCGACATACTTTGAGAACGCTAGGAACTCGGCTGTCATGATGGCGCAGACGGTGTGGCTTCCACGGTCAGCAGCACAAGTGTTGCAGCTGCCGTCCCGGAAAAAACCTGTTACGGGGTCGGTGCCGCACACGGTCAGCGGTGTGCCCAGGACATTGACGCTGTCGTCTTTTTCCATACCGTTCTCCTCAGAACCTGTCGGCGATCTCCCGGAACAGTTCCAGATTGTCCCGCTGTACTGTGCGGTCCCGGAACCGGCGATCCGCAGCTGTGAGCACGATCACCACATCCGCTGTTTCGTTGATGTAGAGGTATTGCCCGTAAATGCCACGCCCCATGTATTCCCGCGGCCTTGCGTCGCGCGGCAGCCACCACTGATAGCCATATCCCATCTGGTCACCGCTGGTCGGTGCGCTTGCGGTTGTGGACAGGATAACCCAGTCCGCAGGCACAATCTGATTGCCCTGCCAGCGCCCCCGCTGCAGGAACATCTGGCCAAAACGGGCATAATCGCGCGTCGTCACGTTCAGCCCCCCAAGCGCAAAGGCCACGCCGGTACCATCCGTCAGGTAGTAGGGTGCGCGTTCGACGCCGAGCGGCCGGATGACGTAATCGGACATCAGATCAACAACCGGTTTCCCACCGGCGGCCCGCAACACCATTCCCAGGACGTGGGTGTCGATGGACACGTATTTCCACTGCTCCCCCGGCGGGGCGAATGTTTCGGTCAGGTCAGCGGCGAAGGTGTCCATCTCGCCGCCAAGGGCAAGAATACGGCCCATCCGGTTGATGTCGGAACCTTTGTCCAGATAGTCCTCGTCAAAGGTCACACCGGTCGCCATGTTCAGAACATTGCGGATGGTCGCGTTACTGTAGGCCCCGCCCTCCAGCTCCGGAACATAGTCGGTTACAGGTGCATCGAGGTCAGGGATTAGGCCATTATCGACCAGAATCCCTGTCAGGGCGGACAGGTAGCTTTTGGCCATGGACCAGCTGATCCGGAGATCTTTCGGCCCGGTTCCCAGCAGGTAATCTTCATAGACGATTTTGCCGCCGCTGAGCACCAGCAGAGAGGTCGCATTGCGGTCAGTGAGGAACCTGTCCAGCCGCTCAGGCATCTGCATCGGTTCCCCTGCGGGCAGGGGGGATACCGGACCGTCGCCGCGGTCGATCTCCCTGTGCAGGAAGGCTGCGTCCATGTTGCTGAAATTCCTAACAATCCGGTCGGGTTCAAAGAGGCTGTTCACCGCCATCAGGCGTCTGATCTCTTCGATCTTCCAGAGACCCAGCGCGGCTGCGGCCAGCACGAGAGCCAGAAGAATTCGTCCCAGCCATTTCCCGAAACTGCGCATAACCCTACCTGTCTTCCTGCCCGTCAGGGCGTCTGCCACCGGACCCAGCGTCCGTGAAAGTCGGCGCGCCCGAGGTTCAGGGTAACGTCACCGGGCCATAGCCGCAGGATCAGTGCGGCACCAATTCCACCCTTTGTATCGCCGTCGCTTTCCATGGACAGCCACGCGAGTGGTCGTTCGGAAGTTGCAGCAGATCCGGCGGTTTCAATCATTCTGCGTCCCCGCGTTCTGGCTTCTTCCGGGAAGTACTGCCATGCCACCGTATGCTGGATCAGATGCACATGCCCCGCAGGCGCCTCCGCTAACCTCTTCTCCAGCCAGTCGATCGCATCGTCGCGGTCGATCTGTGCATCCGTCACGGCAGCCGCCGCGCGGGTGAGCGCAAGCCGTTCCGGCTGGTCGGGCCACAGATAAGCGGTAAGGCGGAGGAGATCCTCTGCGCGGCGCGGATCAAGAGGGTTCAGATCGACCCCACGACGGTCGGCGACGACCGGCCTTTGGGACGGGGGCAATGGGCCGTCCCAGTCCGGCGCAAGGGTCAGGGCGGCATTTTCGGGGCCAGTAGTCATGCCGGGCAGGGCAAGCGCGTAGTGATCCCACATCAGGTTCAGTCCACCACTGGCACCGAGTTCGGAAAGCCAGAAGGGCAGGTCAAAGTGTTGAGCGGCAACGCTTGCTCCGGCGATCAGCGCGGCTGACCGGCGAACCTCGTTCGTTTGTGGCGGGCTTCTGACCCAGTCCAACATGAAATCTTCATGCGTATTCAGGGCGGACATCACGGCCGCAAGCAGCGTTTCATCATCCACCACAGCCGGCGGATAAACGGCGGCGAGGTCTGGAGCCCGGCCGCTCAGAACCAGTGCATGAAGCCCGCCCGCTGTACGCAGAGGCAAAGAATGCCCTGCGGGGCCGATGTCCCCGTCGAACGCTGCGAAATGCCGGGCAAGCGCAGTATCCTGCGGCCAGTGACCGGCCAACAGATCAAGAAGCTGGCCCATAAACGGCGAGCCCAGAGCGCGGCAGCTGATAGCCTGATGTGCAAAGGCGTCGGGAAGGTTCACCGGAAACGATCCAGCAGCTTCTGCATAGCTGACCGTTCGTCTGACGGTTCTTCAGTTTGCTCCGGTGGTTTTTCTTTTGCCGCAGTTTTTGGCCGCGCGGCTGTGCCTTTTTCGCCGCTGCCAGATCTTTGAGGGCTGAGCCGCAAGCCGACTGCGTTCATGAATTTTGACGGATCTCCCGCTGCGAGCCAGGGCGCACCATCACTTACGCCGCGCAGAACATCATCCAGCCATTCCTGATCCGCTTTTGAAAAGTCGTGCAGGACATAGGACGGGACGCGATCCTTGTGACCGGGATGACCGACGCCCAGACGAACACGCGCGTAATCCGGCCCGATATGAGCATGCAGCGAACGCAGACCGTTGTGGCCGGCATGTCCGCCGCCGACTTTGTGTTTTACTTTGCCGGGGGCAAGGTCGATCTCGTCATGCAGCACAACAACGTCTTCGGGATCCAGTTTGAAGAATTTCAGCGCCGCCTGCACGGACTGGCCGGAATTGTTCATGAAGGTTTCGGGCTTGAGCAGAACCGCCCTGTCGGACCCGAAACGGCCCTCGCTCAGACTGCCCTGATGCTTGCCCTTCCAGGGGCCGAACCCGTGATCCTGCGCAATCCGGTCGAGCGCCATGAATCCGATGTTGTGGCGGTTTCCGGCGTATTTTGGACCCGGATTGCCCAGACCGACGATGAGTTTCAAAATTTCAGCTCCCTGATGTTGCGCTGCAGCATAGCACCGGGGCTGCCGGAACGAAATACGGGGCCGCAAAGGGCCCCGTATCCTCCGTTCCCGATGGGGAAAGGCTTTACTCTTCTGCGTCGCCTTCGGCCTCGGGTGCATCACCCTCTTCGCCGTCATCGTCGTCTTCGTCATCCGAAGAGGCCAGACCCGCTGGCGCGGAAATCTGTGCGATCACGAAATCACGGTCGATCGTCGGTTTTGCACCTGCTGGCAGGTCAACGGACGAGATCGTGATGTTGTCGCCGATTTCCATTTCGGAAATGTCGATGGTGATGTGATCCGGGATATCACCCGCGGTCACAACCAGTTCGACTTCGGGGCGGATCAGCGTCAGCACACCACCTTTTTTCAGGCCGGGGGCCACATCGTCGCCGACAACTTCAACCGCGATGAAGAGGTTGATTTTTGTGGTGCGGCGCAGGCGCATGAAGTCGATATGCGTTGGCAGATCCTTGACCACGTGACGCTGCACGTCGCGGCAGATCACACGCACGTCGTCGTGACCTTCAACTTTCATGTTGAACAGGGTCGACTTGAACCGGCCTTCTTTCAACTTCTTGAACAGAACGTTGAAAGGGATGTTGATCGGCAGCGGGTCAGTGTCACCACCAAAAACAATACCAGGAACCATGCCATCGCGGCGTGCCTGACGAGCGGCGCCCTTGCCTGTCCCCGTCCGTTCCTGAGCGACAAGATCCGGAATTTCTCCAGCCATTGATACTCTCCAATATGTAAGGGCGGACATCCTCCAAGGCTGTATGCCCGCATGAAGCCGCGCGTATAGACCGGATTCGGCTGCATGGAAAGAGGTTTCTGAAACAAGCGCGCTTGTGGGAAAACGGGCCCTGTGCGACACGGGCTGATGGGCCTTCTGAACGACCTCCGGATTTCGCACAAACCACTTGCGGGCTTCATCGTGATCGGTGGGGCCTGGGCTGCGTTTTTTGCCCAGATGCCAGTGGTTAAGGCGGCGATCGGCGCATCAGATGCGGTTTACGGTGCCGTGGTTCTGGTCGCCTCTCTGGGGGCTTTGGCGGCGATGTGGCTGGCCCCGCTCGCGGACCGTCTGGCTGGGCGCTGGGCCACACCTGTGGCATCGCTCATCGTGGCGCTGGGGATGTTCACGGCAGGCAGTGCGACAGGCCTTGTGCAGTTCGCTCTGGGAATGACGCTCGCGTCGGTCGGTTCCGGCGTCGTTGACGTGCTGGTCAACGTGCGCGTTTCCGAACGAGAGGAACAGGAGGGCAGGCCCCTCATGAACCTCAATCATGCGATGTATTCTTTTGCCTATGCCGGGTCTGCTCTGCTGACCGGTGTATTGCGGGAACTGGAATGGACACCCGCAGATGTGTTTCTCGCTTTCAGCGCTCTGGTAGCTGTCCTGGCCGTCATCATGCTGGAAAAACGAAGCGCGGTGATGCCGCAGGAGGCCGCGGGCGCCGCAGTGCGGCTGCCATCAGGCCTCATCTGGCTTGGCGGTGCGATTGTTTTACTGGCCTTCCTGACAGAGGCATCCTCCGAAGGCTGGTCAGCGCTGCATCTGGAACGCACGCTGGGCGGCGGGCCTGCGGAAGGTGCACTGGGGCCGGCCATTCTCGGACTGACCATGGGGGCAGGGCGGCTGGCAGGGCATCTGATGTCGTCCCGCCTTCCGGAACTGCAGCTGATGGTGGCCGCAGCTCTGACGGCGGCAGCCGGTCTGTTCCTCGCGGGTCTTGCTCCGGGCCTGATGACAGCCTACCTCGGCTTTGGTCTCACCGGGCTTGGCGTGTCGGTGATCGCACCACTTGCGCTGGCGCAGGTCGGGCGGGTCGTCCCCGCGCGCAACAGGCTTGCAGCCATCAGCCGTGTATCCGTTATGGGATACGCAGCGTTCTTTCTGGGCCCACCGCTGATGGGTTTCACCTCTGAATACTTTGGCCTGCGCGCCGGTTTTGCGCTGGTGGGCGGTATTATGTTCGTGGCGGCACTGGTTCTTGTGCCCGCGCTCGGGCGCACGGTCAGGTCGCTGCAGGACGCCGGGCGCGGCTGAAATCTGCAGCCGTCCGCCCGGCACCATCCCGAAAACTCAGCTCTGCCAGCGACCCTCGAAATCCTCCGGGACCAGCAGGTTGTGCCGCCCTAGGTTTCTGACGTCCGTTTCGCCGCAAAGTGCCATCGTGGTGTCCAGCTCTTTGTGAATGATCTCAAGCGCTTTCGTAACACCCTGCTGACCCATCGCGCCCAGGCCGTAGATGAACGCCCGCCCGATGTAAGTCCCCTGTGCGCCCATAGCGAGCGCCTTGAGAACGTCCTGACCGGAACGGATACCGCTGTCCAGGTGCACTTCAATCTCATCTCCAACTGCGTCGAGGATCGGCTTGAGCGCGCGAATGGAGCTCAGCGCACCATCAAGCTGTCGGCCACCGTGATTGGAGACCACGATCGCATCGGCGCCAACCTTGAGGGCCATTCTGGCATCATCGGCATCCAGGATGCCCTTGAGGATCACCTTGCCACCCCATTCCTCTTTGATCTTTGCGACCTTGTCCCAGTCGAGCGTCGGATCAAAGGATTCAGCGGCCCAGGTGCTGAGCGATTTGGGGTCAGAAATGCCTTCGACATGCCCCACGATATTGCCGAAGTCGCGACGCTTCGCACTCAGCATGCCAATACCCCAGGACCATTTGGTGGCGAGGTTGGCGATGGTTTTTGCGGTCAGTTTGGGAGGAGCAGACAGGCCGTTTTTGATGTCCTTGTGCCGCTGACCCAGGATCTGCAGGTCAAGCGTGATGACAAGCGCTGAACACTTTGCGTCTTTGGCACGCTGTATCAGTCGCGAGACATAGTCCGTATCCCGCATCATGTAGAGCTGAAACCAGAAGGGCGCATCGGTAAAGCCGGCCACATCCTCAATTGAGTTGATTGACATGGTGCTGAGCGTGAAGGGTACACCAAATTTTTCCGCAGCCTTTGCGGTCTTCATCTCGCCGTCGGCGTGCTGCATCCCCGTGATCCCGACCGGTGCGAGGGCCACTGGCATTGCAACTTTTTCACCGATCATTTCGGATTCAGTGGTACGCCCTGACATATCGACGGCCACGCGCTGCCGCAGACGCAGCTGGTCAAAGTCAGATGAATTTTCGCGGAATGTCTGCTCAGTCCAGCTGCCGGACTCTGCGTAGTCGTAAAACATCCGCGGCACGCGCCGTTCGTAGATGCGTTTCAGATCTTCAATATTTGTAATGGCTGGCATGGTGATTTCCAATTTTGGTTAGTTTTCATTACCAATTTTGGAAAACGCCTTCAACTCAACAAATGTTGCGGTTCGCAAAAAGTCTTGAATAGTGCAATATCGAACTATATAGTGCGATATTGAACAAACTGATGAGGCTAAACATGACCGTTTCGAGACGAAAATTCCTGACCATCGCCGGAGGTGGCACGATTGCCGCCGCAACAGCCGCATCCGCCGGCTTTATGAACACAAGGGTTCCCCACCGCGCCATTGCGCCGTGGCAGTTGGCAGGGAGCTACGGTGATCCCCGCAAAAATGCGCTGAGCTACGCTCTGCTGGCTCCAAATCCTCACAACCTGCAGCCCTGGCTGGTGGAACTGGTCGGGGATGATACTGTCCTGCTCTGGCATGACAGCGAAAAAAGACTGCCTGAAACTGACCCCTTTGACCGTCAGCTGACCATCGGATTCGGCTGTTTCCTGGAACAGATGGCACTGGCGGCCGGTGTTGCAGGGTATAAAGTGCGCACTGAGGTTTTTCCAGACGGTGAAAAAGGGCCGGTGGCCAGAGCTGTTTTCGAAACAGGAGGCGAGGCTGATCCGCTTGCCGGATACATCCTGAGCAGGCGGTCCTGTAAAGAGCCGTTCTCTGACACGGAAGTGCCGGATGTCGCGGTGCGCGCTCTGGAAAGCTACGCCACGATTGTGACTGACGAAGAACGGGTAGAAGAAATCCGGTCGATCACCTGGGATGCCTGGGTTGCCGAAATGCAGACGCCCCGAACGCTGCATGAATCCGTCGATCTGATGCGGTTCGGCAAGGCCGAGATAAACGCGAACCCTGACGGCATTGATCTTGGGGGGCCATTTCTGGAAACACTGATGCTCGCAGGCCTTGTCAGCCGGTCAGTTCAGAGTGATCCGGAGAGCCGGGGGTTCCGGGAGGGTGTCAGAATTTACGACGAAATGCTGCACGCGACACCTGCCTATGCCGTTCTCAGAACCGCCGGGAATGATAAGGCGGATCAGGTTCGCGCGGGGCGGGACTGGCTGCGCCTGAACCTGCGCTGCACATCACTGGGTCTGTCGCTCCATCCGGTCAGCCAGTGCCTGCAGGAGTTTCCGGAAATGGCGCTTCAGTACGGGCGCATTCACGACCTGCTCGCGACGAATGGAGAGACAGTTCAAATGCTTGGCAGACTGGGCTATGGTCCGGATGTGGCGCAATCACCGCGCTGGCCACTGGAGGCAAAACTGCTGAATGGCTGAAGACCCGGTCACGCTCTGTTTCGAGGTATTCAACGAAATAGGGATCATCGAACAACTCAGCAGAACCCTGCTGGAGGCGCGATTGCCGGATGGGCTGATCGCGCCCCATTTCGGTGTCATCAGCCATCTTTCGAGGCGTGGTGATGGACGGACACCCATGGAAATCGCACGCGCATTCCAGGTGCCGAAAACCAGTATGACTCATACGATCAAGGGTCTGGAGGCACACGGCCTCGTCGAGGTGCATCCCAATCCGAAGGATGGCAGGTCAAAACAAGTCTGGCTGACGCAGGCCGGGCGCAGGTTCCGCGACGAAACGATTACCGCGATGATCCCGGACCTGAACAGGCTGTCGCAGGTTTACGAGATGCAGAAGCTCGTAGAAATCCTGCCGGCACTCCGGGAATTACGGGCGGTTCTGGATGCCGATCGCGACAGTCCGGCGGAGCGTGTTGCTTCAGACGGAATGCGCGCCGTATGAGAGCGAACGGACAAAAGCAAGCACGTCTGCGGTGCTGTCTCCGGCTGCGATCCTGCTGACAATCGCCGATCCGACAACCACACCATCGGCCACACCCGCGATTGAACGGGATTTCTCCGGCGTGTTGACCCCAAAACCGACCACGACAGGCAGGCCGCTTGCTTCGCGGATGCGGGATACTTCGGGACCTACATCATCTGCCTGCGCCTCTGCCGCGCCGGTGATGCCGGTGATCGAGACATAGTACACAAAGCCCGACGTATTCTGAACCACACGCGGCAAACGTTTGTCATCCGTTGTTGGTGTCGCAAGGCGGATGAAATTGAGCCCTGCGGCCTGGGCGGGAATGCATAGTTCGCTGTCTTCTTCCGGCGGCAGATCCACGACGATCAGGCCGTCAATTCCGGCTTCCGCGGCATCCTTGAGGAAACGCTCCACGCCATGGCTGTAGATCGGATTGTAATAGCCCATCAGAACAATCGGCGTTTCATTGTCCGTCTCGCGGAAAGCTTTGGCCAGCTCGAGCGTCCGCAGCAGTGTCATACCACTTTCAAGCGCGCGCTGGCCTGCAAGCTGAATGGTCGGCCCGTCCGCCATCGGGTCGGTAAAGGGCAGGCCAAGCTCAATGATATCCACGCCCGCGTCCGGCAGGCCGCGCACGATTTCCAGCGACCGGTCAAAGTCCGGGTCGCCGGCCATGATGTACGAAACAAATGCTTTCTTTCCCTGGCGGGCGAGTTCGGCGAACCGGTCATCGATGCGGGTCATTGGTGGTGCTGCCTTCCTGAAGTATCAGGCACCGAATGCCGAAATCGGACGGGGAAATCAATGCATCATACCGTCCCGGCAGGGGTGGATTTCCGGCGATGGGGCAAAAACAGGTCGATTTCCCCTCAATATCCAACATTCCGGGCCTATATTGGCGTTATGAACTATCTTCTCGCTATACTTTTGCCCCCGCTTTCGATTCTGCTGACAGGCCGTCCTATTATCGCGATCCTGGTGTTCATTATCTGGATACCGGCGCTTTTCTTCTCGGGTGGGCTTACACATCCGATGTTCATTCTCCTCGCCTGGGCGCTGATCTTTCATGCGCGCGAAGACAGGCGGCACCGTCGGGACTTGTCCTGAGCCTGCGCAGGCCCTAAGGGAATGCGCCAGCAACAAAGGACAGTGTCATGGGCTTCAAAATGGGAATCGTGGGTTTGCCGAACGTCGGTAAGTCCACTCTGTTCAACGCGCTGACCCGCACAGCGGCGGCACAGGCGGCAAATTTTCCTTTCTGCACCATTGAGCCGAATGTCGGTGAGGTTGCTGTACCGGACGAGCGGCTCGACAAGCTGGCTGAGATCGCAGGCTCGCGCCAGGTTATTCCGGCACGTATGACATTTGTCGATATTGCGGGTCTTGTAAAAGGCGCCTCCAGGGGGAGGGGCTGGGCAATCAGTTCCTGGCAAATATCCGTGAGGTCGATGCGATTGCGCATGTCCTTCGATGTTTTGAAGATGGTGACGTCACGCACGTTGAAGGGCGCGTTGATCCCGTTGCGGATGCGGAGACGATTGAGACCGAACTCATGCTTGCGGATATTGAGAGCATCGAAAAGCGGCTGCAGAACATTGTCCGCAAAGTGCGGGGTGGAGACAAAGATGCCGTCCAGCAGGAACGGCTGATGAAGATGGCACTCGAAGCTCTTGAGGCGGGACGTCCGGCGCGGGTTGTCGAGATCGACGAGGAAGATGTGCGCGCCTGGAATATGTTGCAGTTGCTGACGACAAAGCCTGTTCTTTACGTGTGCAATGTTGGTGAAGGCGAAGCGGCATCGGGCAATGCCCTGTCTGCACAGGTTGCGGAAATGGCGTCCGCTCAGGGCAATTCGCATGTGATTATTTCTGCGCAGATTGAAGAAGAGATCAGTCAGCTCGAGCCTGACGAAGCGGATATGTTTCTTGAAGAGATGGGCCTCGCTGAGGCCGGGCTCGATCGTTTAATCCGGGCAGGCTACAGTCTGCTAAGGCTTGAGACTTACTTTACAGCGGGGCCAAAAGAAGCGCGTGCCTGGACAATCGGCCAAGGTACAACTGCCCCGAAGGCCGCAGGGGTGATACACGGCGACTTTGAGAAAGGCTTTATCCGGGCCGAGACTATTTCCTACGACGATTACGTATCGCTTGGTGGTGAAAACGCTGCAAAAGATGCAGGAAAGATGCGCGCAGAAGGGAAGTCCTACATTGTCCGCGATGGGGACGTTCTACACTTTCTGTTCAACACCTGACTTTTCGGTCGGGTCAGGCAAAGTCTGGCCAACCGGCCTGATTTTTCAGGCCGGCTTCAGCGTTTCAGGCGGCATCGCTGTCCTGATGGAATTGATCGTCCGGTGTTTCGCCGTCCGCCACCCGGAAGCTTGAGATGGTTTGAGACAGGTGAGACGCTTCGGCCGTGAGCGACTGGCTGGCTGCGGTGGTCTCTTCGAACATAGCCGCATTCTGTTGTGTACCACGGTCCAGCGCTTCAACCGCGGTGTTAATTTCTGCAATGCCACTCGATTGTTCTGAGGCCGACAGCGCAATGTCCGATACGTTTTGAGATACGTCGACAATGCCCTTGAGAATCTGCCCAAGTGCTTCCTTGGTGTCATCCATGAGAGTGACGCCTTTTTCGACGTGGCCGGTTGAAACTGTGATCAGTTCGTTGATCTGCAGCGCCGCTTCGGAGCAGCGATGCGCCAAAATGCGCACTTCGGACGCGACGACTGCAAATCCCCTGCCGGCATCGCCGGCACGCGCCGCTTCCACACCCGCGTTCAGCGCCAGAAGGTTGGTCTGGAACGCAATTGAATCAATCACTTCAACGATCTTGGCTATTTCACCCGACGAGCTCTCAATTTCCCCCATGGCCGCCACAGCGTCCCGCATCACGGTCTCGCTGGATTCCGCGTCAGATTTGACCCTTTCAACCGTGCCGGCCGCATCGGTTGCACCTTTTGCCGCTGACGAAACGCTGCTGGTCAGCTCATTGAGTGCGGCAGCTGTTTCCTCAAGAGTAGCAGCAGAATTCTCAGTGCGGCGCGACAGATCAAGTGCAGATGACGCGATTTCAGCGCTGCTGGTGTCGATGGTGCCGGCGCTTGCCCCGATGCGCCGCACGAGGTCTGACAGGTTTTCAACGGCCATGTTATAGTCGGTTTTCAGAGCGGCATATTCGTCCGGGAACTCCGCACGGATCAGATGCGTCAGGTCACCCGACGACAGTTTGCGAAGACCGGAAGCAAGTTCGCCGACGACTGTTTCCTGTTCCCGGGTGCGGGCTTCGCGCTCCGCTTCCCGCGCCTGGCGTTCTTTCTCGTCCCTTGCGCGTTCTGCTTCCTCGCGTTCACGAAGTTCCTTTTCCCGTCTGGCTTCGGCCTCGCGTTCCTTTTCTTCGGCGTCGCGCTTGGCCTGCTCCGCCTTGCGCTCGGCTTCGCGCATTTCAGCTTCGCGTTTTTTCTCTTCTTCCTGCATCTGCAGCCGTTCGAGAGCACCGTTCCGGAAAACTTCAAGGGCTCGCGCCAGTCTGCCGATCTCGCCTTTGTAACGGGACGCATTTTCGATTTCAGAAAGATCGCCTTTTGCCAGTCGTTCCGTTACCGCCGTTACACTGTTCAGAGGACGGGTCACCATAGCCCATATCAAGAGAGGGGCTGCGGCGACGATTGCGGCGCTCAGCAAACCGATCAGTTGCAGGTTGGACCTTGCAGAGGCAACTTCGGAGTTCAGCTGTGCTGCTGCAGCCTCGATCTGGCTCTGGGAAGCGGAGGCATATTCGCTGACCGCAAGCGAGATATCCCGCACCGCCTCTGCCGCGACAGCTGTTGCATCCATCGCATTGGCCTGCGCATCAAAGGCAGCTGCCCGGATTGCCACGATACCTGTCTCGGCATCTGCTATGTCGAGAATGGCATCCAGTGGCGAAGCGATTTCAGGGTCGACGCCACTTTTTGCGTCGAGCAGGCGCTGACCTGCTACACGCAAACCGTCCGCGCGTTGTGCCAGTTCAGTAGCGTCCCGTGACAAGGCGGTCTGCATCGCTGACGAGAAGAACGACTGAACAGCGGAATCCAATGTCGCCTGCGTTCTAATGCGCGCCACCTGGTCATCGAGAAGCGATTGAATCGCTTCCGAATTATTGGTTTTAGCATCGTCACTGTTGATGACCAGTTCAAAATAAATATCGTCCATCGAAGAGGAAAGCGCTGCATCGATTTCCTGACGAAGGGACAGAATGTCAGAAGGCCGCAATTGTCTTCCCGTTGGTCCGAATGCCTTTCGATATTCCTGCTGAGACCGTGCAACAAGCGTTGCAACTTCCTCGGTTGCAGGTGCTTTAGCGATAATGGGAAGCAGGCCTGACAACCTGTCATCCGCGGCATTGCCAAGATCCGCAAGGATCGACCGGATAGCGGTATCCCGGGTTTGGGTCATGCCAAGAGCCAGACCTGAGATCAGGTTGACTTCTGCACGCACTGACAAAGCCGACTGATATAGCGCAAAATCCTCTTCTATCAGTTGCGTCAGGGTCGCATCGATGTCTGAGATTGTGTCTTCGCCACCAATGATCAGGTCGAAATAGGCACTGTCGGATGTTTCAGCGAGCAGACCAGTAGCGGTGTTGGCGCGTTCCAGTGCTGCGGCGACAGCGTTTGCCACGCCTTCCACGCTCTGAAATTCAGCGTCGCGTGCGCTTCTGAGGTTCGCAAGCGCGGTTTCCACCGTATCTATTTTTGCTGACAGATCTTCCTGTTTACCGGGCTCAAAGGCCGAAGCCGCGTTGCGTATGTCTTCGAGTACAAGTTGCGTTTTGAAATCGAGCGATTTCAGGTCTTCGGGTTCTGACGCGATGAGCAGGTCTGAGAGGAGGCCTCTCAACCGGTCAGCCACTGAGACCACTGATGCGCTGTCCCTGAGTTCAGGAAGGCGCTCGTCTGACAGGACGGTCATATTCGTCGCCATAGATTGAAAAACGATCCAGCTGACAACAATCGCTGCTGTCGTGGTTGCCGCGAGTGCACCAAAAATCAGCGCCAGGCGAACGAGTACGGAACCAAAGAGGCGTGATGCCAGATTTTTCATGACGAATACTTTCCGGTCAGAAATTCATTTGGGGTTGTGTTCGGTCCGCCCGGCTGTAACCCGGACGGACCGGGGCGTTTTAGCTGCCGGGAGACATTGCGGTGAAGGATCCGTCCGTCTCGATCCTGGTAAGGAACACATCCTCGGACCCCTGATTGTCACCAGCGCCGAAGGTCATGGTCATACCGCCGAAGTCCACGGTTCCCAGGCTGTTCATCGCAGCCATGAATGTTTCGCGCGTCAGGTCTGCACCTGCGTTGCGCAGCCCTTCAATGGTCAGGCGTCCGGCGACGTAACCTTCGAGCGAAACAAAACCGGGCTCCGCAGAAGCATCGAGCGCGCTCAGAGCAGCCTGGTATTCAGCAACGATGGGCAGGTTTGTGTCCCAGGGTTGCGGAACCACCTGGCTGATGATCACCCCTTCGCCGTCGGCACCCAGCTCTGCTGCCAGCGCCTTGGAGCCCACAAATGAAATCGTCACAAACGTTGCGTCCATTTTCATCTTACGGGACAGTTTGATGAACTCTGCCAGTGGCTTATACGCGCCGACCATCACAATCGCCTGCGGTTTTGCTTTGCGGATTTCCAGCAGGGCGGATTTCACAGCAACGGTGTTTCGCGTGTAGCTGCCTTCAGCAACCAGAGACATGCCACGGGCTTCCAGCGCTTTGGTGACTCCGGAAAGCCCGACGCGGCCAAATCCGTCATCCTGATACAGAATGGCGATGTCTGTCATGCCTTCGACGTCTACAAGGTGATCGATCCAGGCCTGTGTTTCCGCGTCATAGGTAGCACGGACGTTGATCACATTGTCGAGTTCCGGCGCACGCAGGAAACCGGCACCTGTAAACGGAGCGATCATCGGCATACCCGCATCGGTGGCAATGGGCTGTGTGGCTTTTGTGGTTGGTGTTCCCACTGGCCCCACCAGCGCGAGATAGTCGTCACCGCTGATAATGGTCCGGACCTCGGCCACGGAGCGGTCGGGCTCATAGCCATCGTCAATACTCGTCAGCGAGATCATACGACCGTTGATGCCGCCTGCGCGGTTGGCTTCTTCAAATGCAGCCAGCATGCCCTGACGCATGCCGGTGCCGAGTGCCGCAGCCGGGCCTTCCATTGCGGCGACCTGCGCCAGTTTGATTGTATCGCCTGACACGCCCTGATCGGCGGCCAGCGGTGCAGCAACGCACAGCGCGGCAGCGAAAGCTGTCATTCTGGAGAGATGGAACATTTTGGAAATTTCCCGGAACTGTTAAAACTGCGACATACTGGCGCGCAAAACATTCAACAAAGCTTTAATCCGGAAACGATGGCTCCGCAGGAAATCTGCGCGGCCCCGCAGGGACCTCGGGAAATGAAGCGGCAGATTTCCTGTGATATCGATTACTTTTCAAAGTGTTACGGTTTCCGGGGCTGCTGGCCTTCACAAAGACGGGGGTGCTGTCCGAATACTCTTCATTTTACGGCAGTTTTTAGGTGTCGCGAACAACATGGAGATTATTCCCGTTATGCGGGAATTTCGGGACTCTAGGCTGCCCCGGATTCGAGCACTTCCCGGAGACTGCCATCCCGGTATAACGGGATCAGGCTGTTCCGTATGCGCAGGCTCCTACAAGCCCCCGTGGCAGCTCAGTTCGCCACTGACCTGAGATCCAATAGCAGCAAGTGTCGGGTTCGGGATACGACCGGCGCGGATGCCGGTCGCAAGGGTCTTCAACCGGTCAGCGCCGCACAGAATTTCTGGATCCGGGTGCATGCCTCGGTCAGCGCTTCATCCGAGGTCGCATAGCTGACGCGAAAATTCGGACTCAGACCAAAGGCCGCACCAAATACAACCGCAACGCCGGTTTCTTCCAGCAAGGCCGTCGCGAAGGCTTCGTCGTTCTCGATGACTGCACCGCCCGCCGAGGTTTTGCCGATCAGCCCGGCAATCGACGGATAAACATAAAACGCGCCTTCGGGCTTGGGGCAGGTGATCCCATCGATGGCATTCAGCATATCCACCACCAGATTGCGGCGGCGTACAAACATCTCGTTGTTCGGCGCGATGTAATCCTGTGTGCCGTTCAGCGCTTCGACGGCAGCCCATTGGCTGATGGTGCAGGGGTTTGACGTGCTCTGGGACTGGATTTTGCGCATTGCCGCGATCAGCGTTTCCGGGCCAGCGGCATACCCGATCCGCCATCCGGTCATTGCATAGGCTTTGGACACCCCGTTCACTGTCAGTGTCCGGTCATAAAGCCCGGGCTCCACCTGCGCCGGCGTGCAGAACTCAAAGTCATCATAGGCCAGATGTTCGTACATATCGTCAGTCATCACCCAGACATGTGGATGGCGCATCAGGACATCCGTCAGTCCTTTAAGCTCTTCCCGGCGGTAACCGGCACCGGTTGGGTTGCTGGGGGAGTTAAAGATGAACCACTTGGTTTTTGGCGTAATAGCTGCCTCAAGCGCATCGGGTGTCAGCTTGAAATCCTGTTCCAAGGTCGCTGGTGCGATAACAGGCTCGCCGCCGGCCAGCAGGACCATATCCGGGTAGCTGACCCAGTAAGGAGCTGGTATGACAACTTCTTCTCCGGGGTTCAGCGTCGCCATCAGCGCGTTGTAAAGGATTTGTTTACCACCTGTGCCCACACTGATCTGAGATGGCTTGTAGGTCAGGTCATTGTCACGGGCGAATTTATCGCAGATTGCCTGCTTAAGCTCTGGAATTCCGTCCACGGCGGTGTATTTGGTCTTACCGGACGAGATTGCCGCGACAGCGGCGTCTTTGATGTTCTGCGGTGTGTCAAAGTCCGGTTCCCCGGCACCAAGCCCGATAACATCCCGGCCTGCAGCCTTGAGCTCACCGGCTTTGGTTGTGACAGCGATGGTCGGGGACGGTTTGACACGCGCAAGTGTCGCAGAAAGCAATTCCATGTCGGCCTCTGGTTGATAGGACTGAGGCGCATTGTTAGGGGCCATCCCGGCATGTATCAAGCGCGATAACAGACAAGGAGACTTCAGAATGGACGATTTCCAGGACTGGTACGGACCTGATACGGCGACTTTCGGTGACAGGGTGGCTGCAGCCCGCGAGGCGGCAGGTATGAACCAGAGCGAACTCGCACGCCGGCTGGGTGTCCGCGTCGCGACGCTGCGCGCCTGGGAAAATGACCTGAGCGAGCCGCGGGCGAACAGATTGTCCATGATGGCCGGTCTTCTGAATGTTTCGATGATGTGGCTGATCAACGGCGAAGGCGTAGGTCTGGACGCTCCCGGCAACGAAGGCGAGCTTTCAGCAAGCTCGGCGGATATCCTGAACGAGATCCGCGATCTGCGCGCCGACATGCTGTCGCGTGTTGAGCAACTTGGACGCCTCGAAAAGAAACTCCGTCAGACACTGGTGACCGAGGCCCATGACGGAACTGCATGAGCATCGCCTGAAACGGCTGAAGATGCGGTCTATGCGGCGTGGGATCAAAGAGATGGATCTCATCCTGCAACAATTTGCTGAAACCAGTCTTGATGGGATGAGCGATGATGATCTCTCGCTTTATGATGCCATGCTCAGTGAGAATGATCACGATCTATATCAGTGGGTTAGCGGGCAGGCGCCAGCACCAGAGCCCTATCAGGCGATGATCGACCGCATCATCGGACAGCTGCCTGGAACGGACGTCTGAAACCAGCGCACGCTGGTTTTTCATGTTTTTAACGAAATATTGGCGTTTCCGTCTCAATTTCTGTGCAAATCAGAATGAATCGGAGCGCGTGTATGAGTATCCAGGATCAGATCCAGACAGACCTGCCGCAAGGCGGTCAGAACCAGGGGTTCATGATCAGTTATCTTGAAGCCCTTTCGCTGGTGGAGCGTCTCCACCGGCTTCTGCTTGATGTGATCAAGGATGAGTTCGAACGGGTTGGTGTGCTTGAGATCAATGCGGTCCAGGCACTGTTGCTGTTTAACATTGGCGACAACGAAGTCACTGCGGGAGAGCTGAAAAGCCGTGGCTACTACCAGGGCAGCAACGTCAGCTATAATCTGAAAAAGCTGGTCGAAATGGGCTATATGCACCATCAGCGCTGCGAGATTGACCGCCGTTCCGTGCGTGTGCGCCTCACAGACAAGGGTCGCAAAATCCGCGACGTGGTTTCAACGCTGTTTTCACGGCATGCCGAAGGGCTTGAAGACAAAGGCGTGCTGGGTCCGGCGGGCATTGATGACATTACGTCGTCCCTTAAGCGTATGGAACGCTACTGGTCCGACCAGATCCGCTATATCTACTGAAGCCCGCTGATCGCAATTCCATCCAGTTCGCGTTTCAGTTTCAGTGTCATGGCATCCGCGTAGGCCTCGAACCCGATTGCAGTCTGCACGAAAGCGTCCGGGCCGGTAATGACCTCGGCCCGGAAATAAGACGAAAGCTCGCCCAGTTCCTGCTGCCGTCTGTTCCCCGATGCCGGTGCGTCAGCTCCGATGACAAGTGCATTAACTGTAATGCCCTGTTCTGAAAGCTCTTCTTTGACATCGCGGGGGCGGGGTCCGAGATTGGACTTGCCATCCCCGGAAATATCCAGCGTCCGTTTCCAGCAGTGACTTTTCTGTCCGAGAAGCGACGCGCCTGTCTCCATCGCTGTGCCAAGCGCGGTTCCCGGTGTACTGACGCGACGCTCAGTACGCGACAGTGTTACGCTGATCTGCCTGAGGTCGTCTGCGTTGCGCAACTCCGTCCAGGGCACAAGGATGACCTGATCATCGGGCCCGCTCCATTCATAGACAACAATGGAAACGGGCGCGGCAGGCGTCGACAGTAACAGAGAAGCAACTTCCTGATTGTTGAGCGCTGTCACCAGCCCGTCGATCTGCAATCTGTATTCCCGCAGGTCGACAGAACCGGAGACATCCAGCCCGAGCGCCAGCGCCTGGCGACACGCCGCATTGCTGGTGTGCGCAGTTGCGCAGAGCAGGCACAGTGCAACGAACTCAGGCCGCATCGCTTATCCTCCCGGCGCAACCTTTCCGGCCAGCCCGATGACCGGTGGCGTGACTTCGCGCTCAAGTTTGCGTCGCATCGCGCGCTCGTAGTCGTCAAACCCCTGTGCAATTTCGATAAAGGCACCCGGGCCATGCAGCACTTCGGCTTTGTAAAAAGCAATGAGACCGGTCTCTGCTTCAAAATCCGCGCCATTGACGACGAGCCCGTTGACCGTAACGCCTTCAAACGGAAAGGCTTTATACGCCTGTTCAGGGCCAAACCCCTCGTTATTCTGACCGTCACCGGCTATGTCGATTGTCCGGTAAAGACAGTCAGGGCCGCGTTCCAGAAGACCTGCACTATATCCCAGTGCATATCCCATCGCTGTCGGAAAATCATTGTGGCTGCGCGTACTGGCGGCGACGGTTTCGGCAACACTGACCAGCTTTGCGGGCCGGTCAATCAATGTCCAGTCCAGCAGCAGTTCCTGGTTGTAGCGCCCCGACCACTCGAAAATTGCCAGCGCTACAGGGACATCGCTGGCAAAAAAGGCCCTCACAACTTCCGGCGCGGTCAGCGCGGCAACAAGACCACCGCGCTGAAGGGCATCTTCCCCGGCATCGACCGAGCTGGACACATCCATTGCCATGACGAGCGCCAGCCGGCACTCAGAGGCCTCTGCCGCCGCGGCGCCCAGAAGAATGGCGCCTGTCAGGGCTGACCGGATCACCAATGTCCGGTGTTTTCCATGTTGGACCAGGGCTCTGCCGGGGGCAGGTTGTCACCTTCCTGAAGCAGCTCGATGGAAACGTTGTCAGGTGAGCGGACAAAGGCCATGTGGCCGTCTCTCGGCGGACGGTTGATTGTTACCCCGTTGTCCATTAGGTGCTGGCACACCTCATAGATATTGCCGACGCGGTACGCCAGATGTCCGAAATGACGGCTGTCCGACGGCAACCCGTCATCGCCATCCCAGTTGTACGTCAGCTCCACGGGGCATTCTTCCTGACCCGGAGGCGCCATAAAAACCAGTGTAAACCGACCGCCCTCGCTTTCGTGGCGGCGCGTTTCCTCCAGCCCGAGCAGTTTGTAAAAGGCAATCGAGTCCTCGAGATTTTTGACGCGGACCATTGTGTGAAGATACTTCAGTGACATGGAAATTTTCCCGTATATTTGTGAATTCCATACAAAACCTAACACGTGTGGCGGCGGTTGCCACCCACCGGCGCGCGATCGTGAAGAGACCTGTGCGCTCCTGCTTTGCCTTGGAAAAATAATCCGGTAAAGCTGACGCATGGGCATGAATCTGAAAGCCGCCCGGCCTGATTTCGCAGGAGAGATAATTTTGCAGCAGTATCACGATGCCTTGCGCATGGTTCTGGATCATGGCACCGAATCGTCCGACCGGACCGGTACCGGGACGATCTCGTATTTTGGTCTTCAGTGCAGATACCCGCTCAGCGATGGGTTCCCCCTTGTGACGACCAAAAAACTGCACCTGCGTTCGATTATTTACGAACTTCTTTGGTTTCTCTCCGGTGACACAAACATCCGGTATCTGCAGCAGAATGGTGTTTCCATCTGGGACGAATGGGCCGACGAAAACGGTGATCTCGGCCCTGTATACGGGCATCAGTGGCGTCATTTCCCCAAAGTGTCCCGCACGGACGACGCCGAGGCCCGCGTTCTGATCGGAGAAGTCGACCAGATCAGCAATCTGGTCGAGGCCATTCGCAAGACGCCGGACAGCCGCCGGCTGATTGTCTCTGCGTGGAACCCCGGCGAAGTGGATCAGATGGCGCTGCCACCCTGTCACACGCTGTGGCAGGTGCGGATTATTGGCGGCAAGCTCCATCTGCAGCTCTACCAGCGCTCTGCTGACATGTTCCTCGGTGTGCCGTTCAATATCGCATCTTATGCGCTTCTTCAGGTGATGCTGGCCCATGTCACGGGTTATGAGCCAGGTGACTTCGTCCACACGATGGGGGATGCCCATATCTATTCGAACCATATGGAACAGGTCCAGACACAGCTCGAACGCACGCCGCGTGATCTGCCGACGCTCCGGCTGACCAGAGACGTGAAATCCATTTTTGACTTCCGGTACGATGACTTTGAATTTGTGGGGTATGATCCTCTGCCGGCGATAAAAGCGCCTGTGGCTGTCTGATATGCTGACATTGATTGTGGCGCGGGCGCGGAATGGTGCCATCGGCCGGAACAACGAAATCCCATGGCATGCGCCGGAAGATCTGAAGCTTTTTCAGCGCGAAACCGTTGGTGGCGCGCTGGTGATGGGGCGGAACACCTGGGAAAGCCTGCCGGTCAGGCCGTTGCCCAGACGCCTGAACTGTGTGGTGTCGCGTGACAAAAGCGTGGCGGACATGGTGGTTTCCGACCCTGTCGGCGCCGTGGCTGCGTGCTACGAGGCAGGTTACACAAGGATCTA
Organism: Roseobacter sp. S87; assembly: GCF_055693285.1. The sequence goes on from NZ_JBVFTR010000004.1 coordinate 89,936, forward strand.
TGGGGCCGGGGGGCAGAAAATCTATCAGGATCTGATGCCGCATGCGCAAAGGCTGCTGATCACAGAGGTTGACCTGGTTGTGCCGGATCCTGACGCTGTGTTTCCCGACTTTGATCCTTTGGACTGGCGCGAAGTCCGCCAGATGCCGGTCAGGTCAGAAGACCCGGCCTGCACGTTGCGCGAGCTGATCAGGATACAACGTGCCTGATGGTGTTCAGCGGCACCGTTTTCTGAGCTTGCCGTTCTTTTTGTAGCATGACGGATCGTATTCGTTTTCTGCGACGACCTCGTCTCCGGGTTCGCCGGCTTCAGCGGAGTCGCTTGACCCGGATTTTTTCTTCTGAGCTTTCTTCGAACCGGCTGTTTTTTCCGGCTTTTTGTCTTTCTGGGAGGGTTTGGTTGCAGGTTCTTTTGCGGTGTCGGAGGGGTTCTCCGCTGCCGTATCAGGCGCAGAAGCCTTATCTTCGTCAGCCTTTTTGCTGGTGTTGTCTTTGGAGCCGCCTGACGCGCTACTGCCGTTTCCGGACGACGTTGTGCCGGTTGATGCAGTATCCCTCGCTCCACTGGTAGATTTATGAGCACCGTCGTCGACCGGACTGTAGCCCCCCTGCGCAGGACGACGGCGATCACGCTCGCCGGATGGGTCGCGCTCGGTCAATACTTCCTCACCAACCTTTTCGGCCAGGACCTGTGTGCCGTTTGAGGTCATTTCCAGCACGCCGGCAGCAAGGCTGATAATCAGAGCTGAGACCACGACGAATTCGGACGTGACACTCCCGCTCTGATTTCTGACGAACCTTTTCAGCATTGCCGGCAGTGGGGCGTGCGCAACATGCGCAGAACTGGTGAAAAACACGGGAAAACTCTCCGGGCAATCGTTACAAACTTACTAAAAATGGTGTTTAGATGCGGGAGAGGGCGCAAAGAGGAAATCAATTGGGCAATTTCGGGTCATGTTTGAGAGGGGTGCCGCAGCGTCTCAGCCTGTCTGCACCTTTCGGCCCGGACAGATTTCACGATGCTTGACCTGACGGACCTGCCTTCGGATTTTCATGCGGATCCCGCGCCGTATTATGATCAGCTTCTGGCCCGTCAGCCGGTGTGTCCGCAACCGGACGGCTCAGTTATTCTGTCGTCGCATGCTGATCTGATGACCGTCTACCGGGATACGCAGCGCTTTGTGTCGGACAAGAAGGCAGTCTTTGCGCCTAAATTCGGCGAAGGCACGCCGCTGTATGAGCACCATACGACCAGCCTGGTGTTCAATGACCCGCCTCTACACACGCGTGTCCGGCGGATCATGTCCTCGGCCTTGACGCCCCGGGCACTTCAGCGGATGGAGCCTGGCCTGATCGCAACTGTCGACCGCTTGCTGGACGAATTGCCCGCCGCGCCGGATCTGATCTCTGATTTTGCAGCCCGTATCCCCATTGAAGTGATTGGCAATCTTCTTGATGTGCCGCCTGATGAACGTGCTCCCTTGCGGGACTGGTCCCTGAACATACTGGGGGCTCTGGAACCTGTCTTGTCGACGGAACAGCAGATGCGTGGCAACGACGCCGTCACGGCCTTTGCAGAATATCTCTCAGATCTTATTGCGCGGCGCAGATCGCATCCCGGCGATCCGGAAACGGACGTCCTGACGCGGCTGATCGATGGTGATGAAACGGGGCGGCTTTCTTCGTCAGAGCTCATACATAACTGTATTTTTATTCTGAATGCCGGTCACGAAACGACCACCAACCTGATCGGCAGTGCGCTGGGGCTGTTTTTTGATCACCCGACGCAGCGAGATGCGTTGTGCAGGACGCCAGATCTTATCGACGGTGCGATCGAGGAAGTTCTCAGATGCAGGTCCCCGAACCAGTTTGGCAACCGGGTCGCAACACAGGAGGCGGTATTTCAGGGCACAATCGTTCCGGCCGGGACGAACCTGCATTTGTGCATCGGTGCCGCGAACAGGGACCCTGGCGTTTTTCATGATGCGCGTACGTTTGACATCACACGTTCGCCGAACCGTCATCTTGCGTTTGGCGGGGGACCACATGTCTGTGTTGGTCTGACACTGGCGCGCATGGAGGGACGTATCGCGCTTTCCCGCCTGCTTGACCGCTGCCCTGACTATCGCCTGACAGACCGGCAGGAGGCTGGTCGCGTACGGTTTCGCGGATATTCATCACTGCGGGGCGAAATGACCTGACCGGGTGAAAGGAACATTTGGCGGCCTTGTCACCCACAGAAGCAGCCGCCGCAGGCAGCGGCGACCGTCATATTCCGGTCAGGGGTGTCAGGCCGCCGTGCGCCGGCGACCGGGGATCATCAGAGAAGCTTCAGGTCACTGGCCATCTGACGGCCGTCACGGCCCTCGGTCAGCTCGAAGCTTACTTTCTGGTCATCGGCAAGGCCTGTGAGCCCAGATCTTTCTACAGCGGAGATATGGACGAAAACGTCAGATCCCCCTTCTTCGGGCGCAATAAATCCATAGCCCTTGGTCGTATTAAACCATTTCACGGTGCCAGTAGGCATTGTTCCGTGCCTCCTTTCCACTTGTGCTGCACCGGGTGGACGGTGCGGCTGAATTTGAGAAACGATCTTTGCATTCCACAATCGTTCCACACCCTAGACATTGCTCGTTGTCTCTGAAAATCAAGGGGAAGCGGTCGGAACTGTGCCGGTTCCTGCCAGAATTGACACCTGTTTGAGGACAAATTGTGCATCTTTACGGGCTTAAAAACTGCGATACCTGCCGCAAGGCGCTGAAGTCTCTGACAGGAGCAGAACTGGTGGATGTGCGTGCCGATGGCATGCCTGCTGATCTGCTGGACCGGGCGCTGGCGCAGTTCGGCGAAGCGCTTGTAAACACACGCTCAACCACATGGCGCGGGCTTGATGAGGCTGAACGGGAAGCGCCGAAGGCTGAACTCCTCCGGCGCTATCCTGCTTTGATGAAACGGCCGCTGATCGATGATGGATCAACGCTCTATCTGGGCTGGACCCCTGAAACCAGGGCGTCGCTGGGGGTGGCGTAAGCCGGGTTTTCAGGCTTCCGGCTTGCGGCGAAAGGCCGCGTCGAGTGACAGGGGGCCCGCGCCTTTGATCACCAGCACCAGAAGCAGAAACACCCAGAATGCGCGCTGATCCAGGATGACGCTGTCGGGGAACCGGTCAAACCAGGCGCCGAGAGTTTCTTTGTGTTCCAGACCGCCATGACCGAACAGGTCAGTAAGGGACTGTACGATCACAAACCCGATCATACCAAGAGCTGAGAGCCGGGTGAAAAGGCCGATCATGATCAGCGCAGGCAGGATAAACTCAGCCCATGTGCCGGCAACGACGACGGCCCAGTGAAACGTTGTCAGCTGAGTGACATCGTATGTCACAGCTTCCATGGCTTTGGGAAAGATCTGCGCATAAGCACCGACCGAAGGCGAGAACAGGCCGCCGATACTGTCTCCAAGCTTGGTCAGACCGGAAACCCAGAAATACAGCAGCAGCGTCGCTGCGAAAATCAGCCGTGCGAGGCTCGAAAGAAGCCAGTCCGCCCGCGAGAGGCGATCGGTGACAGATGTGTATAGGGCAATCATTCTTCAGTCCTTTGTTCGGGCGGTCATACCAGCGTTGTGAACGCCTGCGTCTGTAGTGTGAGTGAAAGTGCAGCTGCGAGATCAAATGTTGGCAGGTCTGTCTGGGCCGCGGCATGGGCATCGCCAAGTGTCTGCCCCTGTGACAGGGCTTCGATCCAGGTTGCAGCGCCTTCGGGCATGAGGTGGGGCGTGGGATCAAACCCGGGCCTGGTGATCAGGACATCCTGAGCAACGGCCTGAGGTTTCGGCGCGTCGGCAACATTGTTGAAACGCCAGAGATCAAACAGTGGCCAGCGGGAGCGCAGCCAGACAGTTGAAGGCGCAGGGCGCAGCCGCAGTGCCATCAGTGTTTCCGGATCGGTCTGCAGAACATCCGGATCCAGCGGTGCTGCATCGGCGGCATGATAAGATCTGCGCAGTGCCAGATCGAGGCGCGCGCAGTCTGCGAGGTAGCCGATATGCGCCAGAGGTTCGAAACCGGCGACAAAATCCGGAAAGCTCTCGCCATAATACATCATCAGCGGAGACACTGGCGGATGGCTGCGGACATAGAGCGCGGCCAGCTGGCCGAAATTCTGCGCGCCGATCAGCTTGCGTGCCAGCGGGAAAGCTGTGGCCAGTGCTTCGGAAAGAGAAACGACCACGTTGTTGCGATAAACAGAAAACCGTGCACCGGCCGGTCCTGCCTGCGCATCCTGAAGACCGGCAGGCACATCCCTGTCTGCATCCAGCAATGCAGCGCGGAATTCTGTCTGGGAAACGGTCATTTTACCGGTTGCAACACGTCAGCTGCGCGGCGCGCATCGGCCTGCAGTTCAGGCCATTCCGGTACATCATTGTCCCATTCAACAAGAACAGGGCGCGGGCCGGTTTTCGCAAGCGTGTACGACAAAAGGGACCAGACGGGGTCTGCAACGGGCTTGCCGTGACTGTCGATCAGCAGTGGTGCGCCATGGTCGTCAGTGTCTTCATCATGACCGCCGACGTGTATCTCGCCGACTGCATCAAGCGGGTATGCATCGATGTAGCCCTGTGGCGAATACCCGAGGTTGGTGGCCGAGATGAAAACGTTGTTCACATCGAGCAGAAGACCACACCCCGTGCGCCGGACGATTTCGGCCAGAAATCCCGTTTCATCCCAGGTGCTTTCCTCAAACGCAAGGTAGCTTGAAGGGTTTTCAAGAAGCATGCGCATCCCGAGTGCTGTCTGCACTTCGTCAATATGTGCGCAGACGGTGTCCAGCGTCTGATTGGTGTAGGGCAGGGGCAGCAGGTCGTTCAGGAACTCCGCGCCGTGCGTTGACCACGCCAGATGCTCCGAGAAGCTCGCGGGTCTGAGCCATCCTGTCAGGTCTTTCAGCCGTGCCAGATGATCCTGGTCCAGCGGGCCTTCGCCGCCGATGCTGAGCCCGACGCCATGCACAGAAACTGCAAACCTTTCGGCAAGACTGCGCAGCTGTGCCAGCGGACGCCCACCGGAACCCATGTAGTTCTCGGCGTGAATCTCGACCCATGTCACAGGGTCCGGATCGCTCATCAGATCGGTGAAATGCTGCGGTTTGTACCCAACACCTGGTGCGTCAGGCAACCGTTCAAAGCGGGGGGAGTTGTCCAGCACAGGAAGTCTCCTGTCGGTTGTTCGGGTACAGAAATCTGGGGCAGTCAGGCGGCATCTGCCGCCTGTGCCGGAAGCTTAAGGTGCCGGATCAGGCCGGCAGGTCGCGGCTCAGCTCTTCGAGGGAGCCTTCGCGTGCTGTGCCGTCCGCCATTGCAGGCAGTTCGATCTCGGCACATGTGCCTGCGTCGACCAGTGTCCAGGCGTTGCCCTGGTAGTCAACTGTGGACGTGCCGGCGCATGTTGTGCCCGGGCCCGCGGCGCAGTCGTTTTCACCTGCCAGCGAAACGCCATAGCACTTTTCCTTGGCTGCGGCTTCAGCTGTTGTTGTGCTGTGACCTACCAGCGCGGCAGCGACGGCACCTGCGATTGCAACGGATTTCATTGTGTTCGACATGTGTTTTTTCCCTTGTTACCGGCCATCGTGGCCACTCGTGGTGTATAGGTAGGGCTGTGCCCGCAAAGTTACCACTCACGAGCCTGTGTGTCACATACGCGTTAGCGAGGGCTTACCAAAATGTCAGGAAACGCGGCGTTTCGGGGCGGTAATGTTACAAAACCGCCCCTCCTGGCCGCCGGGAACACATCTGCCCGCGGGCAATGTTACAACAGGTCGGGCGCTGTCGCGTCCAGAGCCAGCTGTTTTGTTACATCATCCAGTGGCTGGACGCTGGTCTGCTTCTCACCAAGACGGCGAACAGTTACAGTGCGTTCTTCAACCTCTCGGGCTCCGACCGCGAGGATTACGGGTACTTTTCCGACAGAATGCTCGCGGACTTTGTAATTGATCTTTTCGTTGCGTACGTCCGCTTCAGCCCGCACACCTGCGTCGCGAAGGGCGTCAACAATCTCGTGCACGTAAAGATCCGCATCCGAGATGATCGAGGCCACCACGACCTGCCGCGGCGCCAGCCAGAAGGGCAGTTTGCCGGCATGCTCTTCGATCAGGATGCCGATGAACCGCTCAAATGAGCCGAGGGTCGCACGGTGCAGCATTACCGGCCGGTGCTTGCCGCCGTCGGCGCCGATGTAGGTCGCATCCAGCCGCTCGGGCAGAACAAAGTCGACCTGGAAGGTACCGCACTGCCAGTCGCGGCCGATGGCGTCGGTCAGCACGAACTCCAGTTTCGGCCCGTAAAAGGCACCTTCCCCTGGGTTCATCTCAGGCTCAATGCCAGCCGCGCGTGTGGCGCTCAGCAGGGCTTCCTCTGCCTTGTCCCAGACCTCATCTGATCCCGCGCGGGTCTCGGGGCGGTCCGAGAACTTCACCGAAAAGCTCTCGAACCCGAGGTCTTTGTAGACATCGGTCAGAAAGCTGATGAACCGGGCGCATTCGCTGCCGATCTGGTTTTCCTCAGCAAAGATGTGACCATCGTCCTGCGCAAACCCGCGCACCCGCATGATCCCGTGCAGTGCACCGGAGGGCTCATACCGCGCGCAGGAGCCAAACTCGGCCATCCGCAGCGGCAGATCGCGATAGGATTTCAGACCGTGTTTGAAAATTTCCACGTGGCAGGGGCAGTTCATCGGTTTCAGCGCATTCACGGCTTTTTCGCGTGCGTGCTCTTCCTCGACCTCAACGATGAACATGTTCTCCTGGTATTTTTCCCAGTGGCCGGACTTTTCCCACAGGTTGCGGTTCACGACCTGCGGGGTGTTCACCTCCACGTAACCACCCGCATGCTGCTTGCGGCGGACATAATCCTGCAGAGTGGTATAGATGCGCCAGCCGTTGGGGTGCCAGAACACCTGTCCGGGGGCCTCTTCCTGCATGTGAAAGAGGTCCATCTCGCGGCCCAGCTTGCGGTGATCGCGTTTGGCGGCCTCTTCCAGCATGTTCAGATGCGCGCGCAGTTTTTCCTTGCCGGTAAAGGCCACACCATAGATCCGCTGCAGCATCGCGCGGTCACTGTCGCCACGCCAGTAGGCGCCGGCGATGGACATCAGTTTGAACGCGTCACCGGGGACCTGGCCGGTATGCTGCAGATGCGGGCCACGGCACAGGTCCTGCCAGTCGCCATGCCAGTACATCCGCAGTGGCTCATCGCCCGGGATCGCATCGATCAGCTCAACTTTGTAGGGCTCATTGTTGTCAGTGTAATGCTGAACCGCCCGCGCACGGTCCCAGACCTCGGTGGTCACAGGCTCGCGTTTGTTGATGATCTCCTTCATTTTCTTCTCGATCAGGCCGAGATCTTCCGGAGTAAAGGGCTCAGCCCGGTCAAAGTCATAATACCAGCCGTCTTTGATGACCGGGCCGATGGTGACTTTGGTGTCCGGCCAGATCTCCTGCACCGCGCGGGCCATGATGTGCGCCAGATCGTGGCGTACCAGTTCGTTGGCCTGTTCTTCATCCTGCATGGTGTGGATCGCGATGGTCGCATCGGCGTCAATCGGCCAGGCGAGATCATAATGCGCGCCGTTCACAGTCGCGCTGATCGCTTTTTCCGGAGCGAGGTCGAAATACTGGCGGCCACGTCACCAGCGGTTACGCCGGCGTCATATGCACGCGAATTGCCATCGGGAAAGGTAAGAGAGATCTGGGCCATCTGGGGCACTCCTCGTCGGTTTGGCGCCTACGAGACGCCCGGTTGCGGGTTATGGTGCCGCGCTCTTCGCCCTGGGCGCGTCAGGTGTCAAGCACGAATGGGCATGACTATGCGTTTGTATACCTAAGAATACGTTGACTGCGACATTTCCTATGTTAAATCCGACATATCCAGCCAAAAGGGGACATCAAATGCCGCGTTACAACAAATCGTTCGACCTGAGCATCCATGATGTGGACCTGATTGAAGAAGCTCTGCGGGCGCGCGGACGCGAACTGTGCCGTATGCGCCGGGCGCTGTCGGATGAAAACCCGGCTGATCTTCAGTCGATCGGCGTGATTGAGACAGATCAGCGCGAGAACGAGGAACTGCTGGGGCGTCTGCACAATCAGAAGATTTTTTACCGCCCCGGCACGACACCCTACGTAGGCGGGTGACCGCGCCGGGCGCGATGATTGCTATGCAGTAAATGCTGCGCCTGCCATTATCAGACAGCACACCCAGCCCGCTGAAAAGAGCAGGGGCCGCAGAGGCATGCGGGCCTTTCCGCTGATCATTCCGATCGCATGGGCCACGCGCAGCCAGAAAAACGCGATGGCAGTCCAAAGGGTGACCGTCGAATAGGCATCCAGCCGGTCGATGATCAGTACCAGCACCGCAAACGGGAGCAACTGCTCCAGCAGGTTCAGATGCGCGCGATGCGCTCTGTGCACCCATTCCGGAAATCCGTCGAGCGAGGGTGGCCGTGCAAAACTGTCGGTGCCGGTCTGAGGGTGTTTGTTCACCCCGACTATGTACGGGATCCAAAGTGATGCGGCGAGAATACAGAGCATAATGACGATGCCGAGCTCTGTCGAAAGAGCGGAATTGTTCATCTCAGGCCTCCTCGCCCCAGGCAAACCGAACGGTTTTTCCGGTTTCCAGCCAGGTTTTCAGGCCCGCCATCGTGCGGTGCCAGCCGTCCGCCACACCTTCCTGTCCGGCCGGAATGTCATAGTGTTCGACCGTCAGCATGCAGTTTTCGCCCTGCGGCTCGATCAGGTAGACAAAACGGGATGTTTCCAGCGGTACATCCGGCCCAGCCCAGTGCGGCTCAAAAGTGCTTTCGATCCGCGTTTTGGGTGTCAGTTTGGTTTCTGTCAGCACCAGCATGAGGCTTTGGTCTGGCATGCGGAACACCAGTTTGTTCCCGTCACGCTCGCAGCTGCCGGCGACGAAATTGTAAGCGGCGTTGGCATCGGGGTCCGTCAGCGCATGCCACAGGGCGTCCTGTGTGCAGTTGATATAGGTCTGCATCATAAAATCGGGTTTGGTCATTTTCCGTGGTCCTTCAAGTTGGGTTTTCAGGTCAATCACCGCTCGTGCCGCCGGTTGTTCGAGCAAAGGCCCGACCCAGCGATCCATTGTTTCCTGCAACGGCAGGGCGTTGATGTAGTGGTATTTGAACCGGCCTTTTTTATGGGCAACGACGAGCCGGGCCTCTTCGAGCACGCCCAGATGCTTCATCACGCCGAAACGCGACATCTCGAACTGCTCTGTCAGGTCCTGCAGGCTCTGACCGGGTCTGGCGCGCAGGCTGTCGAGCAGCTGTCTGCGGGCGGGATCGGCCAGAGCTTTGAAAATCGAGATCCATAGCAGCCTTATAGGTTACTTTATAGTCACGTGACAATATGGTCACCTAAAAAATATCCGGTTGCGGGTGCGTGGCGTGCTGCGCATGATCCGCGAAAAAGGAAATGTTCATGTCAGAACCACAGTTTTTCCAGACGCCGCGCGGGCGGCGGCTGGCCTATCACCACCATGCGGGTCGCGGCCCCTGCATTGTGTTTCTTGGCGGGCTGAAGTCGGACATGGAGGGCACAAAAGCGCTGCACCTTGAGGCATGGGCGCGCTCCCGGGGGCGGGCGTTTCTGAGATATGACTATTCCGGACACGGACAGTCTTCGGGCACTTTTGAAGAGGGGTGCATCGGTGACTGGGCGGAGGACACGAATGATATCCTGACACATGTTGTCAGGGGCCCCGTGTTACCCGTTGGCTCGTCCATGGGCGGTTGGCAGGCGCTGTTGCTGGCAAGGGCGATGCCTGAACGTGTCGTGGGGCTGGTCACAGTCGCGGCCGCTCCGGATTTTACCGAGGACGGCTACTGGGCGTCCTTCACCGAAGCGCAGAAGCAGCGACTGAAAGAAGAAGGGCGGATCGAGATCCCGTCGGACTACATGGAGCCATATGTGATTACGCAACGCATGATCATCGACGGCCGCGAACAGCTCGTCCTGCACAGTCCGCTTGATCTGCCGTTCCCGGTGCGCTGTCTGCAGGGTACGGCAGACACGGCTGTCAGCACGGAAACAGCCGTCAGACTTCTCGATCACGTATCCGGTCCGGATATGCGGTTGCTGCTGGTCAAGGACGCGGATCACCGGTTTTCTGACGGTCCCTGCCTTGCGCTGATTGAAGAGGCTGTTTCCGAAGTTCTGTCTCTCACGGAGGAGCGCGCCTGATGGAGCAGAGGCTCAGCCTGATCACCCTTGGCGCGCGGGACATGAACGCCCTTGCTGCTTTCTATGAAGCAATGGGCTGGAGGCGCACGGAAAGTCCGGATGGTGTGATTGCGTTTGATATGATCGGACAAACACTCGGGCTTTATCCACATGAAAAACTGGCCGAAGATATCGGGCTGGAACCTGAGGCGCTGGGCCATGGCGCGATCACACTCGCACACAATGTACGCAACAAGGACGAAGTTGCGGCTCTGCTCGACAGGGCCGAAAAGGCAGGCGCGCGGATTCTGAAGCCGGCACAGGATGTCTTCTGGGGCGGACACCACGGCTATTTTGCTGATCCGGAGGGCCATATCTGGGAAATCGCGTGGAACCCGTTCTCGCCGTTGCGGGAAGACGGCGCTTTCCGCTGGAACGGCTTTGGTGCTGAGGACTGATGCGCAGCCCGCGCAGCGTGTGGTCGCTTGAGACGCTGGGGCGTGTCCGCCTGTCGCGTCACTTTTTCATGCGCGACTTTCTTTATTCCGAGATCGGCAGCTTTCATCAGGTGCAGAACATTCCTGAAGACCCTGACCTCGCGATTGCGAATGGCCGGCACCTGTGCGAACAGCTTCTTGATCCGCTGGAAGAAACCTTCGGACGTATTGCGGTCAGATCCGGGTACCGGTCTGCTGTCCTGAACCGGTATGGAAACGAAAACCGGCTGAACTGTGCGCGCAACGACAACCCCATTGAATGCCACATCTGGGACCGTGGGTCCGGTGAGGAGGCGATTGCGGGGACGTCCCTGGTGATCCCCTGGTTTGCGGATCAATATGAGCAGGGGCGCGACTGGCGAGACCTTGCCTGGTGGGTACACGACCATCTGCCGTATTCCGAGATGTGGTTTTTCCCGAAACTGGCAGCGTTCAACCTTGTTTGGCGACCGCGGCCGCACCGCACCATCTCCAGCTATATCGCTCCGCGTGGCATGCTGTTGCGTGCTGGTGATTCCCCGGCGGAAACGGCGGATCAGCGCGGTGTGCGGTATGCAGATTTTCCGATATTCAGGGGCATAAAATACCCGTGAAGCGTGCATATTTTGTGGATATTCTGACTATATCACACAACATCCAGGAATATTATTGACGCAGCGGGATGCCGTTGCAGTATGGCCGGATCATTGGGGGGTGATTCATGGTCCGGCTGCTGGCCATAACGTTGTTTGTTGTTTCATTGCAGATGTCGGGGACGATGGTCCGGGCCTGCGAGACGCCGTATACCGTGCGTCCGGGCGACAGCCTGTCGCAGATTGCGGCGCGGGAGTTCCGGAACGCGTTCCTGTGGACGCGGATTTTCGAAGCGAACCGTGAACTGATCGGATCTGATCCGGACCGTATTCTCGCGGGCAGCAGGCTGATCCTTCCCTGCGACGCGGATGGCGACGAAAAAATTGCAGAGGCACCCGGTGCGGAAAGCGATGTCCGCATAGCAGAGCAGGAACCGCCCGCCATCACAGCCCATGCTCTTTTCGAAGTGCCGCCCTTTGTGACGTCGACCCGCCCGAATGGTGGGCTGATCACCGATATCGTGGCGACGGCTTTGCAAAGGGCTTTCCCGGATCGCGCGGAACCGGTTGAACTGCGGAGTCACGGTGGTGATGAAACATCCGCTTCGATCGTTTTTCCTGTGTTTGCGGCAGCCTGCGAGCCTGTGGACGAGACCCGGCGCTGCGGTGACTATTTGCTCACCGCGCCGGTTTTCGAGATGCTTATCAACATGTATGTCCGCACATCTGACCCCGTGCTGGCACATGCTGAAGGCAGACCGGAACCGGCCCGTTTGTGCCGTCCGGCGGGCCTTCCCCCCGTCATTCCGGGACAGGAGGAGATGCTGCGGGCGGATGATGCCGAAGTCTGTTTCGCTGCCCTTATGGCGGGGAACGTGGACGGTGTCGTGCTCAACGAGTTCACCGGACGGCAGACGCTGGCCGGGATGGGGGTCACCCCGGACACGGTGACAGCGGACGCACAGCCGCTCGCGATTACCATGCTGCACGCTGGGGTGCGGGCAGATGCAGAAGGGGCTCTTCAGATAAGGTCAGGTCTTGACGCGGGCCTGTCCGGGATGCGCCGGGACGGAACCTTTCAGGCTTTGCTCAACCGGCATCTCACATATGTCTGGGCGGGGCTGTGATGCGGGGTTTTGCGCTTGCGCTGGCTTTTGCCGGTTGCCTGACGGGTCCGGCCACGGGTGCTGATGTTGCGCTGGTCGCATCTACGGGGCAGGCGCCGTTTGCCGATCCGGAGTGGCCGCGGGCAGGACTTGCCACAGAGATACTGCAGGAGGCCCTTGGACAAAGTCCTGATACGCCACAGCACGACCTGATCTGGCAGGACAGGGAAAGTGCTTACCCGGAGCTTCTTGCGGGCGCTGGTGTCGACATAGGGTTTCCTTGGATTGGCGCTGACTGCAACGGAGCCGGTGCGGTGACGCCGGTCTGCAGGCGCTTTCACTTTTCCGATCCACTTGCCGAAGTCGCTGTCCTGCTTTTTACGACCACTGCTGGAGAGTTCCTTTTCCGGAACCTGTCCGACCTCGATGGCCGGACACTGTGCCGTCCTGCGCGGCACTACGTGAGCGGGCCGTCAGTCGCGGCAGCTTATTCAGTGGTCGAGGCTGAGACCCCCGCTGCGTGCTTTGCACTGCTGACCGCCGGCGATGTGGACGCAGTCGCAATTGATGAGTTTACAGGCGTCCGGCAGCTGTTTGTGCTTGGCCTGACGGAAACCGTGGTGCCATTGCCGCAACCCCTGGAAACGCAGACGCTTCACGCTGTGATTTCCCGTACGCACTGGCGCGGCACGACCCACCTTTACCGCGTCAACGCCGGTCTTGCCCGGTTGCGGGAAACGGGCCGGTACGCCGAAATTCTGGACAGACATCTGACGCTTTACTGGGAAGAGGTCGCTCGCTGATTTTCGCCCTGAGATACATGCAGCCTCTTGCGATATCGCGCTATGCGGGTAGACTCAGATCAGTGAGTATCGGTGCAGGATCCGACAGATGACAGGAACGACCGGTCGCCCGGGGAGGAGACCGCAACATGGCTGAACCGCTGGTTTTGCTGCCCGGAATGATGTGCGACGCGCGGTTGTTCGGGCCTCAGATTGCTGAGCTGTCCGCCGAAATTCCGGTGATGGTCGCGCCCATAACGGGCGGTGAGCGGATCGAGGAGATTGCCTCTTCTCTGCTGGACCAGCTGCCCCAGCGCTTCGCACTTGCTGGGCTGAGTATGGGGGGGATCGTCGCAATGGAATTGCTCCGCCGGGCCCCTGACCGGATCACGCGGATCGCTCTGATGGACACGAACCCCCTTGCGGAAACTCCACAGGTCGCTACCGCGCGAGAGCCACAGATTGTGGCCGCACGATCCGGGCGCATGCTCGATGTGATGCGCGATGAAATGAAACCCAATTACCTGGCGCCCGGACCCTACCGGCAGGCGGTGCTGGACCTGGTCATGGACATGGCCGATGCGCTTGGCCCGGAGGTTTTTGTGCGGCAGTCGCGCGCCCTGCAGCGTCGGCGGGATCAGCAGAAAACGCTGCGGCAGTGCAAAGTGCCCGCGCTTGTGCTGTGTGGGGCGCATGATGTGCTGTGCCCGGTCAAACGGCATGAGTTTATGTCCGAACTGATCCCATCAGCGACCCTGCGCATTCTGGAGCATTCTGGTCACCTGCCACCACTGGAGCAGCCCGCAGAAACCACAGCAGCGCTCCGGGAATGGATGTCGCTGCCGCTTGTGCTGCGCTGAAACCCGTCAGGCTGCTGAGTTTTTGTTCGCAGCTTTGCGGGGTTTGCGTGCAGGTTTCGACGCGTTCGCGTCAATAAAGTCGAGCACCAGGGGCCGGATGTTGCGGCGCCAGCTCTTGCCCGCGAAAATGCCGTAGTGCCCGGCACCTTCCTCCACATGGCTGGCCTTTTTGTCGTCGGGCAGGCCGGTGCAGAGGTCGAGTGCCGCGATGCACTGGCCTGGTGCAGAAATGTCGTCCTTTGACCCCTCGACGGTCTTTACTGCCACGGTCGTGATCTTGCCGATGTCGACCTTTTTGCCGGCGACGGTGAATTCGTTGTTCGCGATTTCACCGTTTTTGAAAATCCGCTCGACAGTCGACAGGTAAAACTCGGCGGTCATATCCATTACCGCGAGGTACTCGTCGTAGAACTTGTTGTGTTTGTCGTGCTCTGCCGCTTCGCCGCGGGCGACCCGCCCGATCTGATCCGTGAAGGCACGGGCATGTGTCTCCAGGTTCATCGAGATGAAGGAATTCAGCTGCAGCAGGCCGGGATAAACCATCCGGCCGACGCCCGGGTACTTAAAGCCGACACGCTGGATCATCATCTCTTCGAGCTGGCCCATGGTGACGCGATGGCCGAAGTCTGTAACGTCGGTCGGCGTTGCGTTCGGATCAATTGGCCCGCCGATCAGCGTCAGGCTGCGGGGCTGGGCGCTGGGATCTTCCTCTGCGAGGTATGCAGTTGCGGCAAGTGTCAGAGGCGCAGGCTGACAGACCGCAATAACATGGGTGTCAGGGCCCATCTCTTTCATGAACTCGACGAGATAGAGCGTGTAATCCTCGATATCGAACTTGCCGGCGCTGACGGGGATGTCGCGCGCGTTGTGCCAGTCGGTGATGTAAATATCGGCGTCCGGCAGCAGGCTGATAACTGTTGAGCGCAGCAATGTTGCGTAGTGACCCGACATCGGCGCAACAAGCAGAACCTTGCGCTTTGGCTCAGGCCGTCCGGGTACGACAAAATGCAGCAGGTCCCCAAAGTCGCGTTCAATTACCGCCTCGGTTGTGACAACATGGTCCTGCCCGTCGTCGCTGGGCACCGGTGGGATGTTCCAGTCCGGTTTTACAATCATGCGCTGAAAAGTGCGCTCTGTGACCTCGCCCCAGGCGCGGGTCCAGGCAATTGCCGGATTTGGTATGAGGGAAAATGCAGGATAGGATGCCATTGCAAGCGCGGATGCGCCCAGCCACTGGTTCGTATTCCGGATCGTTTCCATAAGGTCGTATGTGGCCATATAGCGCATAGGGGTATCCTTCAATCAATCGGGCGCACCAGTACAGACAGCCGCCCCGCCCCCTGAAAGCCAACGACATTATGCTGCAGGTGCAACATACGAGGGAAAGATTAATATGACAACAAAAACTGATATTTCGGACATTCCCGCCGGCGAAACGCTGGAGCGTATGACGCAGAACCTGAAGAAAGTTGAAGAGCTTTCCGAACGGCTGCACCGTGTTATGGCAACAAGGCAGGGACATAATCCCGCGCTGGACGGACCAGGGCAGGATCTGTTTGGACGTGCCGCTCAGTCATACTGGGCCGAGGCGATCAGCAATCCGGCCAAAGTGCTGGAGCATCAGATGACCTACTGGTCCGACACGATGAAACATTTTGTGCAGGCGCAGCAAACGCTGGCAAAAGGCCGGCTTGCCGCACCAGAAGATCCGGGCCCGACAGACCGCCGGTTTTCCAATCCGCTCTGGGACACGCACCCCTATTTCAACTTTGTGAAACAGCAGTATCTGATCAATGCGCAGGCGCTGAACCGAGCGGTGGAGGAAGTTGAGGATCTTGACCCGCTGGAAAAGAACCGTCTGACGTATTTCGCCCGGCAGATCGTGGACATGATGTCGCCTACGAATTTCCTGGCCACCAACCCCGATGCGCTGGAACGGGCGATAGAGACCGACGGCCAAAGCCTCGTGCAGGGGCTGGAAAACCTGATCCGTGATCTGGAGGCTAACAACGGCGAGCTTGTGGTCAAACTGGCGGACGAAGAAGCGTTCGAGCTGGGACGCAACATCGCGACCACACCCGGCAGCGTGGTTTTCCGTAACCGGATGATGGAGCTGATCCAATACACCCCCACAACAGACGAAGTGTATAAAACACCGCTCGTGATCTTCCCGCCGTGGATCAACAAATACTACATCCTTGATCTGAAAGCCCAGAACAGCCTTGTGAAATGGCTGACCGAACAGGGCTATACCGTATTCATGGTGTCCTGGATCAATCCTGATCCGACTTATGCCGACATCGGCATGGAGGATTACATTGAAGACGGCTACCTGACGGCGATCCGCGAAATCAAAGAAATTACCGCTGAAAAACAGGTCAACGCCGTGGGATACTGTATCGCGGGCACGACGCTGTCTCTGACACTGGCGCTGATGAAACAGCGCGGAGACAAATCCGTCAAATCGGCTACGTTCTTCACCGCGCTCACGGATTTCTCAGATCAGGGCGAATTCACGCCATTCCTGACGAACGACTTTATCGACGGGATCGAAGAGGAAATCGCTGACAAGGGTGTGCTGCCTTCGGTGATTATGGCGCGGACGTTCAGCTTTCTGCGCAGCAATGACCTGATTTATTCTCCTGCGATCAAAAGCTACATGATGGGCGAAACGCCGCCCGCATTTGACCTGCTCTACTGGAACGGCGATGGCGCCAACCTGCCGGGAAAAATGGCGATGCAATACCTGCGCGGGCTGTGCCAGCGGAATGAACTGGCCGATGGCGGGTTTGAGCTTCTGGGGCACCGGCTGAAACTGTCGGATGTCACAGTGCCGCTTTGTGCCATCGCATGTGAGACAGACCATATCGCCGCATGGAAAGACAGTTACCGTGGCGTCCGGCAGATGGGGTCGAAGGACAAAACCTTCATCATGACCCAGTCGGGGCATATAGCCGGTATCGTTAATCCGCCCAGCCGTAAAAAATATGGCCACTACACCAACCCTGACCTCAGTCTCGATTATAAGGACTGGCTGGAGGACGCGGATTTCAACGAAGGATCGTGGTGGCCGCGCTGGGAGGCGTGGCTGAAAAAACGGTCAGGCAAGCAGATTCCTGCACGTATTCCGGGTGATTCCAGCCATTCTGTTCTGTGTGAGGCGCCCGGTACTTATGTTGCCGGGAAGGCAACCCTCTGATTCAATTTGCCTTTCTGTCTTTTTGCGGATTTATGCTGCAATGCAGAAAAAAGCCTTGAAATGCTGCGACGCAGCGTCTATCTATGCTGCAGACGCAGAAACGGGGTGGTCCCGCAAGGCGACGAAAGGAATTTGAAATGGCTAAGACAACAGACATGAATGCGATGTTCAAAGACGTTCTGGGCTCCTTCCCGGTGGACACAGCGGCAATGGAAGACGCATTTAAAACAACCGCAACGCTGAACGAGAAACTCTCCGGCGTGGCGCTGACAGCTGCAGAGAAATCCACCGAGATTTCCAGCAAGTGGGCACAGGACACATTCTCCAAGCTGGCTGAAATGTCCAAAGCGAAAAAAGAACCTGCTGACTATGCAAAAGCTATGACAGACTTTGCTTCCGCGTATTCGGAAACAGCTGCAGAGCACATGGCAGCTTTTGCGGAAGTCGCGAAAAAAGCACAGATGGACACCGTCGAGCTGATGATGGCCGCTGGCAAAGACATGAGCGAAGACGCAACAGCCGCAGTCAAGAAAGCCACATCCGAGGCGACTGCAGCAGTGAAAAAAGCAGCTGCTAAGTAAGCGGCACTGATATTTGCGCTGAATCCTCCCTGAAAAAGCGCAAAAATATGGGGCGGGCTGACAACAGCCCGCCCTTTCTTTTGGAAAACGCTGCCCTAAGCTGCAATGCAGCACTGATGTCGGGGGAGAAGACCTGTGGCGGAACAGAACCAACCACTTCTGATCAAGCGTTATGCCAGCCGCCGGCTGTATAACACCGAGACCAGTGACTATGTGACCCTTGAGGATATTGCCGGGTTCATCCGCGAGGGCCGCGAAGTTCAGATTGTTGATCTGAAATCAGGGGACGATCTGACCCGTCAGTATCTGCTGCAGATCATCGCTGAACACGAAAGCCGCGGCGAAAATGTTCTGCCGGTGGACGTGCTCAATGATCTGGTGCGCAGCTACATGACCCCGGGTGCCAGCGTTGTGCCCCAGTTTCTGCAGGCCTCCTTTGAGATGCTGCGTGATGGCCAGAGCCAGATGATGGACAAAATGAACGCAATGAACCCGATGGCGAAAATGCCCGGGTTCGAGCTGATGCAGGCGCAGCAGCAGGCGTTCATGAAGGCCATGACCGGTGGTCTGGGTGGCGCCGGCACAGGGTGGGGCGGGCCTGCGTCCGGCGCTGAGCCGGAAGCTGAAAGCGCCGAAGGTGAAGACCTTGACGCCATCAAAAAGCAGCTGGCCGAGCTTCAGGACAAGCTTTCGCGTCTGAAATAATCTGCGCGCTATGCGACGGCAGCCCCCTCGGGTGACGTGACCTCTTTCATTGCATCGATCAGCACCGATGCGACTGCATCCAGCTCTTCGTAGGTCAGCCGCACGGGCAAACGCACGTCGCAGGCGCGCATGAGCATCCGGCGTGTTTCCGGCAGTTCCGGGAGGTTCTCAATAAACTGCCAGTTCCAGAAAGCGCGTGCGTTATCGGTGCTTTGTCCGAAAACCTGGACCTTCACACCTTTATGGCCTGCAGCTTCGGCGAATGCTGCGATCTGATCCGGTTCAAGCTCCTGTATATTGAACTGAATACTGTCCGGCGCGCGCTCTTCTCCTCGCAGCGGGTCGGGCACATCGAAGTACCGGGCGGCATTCAGGCGGGCGGCAACGAAATCGTGGTTCCGGCGACCATCCGCCACGCGCTGGTCCAGCGCGTCAAGTTGTGGGCGGATCAGCGCGGCAGACATATTGCTGAGGCGCAGGTTGTAGAGAGGCAGCCTGTTCTGCCAGCGCGCAAAGGCATCATGCAGAACCGGGTGCTTTTGCCAGTTATGCTCGTAAGCACCGGACATGATAATCGCGCGCGCAACCAGGTCCGCGTCATCCGTGATCAGAATGCCGCCTTCGCCCGCGTTGATCATCTTGTAGGACTGAAAAGAGAAGCACCCGATCCGCCCGATGGTCCCGATCTTCTGCCCACGCCAGAGAGTGCCGAGAGAATGGGCGGCGTCCTCGATAACCGGTACGCCCGCATCGCCGCACAATGCCATGATCGCATCCATGTCAGAGGTGTGGCCCCGCATATGGCTGACAATGACTGCATCAATTCCTGCCGCGAGGCGGCGCGCGAAATCGTCAATATCAATCCGGTAATCCTCTCCGACTTCGCAGAGCACCGGGACACAGTCCGCATGCACAACCGCCGAAGGAACAGCCGCAAAGGTGAACCCCGGGATCAGCACTTTTGCCCCTTTTGGCAGGTCCAGCGCCTTTAGAGACAGGAACAGCGCAGCAGAGCAGGAAGAGACAGCAAGCGCGAACCGGCTGCCCATCAGTTCGGCAAATTCCGCCTCCAGCAGAGACACCGGTGCATCATTTTCAGCAGTATAGCGGAACAGATCGCCGCTTTGCAGCAGTCGCTCAATCTCGCTTTGGGCGGCCTCGGGGATCGGCTCGGCGGCATGCATATCAGGCAGATTCATTTCGAATTTCCTTAAATTAACCTTTGGAAATTCTAAATCAATGACAGGCCAGCGCCAAGTGACTCTTTTGTAACGGCGGTCAGATGCCGATACGGTCGCGCAGCGCGTACCAGCTCATCGCCAGAACCAGCAGGGGATTCCGCAGAGCGCCACCGCCCGGAAAGGCGGGTGTCGGAATACACCGCATGGTGTCGAACCCGGCGGTGTCCCCTGCAACTGCCCTGGCTATGAGCATGCCCGCGTGGGTCGCTGTTCCGACACCGTGCCCGGAATAGCCCGATGCCGAAAGGACGTTCGGGGCGATCCGCGCAAGATAGGGGAAGCGTTTCATCGTAATCCCAAGCGTACCGCCCCAGGCATAATCCACGCGCACATTTTTCAGATGGGGAAACACAGTTTCCATGGGTTTGCGCACAATCCGCTCGATATCTCCTGGAAATCTGTAACCGTAGGTTTCTCCACCACCGAAAAGCAGGCGGCCATCATGGGACAGCCGGAAATAGTTCACGACGAACCGGCTGTCGGCGATGGCGACATCGCGCGCCAGAACCTGACCGACCTCGTCCCCCAGGGGTTCGGTCGCGACAATGAAATTGTTGATCGGCATGACCCGTGCCGTCACCCCGGGCGCAAGGCCGCTCAGGTACCCGTTGCATCCGAGGATTACGTGATCTGCCGTGACCGTACCGCCATCCGTCTCAACAACGACCGGTGATCCGTGACGTATCTCCGTCACCCGGGCGTTTTCAAAAATTTGCGCTCCTGCCGCTTCTGCGGCCCGCGCGAGGCCCAGGGCGAAAGCCAGTGGATGCAGATGCCCCGCCCCCATATCGAGCATGCCGCCGCAATAATCGGGCGAGGGACATATGGAAGCAAAGCTCTCTGCATCCAGCGCCTCAACCGGCGCATACCCGTAGCGGTCCTGCAGAAAAGCGGTGTATTCTTGCAGCTCAGCCACCTCGGACGCCTGCGAACCGGCCCATGCAACGCCGGGTTTGTAGTGACAGTCGATACTGTGGCGCGTGATCAGTCCACGCACCAGTGCTTTGGCTTCTTCGCCGAGGTCCCAAAGGGCACGTGCAGTCTCCGCGCCCACCATTTTTTCCAGCTTCATCTGATCCACGCGCTGGCCGCTGCCCAGCTGGCCGCCATTGCGGCCCGAGGCGCCAAACCCCGCGCGATGTGCTTCCAGCAGCACAACACTGTGGCCGGTTTCCGCCAGATGCAATGCGGCGGACAGACCGGTGTATCCGCCACCGATCACGCAGACGTCCGCGCGGATCAGACCCGAGAGTGCCGGGCGCGGCGCCGGTGGCGTTACCGTTGCAGCGTACCAGCTGTCCGGGTAGGTGCCCTGGCGATCGTTGGCATAAAGCAGGTCCATACTGCCTCAGACGTTCAGCAGCAGATGTTCCCGTTCCCAGGGGGAGATGACCTGGAGGAACTCGTCATATTCCGCGCGTTTGACGATGGAATAGACGCGGGCGAACTCAGGGCCCAGAACGGCGTGCAACGCCTCTGCCTGCTCAAAAAGATCCAGCGCAGAGCCCAGAACGCGGGGAATGTCACCGTCGCCGTCGTAAGCGTCACCCTTGAATTCCGGGGCAGGCTGTTCAGCGCTGGTCAGGCCAAGGTATCCGCAGGCGAGGCTTGCCGCGATGCCGAGGTAGGGGTTGCAGTCCATCCCGGCCAGCCGGTTTTCAACGCGACGGGCGTCAGGGCCGGACAGCGGAATGCGGATCCCGGTGGTTCTGTTGTCGCGCCCCCATTCCAGGTTGATAGGGGCTGCGTGATCTTTCACGTAGCGCCGGTAACTGTTCACGTAAGGCGCGATGACGGCCAGCGCTTCGGGCATATGCTGCTGCAACCCACCGATAAAGTGATGGAACTCCGGTGTCTCGCCGCCGTCGGCTGCGGAGAAGATATTGCTGCCCGTTCCGGCATCCAGCACGGAATGGTGAATGTGCATGGCGCTGCCCGGTTCATCGGCAATCGGCTTGGCCATAAAGGTCGCAAAACAATCATGGCGCAGGGCAGCCTCGCGGATCAGACGTTTGAAATAGAAAACCTCGTCCGCGAGTTTGATCGGGTCCCCGTGCCGCAGATTGATCTCGAGCTGTCCCGCGCCACCTTCCTGCGTGATCCCGTCGATCTCAAACCCCTGGGCTTCGGCAAAATCATAGATATCGTCGATGACCGGCCCGAATTCGTCCACCGCGGTCATCGAATAGGCCTGGCGCGCCGCCGCTGGCCGGCCCGACCGTCCGAGCATCGGTTTGATGTCATGCGCCGGGTCCAGATTGCGCGCAACGAGAAAGAACTCCATCTCGGGGGCCACGACCGGCTCCCAGCCTTTGTCGCGGTAAAGCTGGCACACCCGTTTCAGCACATTGCGCGGGCTGAAGGGCACTGCATTGCCGTCGCGGTCGTAGGCGTCGTGGATGACCTGCAGTGTCCAGTCCCCGGTCCAGGGCGCGGCAGATGCAGTGTCCATGTCCGGTTTGAGAAGCATGTCCTTTTCGATGAACCCGTCCTCGCCTGCGGCCTCTCCCCAGTCGCCAGTGATGGTCTGATAAAAGATGCTGTCGGGCAGATAAAAATAGTCCTGCCGCGCGAACTTGGAGGCGGGCACAGCTTTGCCCCGCGCAATCCCCGGCAGATCAGAGATGATGCATTCCACCTCATCCAGACGGCGACCTGACAGGTAGTCCTGTGCCGCCTGCGTGAGTTTCTCTGTCCAGTCGGCCATCAGGCCCTCTCTTTCATGAAAAATTCGGCCATCGTCCGGGCCACTTCCATTCGGTCGGTTGGCGCATCCAGCCTGTCGCGGGCTGCCTCCAGCAGAGGATCAGGCACCACACCGCGTCCGCGTGAGCTGATCAGACCGTCGATAAAGTCTGAATCGTATTCAGGATGCGGCTGGATCGTCCAGATCCGATCGCCATAAACCAGTCCTGCGTTCTCACAGAAATCGGTGCTGGCGAAAACCTCTGCGCTGCCGGGCCGTTGCGTGACCTGATCCTGGTGCCAGGCATTGATTGCTACCTTCCGCCCGCCCATGTCGTATTCCGTGCGCCCGACAGACCAGCCGCCTGCGAACTTCTCCACCTGGCCTCCCAGGGCCTGCGCGATGATCTGATGGCCGAAACAGACGCCGATCATGGGAACCCCAACTTCAAAAGCACGGCGGATGAAATCCTCAAGCGGCGGGATCCAGTCGTGTTGTTCATAGGCGCCGTGACGTGATCCGGTGATCAGCCATCCGTCCGCCGCCTCTACGCCTGGCGGGAACTCACCATCCACCACGGCCCAGCCCTCGAATTCGAACCCGTTGCCGTCCAGCAGGCGCTCGAAATAGGCGTCATACCGGCCGTTGCCGGCCAGACTGTCGGGCGGGTGCCCCGTCATCAGGATACCAATTTTCATACCTTACCTCTTCTCAGACCGTGTCGAGATAGATGTTCACCTGCTCGGCCGGTGTCAGGTCCTGCATATAATGCAGTTCCTGGCGTTTCGTCAGCACAAGGTTTCTGATCAGCTCGGGGGTAAAAATGCGGGCGATCCCGGGGCTGTTTTCAAAGGCGTCGATGGCGTCTTTCCAGGTCCCGGGGATCTGCGGCAGATCGGCGTCATAGGCATTGCCAGTGATCGGCGCGGGTGGCTCCGCGGCATCCTCAATACCATTGATGGCGGCGCCCAGAACGGCGGCGAGCATCAGATAGGGGTTCACATCACCTCCCGCGACCCGGTGTTCGATCCGCCGGGCTTTTGGGCTGCCGGAGGGGATGCGGATGGCGGATGTGCGGTTTTCATAGGCCCAGCTGATACCCGTGGGCGCATGACTGCCCGGCACCATGCGGTCAAAGCTGTTGGCATGCGGGGCAAAGATCAGCGCCGAACCCGGCATTGCCGACAGGCAACCGGCAACTGCATGGCGCAGCATGTCTGTGCCGTTTTCCGCCCCGTTGTCGAAGATATTGTTGCCGTCCGCGTCCAGTACCGAAAAGTGCACATGCAATCCGGACCCAGCGTAGTCCTCATAGGGTTTGGCCATGAAGCTGGCGGCAAACCCATGCTTGCGGGCCATGCCCTTGACCAGCATCTTGAACAGCCAGGCGTCATCTGCGGTGCGCAGCGCGTCATCGCAGTGCATCAGATTGATCTCAAACTGCCCCAGCCCGGATTCCGAGATGGCAGTATCCGCCGGAATATCCATCTCTTCGCAGGCATCGTAGAGGTCGGTGAAAAATCTGTCGAACTGATCCAGCGCCCGCAGGCTCAGGATTTCACCCGCGACGCGCCGTTTGCCGGAACGGGGCGAGGGGGCACCTGCAGGTTGCGGCCTGAATCGTCGATCAGAAAAAACTCCAGCTCTACCGCGCAGACGGGGGTCAGACCACGGTCACTGTAGCGTTTGAGAACACGGGCCAGCGCGTGTCGGGGGTCGCCGTCGAACGGGCGGCCATCCTCATGGAACATCCAGATCGGCAACAGAGCGGACGGTGTTTCCAGCCAGGGCATCGGCAGAAAACCACGTGCGGTCGGTTTCAGAACACCATCCCTGTCGCCCGTTTCATAAACCAGCGGACTGTCGTCGATATCCTCTCCCCAGATGTCGAGGTTGAGGGCGGACATCGGAAAACGCGTGCCATCCTCGAATACTTTGTCGGCAAACCGTGTCGGTATACGTTTGCCCCGCGCCTGGCCGTTCAGGTCAGAGGCCGCAACGCGGATCGTGCGGAAATGGGGGTTATTGCGAAGCCAGTCTTTCATAATTCACCAGGTTTTCAGCCACGCGACGCGAGCTGCGCCCTTGATGCCCGTTTCCCGTCAGGACTGCCAGCAAAATTTGATCAAATTATCCGGTGCACGCTGAAAGTGCTGAACAAACCAGCGGGATCAGCGGATCAGATTGGGCCGGATGCGCAGTTTTTTCTGTGCGTTCTGAGGCAGATGCCGGTTGAGCCGCGCGTTCACGACGCCAAAGAGGCCCACAACAATCAGCGTCAGGATGATGAAATACATCGCCAGGATCGGGTAGGGGATGAACGGATTGAAAGTTTTATCAGCGAAGTAGTTCGCGTAATAGAGCGCGTCCCCGCGCTGCTGCCATGCGGGAAAGCCCGAGAAAAACACGAGGGCTGTGGCGTGGAACAGAAAGATCGCCTCGTTTGTATAAGCCGGCCAGGCGAGCCGCAGCATCGTGGGCCATACGACGCGCCGGAACCGTGGCCACCCGGTCATGCCATAGGCGTCTGCCGCTTCTGTATCGCCTTTGGGGATAGACAGCAGAGCGCCGTAAAAAATCTCGCCTGAATATGCGGCCGTGTTGAGAAACAGAACGATCAGTGCCCCCAGCCAGGCCGCTGTGAAAGGGTCAAAGAACGGGTGCACGCCCTTGAGGCTGAGGAACAGAAAGTAGCCAAAGAAGAACTGGATAAAGAGTGGCGAGCCACGAAAGATAAAGATGAACCATTCCGCCGGCTTGCGCAGCATCCTGTTCGGGGATGCCTTACCCAGAGCCAGTGCTGTTGCCAGGAAAAACCCGAATGTCAGGGCGATGATCCCAAAATAGATGTTCCAGATCATGCCGGAGCCGATCAGCGTGAACTGCTGGCACAGCGTGAAATCCTCGCGCGGCAGCAACCGTTCGCCAATGCCGACAGAGCGGAGCGCATAGGCCTGGATTGTTTCCCAGCAACTCATGCGGCGGCCTTTCGCTGGGCTTCACCACCGGCGGTGGCCTGGCCATGCGTGAGTCGTTTCATCAGACGATCCAGGGCGATCTCGGAGATACGCGTGAAGATCAGGTAGAACACCAGCAGCGCAAGGAAGTACCACATGCGCCAGTCACCATGCGGATAATCCGTGAACCGCGATGTCTTGGTGCCACCCAGTTCACGGGCCCAGTAGACGATGTCTTCGACGCCCAGCAGAAACAGCAGCGGCGTTGCCTTGATCAGCACCATCCAGAGGTTGCTGAGCCCAGGCAGGGCATAGACCCACATCTGTGGGACCAGCACCCGCCAGAAGGTCTGGCGCGGGGTCATGCCGTAGGCTTCGGCGGTTTCCAGCTGCGCGCGCGGCACGGCCCGCATCGCACCGAAAAGCACATTGGCGGCAAAAGCACCAAAAACGATGGCAAAAGTCAGAACGGCCAGCGCAAACCCATAGGTTTCATGCACCCATTGCGGGGCGTCCCCCAGCGGCATCTTGGCGGCCTGACAGACGACAAAATCATTGCCCTGACGGATCGGTTCGGACCAGTCGCGACAAAGCGCCTTGTGGCGCAGGTACTCGATCCCCTGATCCAGCGCGATCACGAAAAACAGAAAGAATGCGATGTCAGGCACACCGCGCACAATGGCAATATAGGATTTTCCGAACCACCGCAGAGGGGCCAGGGGCGAGCGGGCCGCCGTGGCACCGCCAAAGCCAAATGCCAGTGCGACAGGCGCAGTGATTCCGAGCAGCAACAGCACGGTCAGCACCGACCAGTAGATCGACATGTGTTTTCCGGTCGTCAGATAGCAGGCCATCCATGACCAGTCCGACAACACGCTGGGATCTGTGCAGAAACTGAAAATCTCGGGCCTCGCAGGGTGGACTGTCCCGGAAAGAGAAGCAGGGGCGGCCCGGAGGCGCCCCTGCAGTCAGCGGATCAGAATGCGCCGCCGATTTCCCATTTGGTGAGCAGTGCGTTGAGCGAACCATCGTCCTTCATGGACTGAATGGCCGCATCAAATTTGCCGCGCAGCTCGCCGTCGCTTTCGCGCAGACCCATGCCGACGCCGCCACCGATCAGCTCTTCCTGCTCCAGGAACACCAGATCCGCGTCATCCGCTTCGATGGGCGCGAGGAACGCTTTGTCCGCCAGAACCGCATCCGCTTCGCCGTTTTTCACAGCTGCGATGGTTTCTTCAGGCGTTGCAAACTCGACCAGTGTCGCACCGCTGTCAGCGATGAAAGCCGCCTGGATGGTGTTGGTCTGAGCCGCGATCACGCCACCGGAAATATCTGCGTCCGCAGAGAGTGCCAGATAGGCAGAAGGATCAGGCAGTGTGTAGTTCTGTGTGAAATCAATGACTTCGTCACGCTCGTCGGTGATCGACATGCCCGCGATGATGGTGTCATAGTTGCCGGACACGAGGTTGGGGATGATGCTGTCCCATTCGTTGGTGACCCACTCGCATGTCAGTTCCGCGCGGGCGCAGAGCTCGTCGCCCAGCTCGCGCTCAAAACCGTCGACCTCACCGGCGTCATTGATGAAGTTGTAGGGAGGGTAGGCGCCCTCTGTGCCCATACGCACGGTTTTCGCATGGCCGTCTGCCAGCGCCATACCGGCGGTCAGCGCAACGGCGGCTGTCGTCAGGATAAGTTTTTTCATTTGGTGATACTCCCGTTTCTTTTTTCTTGATGGGGTTACGCTGCCTGGGTTGCCGAGAGGAAACCCCGCAGACGTTCTGAGGAGGGCGCGCCGAACAGCTGTTTGGGCGGGCCCTGTTCTTCGATCAGGCCCTGATGCAGAAAGACCACGTGGTCGGACACATCGGCGGCCAGTTTCATATCGTGGGTCACGATGATCATGGTGCGGCCTTCGGCGGCCAGGTCCTTGATCACGCGCACAACTTCCTGTTCCAGTTCCGGGTCGAGCGCTGAGGTCGGTTCGTCAAAAAGCAGCGCTTCGGGTTCCATGCACAGGCCGCGTGCAATGGCGGCGCGCTGTTGCTGGCCGCCCGAAAGCTGCGCGGGATAGACGTCACATTTGTCGCCGATCCCGACCTTGTCGAGATATCCGCGCGCAGCCTTTTCGACTTCAGCGCGGTCGCATTTCAGCACGGTAACCGGTGCTTCCATGACGTTCTGCAGGATGGTCATATGAGCCCAGAGGTTGAACTGCTGGAACACCATGCTGAGGTTCGTTCGGATGCGCAGCACCTGGCCTGCATCCGCGGGGCGGCGGTTATGACCCTCTCCCTTCCAGCTCACGGGTTCGCCTTTGAACAGGATCTCGCCCTGCTGGCTGTCCTCCAGCAGGTTGCAGCAACGCAAAAGCGTGGATTTGCCCGATCCTGACGACCCGATCAGCGAGATGACATGTCCCTTCGGGGCCGTGATATCGACGCCTTTCAGAACCTCCAGCGCGCCATAGGCTTTGTGCAGGTTTCTGATTTCAATAACCGGGGCTTGCGTCGTCAACGGAACAGGTCTCTGGATTGTTTCAGTGCGGTATAAGGGGCCAAAACGCCGCTGTTTGCAACGCGGAAAGCACATCTGCTGCGTTGCCGGTGCCGAAATCTGCGCCGGTGATCAGTCCTGAGGCGGCAGCGGTTCTGCGAGATAATCCGCCGCGGGTATCTGCACGATATCGCGGATCATCAGGCACTCACGCTCTGCATCCGTGAGCCGGGACAGCGCAGTCCGGCAGGCGGCGAGCAGTTTTCCTGCATCACGCCCTGCCGCTGAAATGAACGGCAGGCCCGGCGTCGGACGTGTGACAGCGATGATGCGAAGGTCATCGACCGCTTGCGTGTCGCGCACCAGAAGCGACCAGGTGACCGCATCAACAGCGGCGATGTCGGCATCACCGCGCGCCACCGCTGCGAGTGAGGCTGCATGCGAACCGGTGTCGATGGTTCTGCCGGCGAAGCTGAATCCGATATTGTTTTCAGACAGATGAGCTTCCGCAGCGGCCCAGCCGGACTGGGACCGGATGTCATTGCGGGCCAGTGTGCTTTCGGAAAAGTCGCGCAGGTCTTTGCGTTTGTCGCTGATCCGCACGACCAGCACGGAACAGTAGTACCCCTCAGGGCATCCCGGAACGCCATAGTCGGGTGTGCCCACGAGGGTCACGTGGTCGTACAGCCCGCTGCGGAAAGGCAGGCCGCAGGTCTGGGACAGAACGAGGCCCGGATCCCGCCAGGTTTCGTGCGGATCAGTTGCACGGTCGAGCTCTTCAGGACCCTCACCGTATTCGGCCCGTATCAGCGCCCAGAAGCGGTCATTGGCAGCGGAGGTCGCTGCCGTGTCATACATGGGCAGGCTGGCTGTCATCGCCGGGCGTCGACCGCCTGGCGGGCCAGAGCCGAATCACGGTCGCTGATGCCGAGGAAGCTGCTGACCATGCGCACCAGGGCATCTTCTTCCTGCGCGCGCTCGCCATCGGCCAGAACCACGTCCCACAGTGCCTCCAGCACGGCCAGGCGTTCCTCGTAAGGCACCGCATCCTTGATCGCACGGGTGAACCGTACGGTGTCGGGCGCTTCGGCCTCAAGGTTTTCTGCTTCACGGCGCAGGGCATCAGTGGCACCCGGGCCGAGGTTGTACCGGCGCGCGTTGATCGCATCGATGCGCTTTTTCTCGCCGTCGCTGTAATGATTGTCCGCACGGGCAACCCGCACAAGCAGCGCGGTGAGTGCCAGACGCGCGTCCTCGTCGGGTAGGGCTTCGGGTTCGGGCTGTGTCAGCCGTCTGAGCAATTCTCCAAACATATCCGCGATATAATCTCTTTGTGTGGCCTCTGCCAGCGTCAGTTTCCGCGCAGGGCGTTTTCCCGTGCGGCAGCGATATCAGCATCCGTCAGACCGAGCGCTGTTTCGATTTCCGTCAGCTGTGATTCCTCGCTGTCATCACGCTCACCGTCTGCCAGCGCCACTGACCACATGGCATCCGCAAGCGCCTTGCGGTCAGCGTATTCGACCTCGTTGCGTAGGATTTCCGCAAACTCGGGCGTTCCGGGGGCGTGGCGTTCCAGGGCTTCGCAGGTTGCGCGCAGTTTGGCAGCCTCAAGCGGTTTCAGGCCGAAAGTGGCGGACAGAATACGGTCAATCTGACCGACTTCTGACGCCTGGTAATTGTGATCGGCCATTGCGACCCGCACCAGCAGCGCGCCGAGTGCGAGCTGTGCATCCGGTTGCGGCAGCGGGTCCTGGGCGCGTTTCTGGCGGGGGAACAATCGTTCGAACATTGCGGTCTTTCTAGCTCAGATCGGGGGCGCGCCCGAAGCGGATGTTATCGATGGCGAGGCCCTGGGGGTCGGTGTTGGTGATCAGCACACCGGCGATATCACCGGTGGCATCGCGACGGGCAAATCCAAAGGCATGTTCACCCGCGGGCGGCAGGTTGAGTACGTGGATCACGGACCCGTTGCGGTTGAGGAAGCTGACCTGTGCCTTGCCCGCTTCGCCGCCGCGCAGCTGAAAGGCAATGGCGGACTGATCCTCGTCAAAGAGGAAGGCCATCGCTCCTTCGCCCTGGGCATGACGTTTGGGAAAACCAGCGGCGCCATAGCCGTTAAGTACATTGTTTCCCTGCATAAAAACGACCGACAGGTTCTGGCACTGGGGCACCGGCGACCACCGTGAGGGGCGACAGAACCTCGCCGGAGACCACATCATGATCGCCTTCGGCACTGACGAGCTGCCCCGCAAACCGTTCGCCGAACACAGCGCCGGGCAGCACGAGCAGGTCTGATACCTGCCAGCCGGGGCCGTTACTGCTTTGAGTGTCCTCGAAGGTGATCACGCGGGTGAGCGCCAGGCTGTCCGGATCCACCAGACACACCGGGTCCTCGCAGGCCAGCGCAGCCGGTGCGAGCAGAAACATCAACAGGGCAGGGGCATACCGCATGGGCATATCCTGCCATGACATGGAAACGGGTCAACGGTTTTTGCGTGTCAGCCCGCCAGATCGGCAAAATGTGATGCCAGCCGTGCCGCTTCATCGTGCAGGCCCCAGGGCGGGTTGATCACGAAAAACCCCGATCCGACCATCCCGTGACCGGGCCGTGCCGGCGGAAATCGCACCTCGTGGCAGAATGCGTCCGCATGTTCGGCGCGCAGGCGACGCACCATGGCACGCTCGGCCCCTGAGGTCAGAACAGGGTACCACAGACAGATCACGCCCACATTCCAGGCTTTGTGCCAGCGCGCAATATGGCGGGGTATGTCGTTGAAATCGCTTTTGATCTCGTAGCTGGGATCAATCAGCAGCACGCCGCGGCGCGGGGTGGGCGGCAGCAGGGAATGCGCCAGATCAAACCCGTCCTGGTGATGACATTTGGCTTTGTATCCCCGCAGGGACAGGCGCAGCGCCTCATGCTCTGCGGGATGCAGTTCGGCCAGATGCAGCCGGTCCTGTGCGCGCAGCATGGTGCAGGCGATCAACGGCGAACCGGGGTAGCTTTCCGGGCCATTGGCCGCCCGGATGCGGGCAAGTGCGGTGCTGTAGGGGTGGTCATCTGCAAAGAACCCGGCAGCGCGGGTGATACCACGCGCGGCCTCACCGGTGCGGGTTGCAGCCTCGCTGCTCAGGTCATAGAGCGCGCGTCCGGCGTGGGTCTCAATGTAGCTGAGAGGCTTATCCTTGGCCGTCAGATAAGCCAGAATCCAGGCCAGAAGCCCGTGCTTGTGCACGTCCGCGAGATTGCCCGCGTGATACATATGCTGGTAGCTGAGCATCCCCCTGACATGCCCTTAATGGAGCGCGCGCGCAACACCCTGCTGGCCAATGGGGCCCCGGGACGGGCAGGAGGCCCGAAGATCCTGAAAAGACGGGGGAAACCGGCATCGGTATCACGTCGGTTAAACGTCGGTATTACGTCGGTGTTTTAGTCGGTGCGCGCGGAACCCGGGCGGGTAACAGAGCGCGCGGTTTGTAAAAGTTGCTTGATTGTAAACGCCCGGCGGCGCGTCTGCATGCCGCCGGGCCGGGGAGAGGCCGCCTTTGGTCAGGCGGTCTGAGCGTGGTTGCCGAAGTAGAGGAATTCACGGTCCATCCCGGCGATTTCGCCTGCCTCCAGCGACAGGCTGGCGCTGTCGAGCATGCGGTAGCTTTGCTGGGCAGTGACCCATTCGTTCGCATCCTGCAGCGTGGTCAGCGTGTAGCTGGTGGTTTCGCTGAGGTAGTGCGTCGGGATGATCACCTTTGGCTTGAGCCGCGAGACAATGTCATTGCCCTGCTTGTAGTCGAGAATGTGCTGCGAGCCGTCGACGGGCAGGGTCAGAACATCCACCTGACCGATGGCATCCCAGAACTCCTGCGGCGGATTGTGCCGGTTATCGCCCCAGATCAGCGTGCGGATGCCGCCGGTTTCCACAAGGTAGACCACCATGTCCATGTGGCTGACGTTATCGGGGGGGCAGGCGTTGACACCGAATTCCCCCAGCGCATTTGTCCAGTTGTACCAGCCCGGCGCACGACAGACGTGTTTGTCAGCAAACCCGGTGATTTTGATGTCCGCAAACTCGAAATTGCCGACCATGCGGTCGAGGACCATGGTCGAGATGGGGCGGTGGATCGCGTCGTGGTCAAAATGGGTATGCGTGGACAGGCAGATGTCCACCGGTGTTTCCGGGAATTCGTTTTTGAACCAGAGACCCCAGGCGCCCGAGGGGTCATCCCGCCAGGGGTCAAACATCAGCGTCGCACCACCGGGCGAGGTGATTTTGATGGCACAATGGCCGTAGAAATCGATGCCCACGGCACCGGCCACGGATGAACCGGTGGTTTTCTGCAGTTCGATCACGCCGTTGTTGTTGCCGGGCTGGGTCCAGTCGGTCGACTGTGCCGTGGCGCTTGTGGTGCTGAGCAGGCTGGCGGCACCACCGACGCCTGCGGCACCCGCGGCCATGAAAAAGGAACGGCGCGAGAGGCCGGGGGCAAGATCATCGGTTGTTCCGTTGATCAGTGTGGGCGTCAGATTGAGGTCTTTTTTGTCCATGTTTTTCATCCCTGTAGGTCGTGGATCTGACCGAAGTGTCAGACGTGGGGATGTTAACAACGCCTGGTTGCAGGTATGGCATTAGAAAAACCGGGGGAAAACATGGGGTCGGCCCCATTGTTTTGTCCCGGGTTTTGTCACGGGGTCAGCGCATGGACAGCAGAAGGCTGCGCAGGTTCCGGCCGCTGTTGCGCAGCCCCAGTTTCGCGCGGATGTTATTGCGGTGAAATTCCACCGTGCTGTGGCCGCGTGAGAGCGTGCGGGCGATGTCTTTGGTGGAATGCCCGCGCATGATCATCTGGGCCACTTCGCGTTCCGCGGGCGTCAGTTTTTCCATGGTTGTCATCAGCTGGCCACTGACGCTGGTGGTGATGGCGTTGAGCTGCTCTTCGATCATGTCGAGACTGGCCGTGCCCACCGGATCATCGCCCAGCCGGATGCGCAGGCGGGACATATGCGGCAGCACCAGGCCCTTGATCTGGCGCAGCAGTTTCAGGTCGTATTCCTCGCGAGCCTTTTCGAGGCTGCCCAGCAGTACGCGCAGGGCGGTGTTGGCCTCTTCGAGATCAGCGGTGCGGCGCGTGACCCTTTGTTCCAGCTCGTCCAGCGTGGTCTGCAATTCCGCCTCCAGTGCCGTGCGCCGGGAGATTTCGGTAAAGAGTTCCAGATCGGATTCGATCACGCCCGCGAATTCCTTCAGGCCCTCACGGAACAGGGTGGCCCGCCGGTTGCGCCGTGAATCAAGCACGCAGATTGTTCCGAAGACCGCGCCATCGGGCCATTTCAGCGGGTAGCCGATGTAAAAGGACATCCCGTGTTCCATGTCGTCGTTATCCGCCCAGTCCGGATCACAGGTGGCGTCCTCGACAAAGAGCTCCCCGTCGTTCTGCAGCACGCCGTAGCAGTAGAGCTTTTCGTTCAGGGTGAAACGGCATCCGACCTGGTAGGGGTTGTTTTCGCTCTGGCTGGTGACGAATACCGAATGATGCGGCGCATCGGTGCGCATCACGAGACTGGCGGGCACCTCAGCCACCCGCGCAATCAGGTCAACGATGCGCTGCCATTTCTCGACGGTTTTCTGTGGTATCTGCGGTTTCAACGATGTCCTTCAGACCGGCACCCCCGGTGCGGGGAAGCATAGGGCCGCCACGCCCCTGCGGGCAAGCCGGTTTGGCGCCGGGCGCTGCGGCGCTGTCAGCGCAGCAGCGCCCGGGCGTCCTCCGCTGACAGGGGCGCCGGCCTTTCGCAGGTTGTGGTCATTTCGAGGCAGCTGCGCGTCTGAGCGGACTGCAGGATTTTGTTCATGACCTCGACCACATGGGTCGCAAGCTCAAGGCTGCAGCGGTGCGGTCTGTCCTCATGAATGGCAGCGGCCATGTCCGCCAGCCCGGCACAGCGGTAATTGGCGCGCGGAATGTTGCCGCCATGGGTCTCATTGGGAACAGAGAAAGGGTGGTCGTCGTGGTCCAGCGTTTCGGTATCAGCCCCCTGGCCGGTGATCAGGACATTGCCGCCAAAGAAGTTCGGGTCGGGCACATAAAGCGAGCCCGTGGTGCCGTAAAGTTCCATGTTCTCATGGCGGTGTGCCCAGACATCCCAGCTTGCACCAAAGGTGATCACAGCCCCGTTCTGAAACTCCAGCACGGCGTGGATGTTGGTGGGCGTGTCGACGGGGATTTCCTCGCCCTCGCGCGGGCCGTTGCCGATGACGCGGGTGGCAAAGCTGGTGGAGGCCATGGCGGTCACGGCGCTGACCGGGCCTGCCAGCTGCACCAGGTTCGAGATGTAGTAGGGGCCCAGATCGAGGATCGGCCCGCCGCCGGGCTGAAAGAAGAAATCCGGGTTCGGGTGCCAGGCCTCCATCCCGTGGGACATTACATGACAGGTGCCGCCGACAACCTGACCCACCTGTCCGGCGTCGAGCGCTGCCCGCGCGGTCTGATGCGCGCCACCCAGAAAGGTATCCGGCGCAGAGCCCACCCGCAGGCCTTTTTCAGCGGCAAGCTGACGGAGCGTTTCACCCTCTTCGAGCGTCAGCACGAAGGGTTTTTCCGAATAGGCGTGTTTGCCGTGCTCCAGGATCTGCTTTGTCACGGCGAAATGAGCGTTCGGCACGGTCAGGTTGATAACGATGTCGATGTCCCCTGCGGCCAGAAGGCCCTCGACCGTTTCGGCGCGGACGCCGAATTCCTGCGCACGAGCCTCTGCGGCGTCCGGG
Organism: Roseobacter sp. S87; assembly: GCF_055693285.1. The sequence continues at coordinate 124,607 of NZ_JBVFTR010000004.1, forward strand.
TTGAGATCCGCAACCGCCCGGATGTCCAGATGCCTGAACTGCCCCGCGAGCCTCAGATAGGCGGCCGAAATAATGCCGCAGCCGATAATACCGACACCGAATTCCTGCATGATATTTCCCTCAGAATGCCTGAACGCTCGCGAGAGACCGCGACGCCATACGTTTGTGGTCGTTCGGATTGTCGTGCTCGATCACGTAACGTGACACGCCCGCCGCATCCATTTCCGCCTTGATCGCGGGCCAGTCCATGATGCCGAAACCGACATCGGCCCAGCCGTCCTCGTCCGTGTTTTCGCCGCTCTGCGCCACGTCCTTGACGTGAACGGCAGCCAGGCGTCCGGCGAAGCGACGCACCCAGGCCACCGGGTCTTCGCCCGCGACATGTACCCAGGCGAGATCCAGTTCGATCTGGATGTCGTCGGAGGCCGCCGCAATCAGATCAAGGGGCATGTGGCCGTCGACGGGGACCATTTCAAAGTCATGGTTGTGCCAGGCAAAGCCGAGGCCTGCCGCGCGCACCGGTTTGCTGGCCGCCGCAACACGTGCGCCGAATGCTTTCCAGCCATCAACGGTGTCGGGGCGGTTTTCAGCGGCCAGATAGGGGATGATCACCGTTTCGATGCCGATGGTCTGCGCGATGCTGATCACCTTTTCCGGGTCAGCCTCTACCAGGTCGAGTGCGAAATGCGCGGTTGGCATGGTCATGCCGTGTGCATCCAGCAAAGCACGGGTCCGGGCCGGATCCTCAAAGTAGGGGCCGAAGCCCTCAACCTCTTTGACGCCCAGATCTGCGAGCATGGCGAAGGTTTCCGCCACATCCCAGTTGCGCGAGGAGTAGAGCTGATAAGAAATGGCAGCCATGTGCTGTCCTCCTGAATGGTGCCGGCGCGGGGCCGGTCGGGTGAAAGGCTGCTGACGTGTCAGAGCCTCAGTTCGGTTTTGGTGTCAAAAAGCGAGGCCCGTGACGGATCAACGCCGATCGTGATGGTTTCGCCCATGCTGACCCGGGCCTGACCTTCCATGCGGACACGGAAGGGGTGACCCGCAACGTCGCAGTCGACCAGCGTGTCGGACCCGGTGGGCTCAATCAGGCTGACGGTCACCTCGTTCTGCCAGGGCGCATTACCCACCAGCTCGCCGGTCACAATGTGCTCGGGCCGGATGCCAAGTGTGGCGGGGCCGTCGGTCACTGGCCCGGAGAATTCATACGCGGACAGAGGCACGGACAGCCCGCCCACCTCAAAATGACCGCCCCGGATTGTGCCTTCGAGGAAATTCATCGACGGCGACCCGATAAAACCCGCCACATAACGGTTCACGGGCCGGCAGTAGATTTCCTCGGGCGAGGCCAGTTGCATGATCTGCCCGTCGCGCATGATTGCGATCCGGTCGGCCAGTGTCATCGCCTCGATCTGGTCATGGGTGACGTAGATCATTGTGTTGCCGAGATTCTGGTGCAGCCGCTTGATCTCGACGCGCAGATCCGCGCGCAGCTTGGCATCCAGGTTCGACAGCGGCTCATCAAAAAGAAAGACATCCACATCGCGCACCAGCGCGCGGCCGATGGCGACCCGCTGGCGCTGGCCACCTGACAGGGCTGCCGGTTTGCGTTTGAGCAGCGGCTCGATCTGGAGGATTTCCGAGGCCCTTTTGACCCGCTTTCTGATCTCGTCTTTGGGCAGTTTTGCGTTCTTCAGACCAAAGGTCAGATTTCCTTCGACCGTCATCTGCGGGTAAAGCGCGTAGGACTGGAAAACCATGCCGATGCCCCGTTCAGAGGGCTCCGCCCATGTTACGTTCTGGCCGTTGATAAAGAGCTGTCCGGCGGTCACATCCAGCAGACCGGCGATGCAGTTTAGTAGTGTTGATTTCCCGCAGCCTGACGAGCCCAGAAGCACCAGGAACTCGCCCTTGCTGATTTCCAGGTTCAGGTCCTGCAGCACTTTGACGGCGCCGAAGGCCAGATCGAGGTTTTTGATTTCCACTGAGTTGGTCATGTGGCGTTACCCTTTGACAGCGCCAGCAGCGATGCCGCGGACGAAGAGTTTTCCGGAGACGAAGTAGATGGTCAGCGGCACGAGACCGGTAATGATGGTCGCGGCCATATTGACGTTGTATTCCTTCACGCCCTGGCTTGAGTTGACGATGTTGTTGAGCTGCACGGTCATCGGATAGGCATCCGGGCCGGTGTAGACCACGCCGAACAGGAAATCGTTCCAGATGCCGGTGATCTGCAGGATGACCGCCACGGTGAAGATTGGCACCGACATGGGCAGCATGATGCGGAAGTAGATGCCCCAGAACCCGGCACCATCCACGCGGGCGGCCTTGAAGAGTTCTTCGGGCAGCGAGGTGAAATAGTTCCGGAAGAGCAGCGTCAGAATGGGCATGCCAAAGATGGTGTGCACGATCACGAGGCCGGTGAGTGACCCGTAAAGCCCAACCTCGCGCAGCATGATCACGATGGGGTAGAGCATGATCTGATAGGGGATAAAGGCCCCGAAAATCAGCACGGTGAAGAAGGCGTTGGCCCCTCTGAACCGCCAGTTCGCCAGCGCGTAGCCGTTGACCGAGGCAATGATAATCGACAGCAGCACCGAGGGAATGGTGATTTTCACGGAGTTCCAGAAGCCGGCGCTCAGACCCTCGCAGCTCAGGCCGGTGCAGGCCTCGGACCAGGCTTTGACCCAGGGTTCAAAGGTCACTTCGAGCGGCGGGGCAAAGATATTGCCGACGCGGATTTCGGGCATGCCCTTCAGCGAGGTCACGATCATGATGTAGAGCGGCAGCGCATAATAGGCGGCCACCACGAATAGCGTACCATACAGAAAAATGTTGCGGCGCGACAGGGCGCGGGTGGGTTTCGGGCCCTGCGGGCCTTCGAGCACGGGTCTGGAGAGATCAGCCATGTTTCCTGCCTCCGCCGAATTCGAGGATGGCCCAGGGGATGACCACCAGCGCCACGGTCACGAGCATCATCGTGGACGCGGCAAAGCCCTGGCCGAGATTGTTGGCGCCGAACATCATGTCGTAGACGTATTTGGCGGGCACCTCTGTGGCGATGCCGGGCCCGCCGCTGGTCTGTGCGACGATCAGGTCGTAGAGTTTGACGATGCCGGTCACGGTCAGCACGAGCGTTGTCACAAACACCGGGCGCATCATCGGGATGACCACAAAGATATAGGTTTTCCAGGAGGGAATGCCGTCCACGCGCGCGGCTTTCCAGACCTCCTGGTCGATGCCGCGCAGGCCCGCCAGCATCAGGACCATCACCAGGCCGCTGCCCTGCCACAGCCCCGCGATCAGTACCCCAAAGATGGCAATCTGGGCGTTGTAGAGCGGATCGAAGTTAAAGCTTTCCCAGCCCATGCCGCGCACGATGCTCTCGACGCCGAACTCGGGGTTCAGGATCCATTGCCAGACCAGCCCCGTGACCACAAAGCTGAGCGCATAGGGGTAGAGGATGACGGTGCGGATTGTATTCTCAAAGCGGATTTTCTGGTCGATCAGGGCGGCGAGCACAAAGCCGATCACAAAGACCAGCACTAGCATGCAGACCCCGTAAATGGCCAGGTTTTCAATGGCGACCAGCCATTTCTTGGTGCTCCACAGCCGTTCGTACTGGTCAAAGCCCACCCACTTGAGGCGCGGGAGCAGACCGGAACCGGTGAAGCTGTAGACTATGGTCCAGGCTGTGCCGCCGACGAAGACAAAAAGGGCTGTCACGATCATCGGGATCGAGGCGATTTTTGCGTTCAGATTGCGGAACAGCCGGTTCGGGCGCTGTGAAGCCATCGGCCCTCTCCCATCGGCTGTGAAACTGTCTGCGGACATGCCCCACCGGCACGTCCGCAGACGGGGTCGGGATCAGTCGGCCCGGTCGATGATTTTGACAAACTCGGCCTGAGCGTCCTCGGGCGACATCGACGCGTCAGCGAAGAACTCAGTGAAGAGCGTCTTGAGCTGATCCTGCGTGTCGGGTGTCACCAGCTGGTTGGTGTCCGGCAGGAGCGCGCCGGCTTTCAGCAGATCAAGGCCCTTGGCCATGCAGTCATTGGCTGCATCCAGGTTCACGTCACCGCGCACCGGCAGAGACCCTTTTTTCAGGTTGAAGGCCACCTGTGTTTCCGGTCTGAGCATCAGCCGCGCCAGTTCCGTCTGAGCCGCGATCTGATCTTCGTCCGAGAGCACGGGGAAATAGAAGGCATCACCGCCTGTGGACAGGCGCGGGTTCATGCCCAGACCGGGCAGACAGCTGTAATCCTCACCTGCGGTGACCTGCGCTACGGCCATTTCGCCCTGCGCCCAGTCGCCCATGATCTGACCACCGGCATCGCCCTTGATCACCATCGCAGTGGCATCATTCCAGTTCTGCACGTTGGAGTTGGCGGCCATGCTGCGCGCATCATCGGCAGCTTTGAACACGCTGGCGACTTCGGGGCCACCGGCCACGGCAGTGTCCTTGTCGCCGTAAACTTTAGTGTAAATTTCGCTCGGCAGCAGGCTTGCAATCAGCACGCTGAAGGCACCGGCCTGTTGCCAGCCCTGCTGCCCCATGGCCATCGGGATCTTGCCTGCCGCCTCGAGCGCATCTGCTGAGCCTACAAATTCGGTCCAGTTGGTCGGCACGGGCACGCCCGCGTCCTCATAGGCTTTGTGGCTGACCCACAGCCACTGCCAGGAGTGGATGTTCACAGGGGCGCAGTAAATGCGGCCGTCCACAGTGCAGGACGCCAGCAGGGACGGCGGGTTCACCAGCTCTGTCCAGCCTTCAGCCTCAGCAATGTCCGTGATATCGCGCAGCAGGCCTGCCTCGATCAGCTCCTCGGCCTGACGACCATGGTTGAACTGGAACGCGCCCATCGGGTCGCCGCCGACGATCCGGCTGACCATGACCGGGCGCGCATTGTCACCGCCGGCGATGGCCGCATCGACCCATGTGTTGCCGGATGCGTTGAACGCATTGGCAATCTCTGTCACCGCGGCGGCTTCGCCACCGGATGTCCACCAGTGCATGACTTCCAGCTCTGTTGCTGATGCGCCGGACGCGGCGACAATTGCCGTCGCTGCAAGCAGTTTCGATATCCGTTTCATAGACCATCCTCCCAAGGCTATAACGTTATAGTAAAAATCTATATCGTTATAGAAAATCCTTGCAAGCATTTTTTTGGGACCTTTATAGTTGTGAGGCGCGACCGGAAAGTTTCGTGCCTGCACGGGGTGCAGAGCGGATTGCTTCGGGCTAAAGTCCGGTCAGCGGGGGGAACTGATGAAACGCAGCACACGTGAAGCTGGCCTGTTGAGCGCCGAAGAGATGATGGCTCTTGTGCAGCCGGGCGAGCGGCCGACACTGAAAACCATATCACGTATCAGTGGCTTGGCCGTGGCCACGGTGTCGCGCGCGCTGGGCGACGCGCCTGACATCGGGCAGGAGACCAAGGAGCTGGTGCGCCGTATCGCGACGGGCATCGGCTATGTGCCGAACCGTGCCGGTGTCCGCCTCAGAACGGGGCGCACGAATGTCATCACGCTGGTGGTTCCGGCCGAAGTTGATGTGATCAACAATACGTCGAAACTGACGAATTCTATCGCACAGGAGCTCCGCGGCACGCGGTTTCACCTCAATGTGCTGCCCTGGTTTCCGGATGAGGATTCGCTGCGTTCGATCCGCTATATCGTCGAGACACGATCCGCGGATGCGGTGATTTTCAACATGACCGAACCGGAGGACCCGCGTGTGGAATATCTGCTGCAGCAGGGGTTCCCCTTTGCCACGCATGGCCGGACGAAATGGTGCGACCGGCATGCCTATTACGACTATGACAACAACGCTTTCATGGGTGTGGCACTGAGGCGGCTGGCGGCGCGCAACCGGCGCAACGTGCATGCGATCCTGCCACCCACGAACCAGAACTACGCCCAGGACATGATACGCGGGCTGCGCGACCATGGCCGGGATCTGGATATCAGCTACCGGATTGCCGAGAACGTGGACAGCGACCGGCCCTCCGATGAGATCCGCCACTGGATCAGGCAGCGGTTGTCCCGGTCGCCCGAGGTGGATGCGATCATCTGTACGTCATCGCGCACCGCCATTGCCGCGATTGTCGCCATTGAAGAGCAGGGCAGACGTCTGGGCCAGGACATCGACGTGCTGTCCAAAGAGGTGGTGCCGATCCTCAGGATGTTCCGACAGGACATTATGGTTGAGTTCGAGGATGTCAGCGACGCCGGGCGCTTTCTGGCAAAAGCGGTGATGCAGCAGCTGCTGAAACCGGGCGAAAAACCGATGCAGTTTCTGAAAAACCCGGTGGAAAGCGCCGACTGACGCGGCGCTTTTTGCGGGCGGACGGTCACACGAGACGTGATATTTCCTTGGCTGCGCGCACAAAGTCGCGGAACAGCGGATGCGGATCAAAGGGTTTGGATTTCAGTTCCGGGTGGAACTGGACGCCGATGAACCAGGGGTGATCCGGCCATTCAATGATCTCGGGCAGTTTGCCATCGGGTGACATGCCGGAGAACACCAGGCCCGCCTCTTCGAGCTTGTCGCGGTATTTGATGTCGACCTCATAGCGGTGGCGGTGCCGCTCGTCGATGGTGGTGGAGCCGTAGACTTCGGCAACTTTCGAGCCTTCGCTGAGCACCGCATCATAGGCCCCCAGACGCATGGTGCCGCCCTTGTCGTCACCGACCTTGCGGCTGACCTTGGCGTTGCCCTGGACCCATTCCTTGAGGTGATAAACCACCGGCTCAAAACGCTTTTTACCCGCTTCGTGGTCGAATTCCTCGGAGCCTGCGGATTTGATGTCAGCCACGTTGCGCGCGGCCTCGATCACGGCCATCTGCATGCCCAGACAGATGCCCAGGTAGGGGACGTTGTTTTCACGGGCGTATTGCGCGGCTTTGATCTTGCCTTCGGTCCCGCGTTCGCCGAACCCGCCCGGCACGAGGATGGCATGGAACCCTTCGAGGTGCGGGGCCACATCATCAGCGGTGTCGAAAATCTCTGCATCGACCCATTCGACCCGCACCTTCACGCGGTTGGCCATGCCGCCGTGGGTCAGGGCCTCGGCGATGGATTTATAGGCGTCTTCAAGCTGCGTGTATTTGCCGACAATGGCCACGCGCACCTCGCCTTCGGGGTTGTGCACCCGGTCCGAGACATCATGCCAGACCGTCATGTCCGGCTTCGGCGCGGGCGAGATATCAAAGGCGTCCAGCACCGCCTGGTCGAGCCCCTGTTCGTGATAGGCCAGCGGCGCGTCATAGATCGTTTTGAGGTCATAGGCGGCGACCACGGCCTCTTTACGCACATTGCAGAAGAGCGCGATTTTTTCGCGTTCCTTTTCCGGGATCGGCTGTTCCGAGCGGCAGACCAGAATATCGGGCGCGATCCCGATCGACTGCAGTTCCTTGACGGAGTGCTGCGTGGGTTTGGTTTTCAGCTCGCCCGAGGCCGCCAGCCAGGGCAGCAGCGTCAGATGCATAAAGATGCACTGGCCGCGCGGTTTGTCATGGCTGTACTGGCGAATGGCCTCAAAGAAGGGCAGGCCTTCGATGTCGCCTACGGTGCCGCCGATCTCGCAGAGCATGAAATCGACCTCGTCACCGCCCACATCAAGAAAGGATTTGATCTCATTTGTGACGTGCGGGACGACCTGGATCGTTTTGCCCAGATAATCGCCGCGCCGTTCTTTTTCGAGCACGTTGGAATAGATGCGGCCGGAGGAGACCGAATCCGTCATACGCGCGGGTACGCCGGTGAACCGTTCATAATGCCCGAGATCCAAGTCGGTTTCGGCACCATCATCGGTCACGAAAACCTCACCGTGCTCGAAGGGTGACATGGTGCCGGGGTCGACGTTCAGATAGGGATCGAGCTTGCGCAGACGAACCGAGAAGCCACGGGCCTGGAGCAGCGCACCGAGTGCCGCGGAGGCCAGACCCTTGCCAAGGCTGGAGACCACACCGCCGGTGATAAAGATGTAACGCGCCATGTAACGATGCTCCCGTGCGTCTGTTGAGGCCTGTCTGAAAAGGCCCGGATCAGCCATGAATCTTCACAGCACCACGGGACTTAAGTGTATCAGGATTCGCGCGGCAATGGCAAGGCGAACCGCAACATCATGTTGCGAATTCCGGCCATGCCGCAAAGTGTAGTTAACTCAGGTTAATCGAGGGTCGGAACCAGCGGAGCGTTGTCACCCTGCGCCGGTGGCAGCAGATCATCGCCTTCGGGCGCTGCAGGCGCGCTGTTGTCCGCCGAGGGGGCGCTGCCACGCCAAGCCGGTCAACAACCGACGATCCGGTCGCATTCTCAGCGGCGAAGATGGTCAGCGTGATCGACGTGCAGATAAAGGCGATGGCCAGCATCCAGGTCACTTTGCCAAGCGCGGTTGCCGCAGCCCGCCCGGAGACGGCGCCGCCGCCACCGCCGCCCATACCGAGCCCACCACCTTCGGAGCGCTGCAGCAGCACCACCGCAATGAGCGCGAGCGCAAGAATAAGGTGGACGATCAGGACGACGTTTTCCATTGAGACCTGCAGATTTCGAATTAGCCTGCGCGCTATCTAGGCAAGTTTGCCCCGCGCCGCAAGGGAGGATCGGCCTGCGCTGACGCTTTCCCGGACACCGAAAACCGCCGCACGGAGGCGACGGTCTGGCGAAGCGGTGCTCACATGCGCGCAACTAAGAGGGTTATCCTGGAACTGAGGCGCAGCAGACTCACTTCTTGGTCTGAGTATACCACAAAAGTGCCCGTTCAGGTTGCAGAAAATATCACGCAACTGTGGGGGGTTCCGCGCTGGACATGGGCAGAGGGCCGGGCAATGATGCCGCCATGCCCCACGATCACCATGACCACCCGCACGACCGTCTGCCCTCTGATCCTGCGCTGCGCGTGCGCGCGCTTGAGACGCTTCTGACGCAGAAAGGGCTGATTGATCCTGCGGCCCTGGACGAAATCATCGACACCTATGAGAACCGGATCGGCCCGCGAAATGGCGCCCGGGTCGTGGCGCGTGCCTGGACGGACGCGGATTTCCGCGCGGCCCTGCTGGAGGATGCAACGCCCGTTGTGGCGGAGATGGGTTTCTATGGCCGGCAGGGTGAACACATGGTGGCGGTGGAAAACACCGATGAGACACATAACATGGTCGTGTGCACCCTGTGCAGCTGCTATCCGTGGCCGCTGCTGGGTATTCCGCCGACCTGGTACAAATCTGACGCCTACCGAGCACGCGCCGTGCGCGAGCCGCGTAAAGTTCTGGCCGAATTTGGCGTGACACTGCCCGAGGATACCGCCGTGCGCGTCTGGGATTCCACCGCAGAGGTCCGGTATCTTGTGATCCCGCAGTGCCCCGCGGGCACCGATGGCATGAGTGAGGACGACCTGATGGCGCTGGTGACACGGGACAGCATGATCGGCACCGGCCTGGCGGTGACCCCGTGACCCGGCCGCATGATATGGGCGGCCGTTTTGGTGACGGCCCGGTGATCCCGGAAGCGGAGGGCGAGGTTTTTCACGAAGACTGGCACGCCCGCGCACTTGCGGTGACGCTGGCCTGTGGGGCGCTGGGCAAATGGAACATCGATGTCTCCCGCCATGCACGCGAATGTCTGGCGCCCACGGACTACGCGCGGTTTTCCTATTACGAGAAATGGATGGCGGGCCTTGCGGATCTCCTGGCCGGCACCGGCGTTGTCAGCACCGAAGAGCTGGCAGGGGGGCGGCCACAGAAAGTCCGCTTGCACACAAAGCGATGAAGGCGGATGCGGTTCCCGGCGTTCTGGCCGCCGGTGGACCGGCGGACCGGCCCAGTGATATCGCGCCGGTTTTTGGCCCCGGAGACGCGGTTGTGACGCGCAATATCGCTGCCAACACGCTGGTCGATGGCGGGCACACACGCCTGCCGGTCTATGCCGCCGGCGCGCGGGGCCGGATTGTTCGGTACCATGGCACGCATATCCTGCCGGACAGTTCCGCCCACAGGCTGGGCGACGCGGCAGAGCCGCTTTATGCGGTGGCCTTTCCGGCATCCGAGCTCTGGGCGCATCCGGAGCATCCGCGCGATGAGGTCGTGCTGGACCTCTGGCAGAGCTACCTCGCGGCAGCGCCATGAGCCGCCCTGAGCCGGTCTTTTCCGAACCCTGGCACGCGCAGATTTTTGCACTGACCGTGCATCTGAATGAAGCGGGGCATTTTGCCTGGGCCGACTGGGCGGCGGCCTTCGGCGCCACGCTGAAACGCCACGGGCTGTCGCGGGAACTGGACGGTGGCGCGGATTATTTCGATGCCTGGCTGGAAACGCTGGAAGCCTTTCTGGGGGAGCGCGGGATGGCCGGTGCGGCGGAACTGCAGAAGATGAAAGCCGCCTGGGAGGCCGCCTATCTGCGCACGCCTCATGGTGCGCCGGTGCGGCTTTAAAGCATCAGGCGAAGCCCCTGGTTTTCGGAGCGCTGCATGAACCCACAGGTTTCAATGCATTCCGTGCTGAACCGGGTTTCCGGTATGCTGTCAGAGGCTATCGTCCGGGCGCGCAGGGCGGGAGGTCAGCCCGGCCTTTTGCAGAAACCGCCTGAAACTGCCACGGGCTGGCATTAGCGGCAGGCGCAGTTTCGGGCGTCCTGCCTGGCGGTCAAATTCATGCATGTCGATGACACGCTCGGCGCAGCCGCAGCCTTCGCCCAGGCCCACTTTGGCGTAGTAGAACTTCTGGAAATCTTCGGGGCGGTCGGTTCTGCGTGTCATGCCGCACAGTCTGCCACGGTCTGCGTCATTCGTCCACGTCGTCCATATCCGCCTGGCCGGAAAGCGCGCGGCGCACGTGGCTCCAGCTCAGGCCGATACCCAGCACCAGCGACAGTGCTGCAAGCCCCAGCCAGACGTTTAGCCCCGGTTTATCCAGATCAACCAATCCCAGATCGCGTAGCACCCAGACGGAAGCCGCAAAGATAGCAAGGACCAGTGTCATCCCAAGACCACCGATCGAACGCAGCGTGGCGCGCAGATAGATGATGTAGCCCACTGTCAGCAGCAGACCGGCCAGCACCGCGACCGAGAGATTCTGGCCGCCATAATCCTGTACCCAGCGGATATAATTGTATTGCGTCGGGTTGAAAGTCGCGGCCAGCAGGATGAGCGCGCAGAGCCAGCGGGTCAGAAATCCCATCAAATCCATATCTTAACGCTGCCTCTCTTGCCTCTGCGGAAATATCCGCGGACCGGGTCAAAAAGTCCATGGCACACCGGCGGCGGGCCAGGTATACCGGCGCCGGTTTAACCCGGATGAAAAGGACCCGCCATGGCCAATGTTGTCGTTGTCGGCGCCCAGTGGGGCGATGAGGGAAAAGGCAAAATCGTTGACTGGCTCAGCGAACGTGCGGATGTGATCGCGCGGTTTCAGGGCGGGCACAACGCGGGCCATACCCTGGTGATCGACGGCAAGGTTTATAAACTGAACGCGCTGCCGTCGGGTGTGGTGCGGGGCGGGAAGCTGTCTGTCATCGGCAACGGCGTGGTGCTGGACCCGTGGCATCTGCTGGGCGAGATCGACACGATCCGGGGGCAGGGTGTGGATATCACGCCTGAGACGCTGATGATTGCCGAGAACACGCCGCTTATCCTGCCAATCCACGGCGAGCTGGACCGGGCGCGCGAAGAAGCCGCCAGCAAGGGCACCAAGATCGGCACAACCGGGCGCGGCATCGGCCCGGCCTATGAGGACAAAGTGGGCCGCCGGTCGGTGCGGGTGGCGGACCTTGCAGACCCTGCCACACTGGAGGCGCGCGTGGACCGCGCGTTGCAGCATCACGACCCGCTGCGCCGCGGCCTGGGCATTGAGCCCGTGGACCGCGACGCGCTGCTTGCGCAGCTGAGCGAAGTGGCACCCGAAATTCTGAAATACGCTGCACCTGTCTGGAAGGTGCTGAACGAAAAGAGAAAAGCCGGCCGGCGTATCCTGTTTGAAGGGGCGCAGGGCGCGCTGCTCGACATCGATTTCGGCACCTATCCGTTTGTGACCTCGTCCAATGTCATCGCGGGACAGGCGGCCACGGGTGTGGGCATCGGTCCGGGGTCAATCGACTATGTGCTGGGCATCGTGAAGGCCTATACGACCCGCGTGGGCGAGGGGCCGTTCCCGTCGGAGCTTGATGATGCGGACGGTCAGCGCCTCGGCGAACGGGGTCACGAATTCGGCACGGTCACAGGCCGCAAACGCCGTTGCGGCTGGTTCGATGCGGTGCTGGTTCGCCAGACCTGTGCGACATCCGGCGTGAACGGGATTGCCCTGACCAAGCTCGACGTGCTCGACGGGTTTGAGACGCTGAAAATCTGTGTGGGCTATGAACTGGACGGGAACCGGGTGGATTATCTGCCCACGGCCGCCGATCATCAGGCACGCTGCACCCCCATCTATGAAGAGATGCCCGGCTGGTCCGAGAGCACCGAGGGCGCGCGCAGTTGGGCTGACCTGCCGGCCAATGCGATCAAATACGTGCGCCGCGTGGAAGAGTTGATCGACTGTCCGGTCGCTCTACTTTCTACCTCGCCGGAGCGGGATGATACGATTCTCGTCACGGATCCCTTCTCTGACTGAGGTGTGACATGACGTACAAGACCCGCCGGCGGCTGTCGCTGCTGATCCTGCTGATCGGGCTGCCGCTCTATATTATTATCGCGGTGTCTCTGGTGAGCCTGATGGACCGGCCCTCCATTCTGGTGGAGCTGCTGATCTATGTGGGTCTGGGCGTGCTGTGGGCGATTCCGCTGCGGGCGGTGTTCCGCGGGATCGGGCAGGCGGATCCGGACGGGCCGGACGGCGGCGCCTGACGCAAAACGGCGGGACGGGGCCCGCCGCTTCACTCCAGGGTCATAAGATATTGGTTCAGCCTGCGGCGCGTTCGTCCGGGCGGTACCCGATTGCATCTGAGGCGGCAAAGCGGCCTCCCTGCATTTTTTCGATTTTACCGGCGCGCAAAAGCTGGCCAAAGCTGCGCAGACCATCCTCGCGGGTGCAGTCGCCCCCCTCGGCCTGGCGCACGCGTGTCATCAGCTGCGGGCGCGAGAACTGCTCCTGCCCCTCAACAAACGCCATGTAGGCTGCGGCTGCTTCGAGCAGCTCCGGCAGTTTCGTGGCACCCACTTCTTCGGCAAAGGCTGCAAAGCCGGTGTCAGACGCCATGTCGGCATCATCAGCGAAAGCCGCGGCAACGCGGCGCGGTGCCACTGGTGCCGCCGGTGTTTCATCATCGCTGATGCGCTGTTCTGCGACCAGTTTCAGAGGTGCGGTCTGCGATGTCTCGGGCCGGTCCGTGCGTGTCGGTCCGTCCGCAACCGGGCGGCGCGGTTTGACCACTTCGGCCAGATCGCTGCGGTAAGCATCCGCGGCGGCGCGGCCCTTCTCTTCGTCCGCATCCATGGATTTGTCTGCAAACCGGGCGGCAACAGCGGCGCGCAGGTGCGCAAACGCGCTGCGGCGTGTTGCCCCCTCGGGTTCTTCCATCTGATGATCCGCTTCGGCCATCAGACGCGATACATCTACGCCTGCATCCTCGCCGATGTCCGGCAGCGTGTCCCGGGCGGCCGGCCGGTCAGCGATGCTTTCGCCGGCCTCCTCTGCGTCCGCGTCAAGAGTCTCCAGCGCACCGCTTTCCAGCGCGGCGTCCAGCTCCTCGGTGCTGACTTTCATCACACGGGCAGTGACCGGGGCGTTGCTATCCTCCCCACCAGCGGCTTCCGGTTCTCCGGCGTCGTCTGCTGCTTCCGCGACTACCGCTCCGTCGTCGTGGATGAACGCGTCCGGCGTGTCGAAGGGTTCCTCGACCACCTCCGTCTCAGCGTCGTCCCGTGCGAAGAGGTTTTCGTCTTTGTCTGTGCTGAATTCTGTCTCATCTGTTCTGACATCCTCCATTTCCCCGACGTGAATGATTTCTTCCGCCTGAGCCAGGTCTTCAAAACCGGCCACTGCTGAGTGCTCAGGTTCAGTTTGCTCAGATGAACCGGTCTCCGGCTCCATTTCTGCGTCTTCGTCGGCCAGACCCCCGGCTTCGATGCGCTGAAGCATCGCTGAGAGGTCATCTTCATCTTCGCCGGTGTCTGCGGTCACGTCCTCTGTGGCATCGGAAAGATCGGCTGAAACCTCATCTGCGGCAAATGCGTCGTCGATCCCAGCGGCCGCGGCCGTGAGAGTGTCAGTTTCGTCCTGGTCTGTTACGCCTTCGAATTCTTCGTCAGCGCTGGAAAAATCCGGCATGGGCGTGCCAGCAAATTCGACAGGCGGCGGCGCACTGTCGGCGATTTCCTCCTCGTAGTCCACGTCAACATCCGCATCGGCATCGTCATGCCGCGAGACCACGGCACGGATGCGGGCGAGCCGGTCTGCAATGCTCTCGGAGCGCGCCATGCCTGTGTCTTCGGCCAGCGGGACGTCTTTGCCTGCGATTTCTGTGTCTGGTGTTACAAACCCGGGCATTTCCACTTCCGTGGGTGCATTTGCATCGGCATCAAAGAAGGTGTCTTCGACTGCAGGGCTGTCAGCAAAGAAAGCCGCAGCATCTTCGGCCACCTCAACCGGTGCAGCAGGAATGGTTTCAGCCGGTGCCGGTTCGGCGGTGGGCTCTGTGGGGGTGTCGAATGCCATATCGAGAGGGGCGGGCGCTTCATGCGCTTCCGCAACCGCGACTTCCGCTGTTTCTGCGGCGACGGGCGGAACCCATGCTTCCTCAGGTGCCGGCATTGCGGGGTCAACCGCGGCTTCTGTGGCGATGGGTTCCGGTGCCCATGCGGCAGGCTGTGGGGCGGGCGTTTCGGTGGGTGCGATGTCTGCAGGTGCCGGCTCCTGCTCGGGCATAACCTGCGGGGCGGCTGCCGATGCAGTTGCCGCAGCTGCTGCAGGCGCAGCCGGTGCGTCATTGTTTTCGGGTGCAGCAGCCAGGCCATCCCCGTCCTGCGCCTTCAGCATGATCCTGCCGTCCTGTTCACGTGCTTCGACGCGGCGCGACACTTCGCGTTCGGCGATCCGTGCCAGCAGTTCGGCATCAGGTTGCGGAGGTTCAGCGCCAAAGTACCGGTCATCGGCGGCCAGATCGCGGAAGTATTCCGCGATCGCTTTCATGGTATCAAAACTGTCGTCAAAACCTTCAAGGGTGCAGGAAAATGTGCCGTATGAAACTGTAAGTATCTTGTTATTATTCATCATGGGATGCTCGTCCTCAGTGATTATCAACAAGATATTTACCATGATGGCGGATGCCAAACCGGTGCGAATCTGTGATCATTTCCGTATCATTTCGTGGCGACATTGTGTCTTACTTCTGTGAAGGGCGTTAAGCTTTCGTGAAAAACTCCATCTTTTTCAGCGATCTACCGCTTATTCTCGTGGGCGGTGGGCAGGTCGGGCGCACAGACTTTAGCACAGCACAGACTGTGGCAAAGCATTGTGTTGCAGCAGATGGTGGTGCGGCGGCCGCACTGGCTGCAGGCATGATGCCCAAGGCTGTGATCGGTGATCTGGATTCGGTTCCTGCCGCAACGCTGGAGCAGATACCATCCGACAGGATTCACCACATTGCTGAGCAGGACAGTACCGATTTCGATAAGGCGCTGCGCAACATCGACGCCCCGCTCATTCTGGCCATCGGGTTCTGCGGCGGGCGGATCGATCATCAGCTGGCTGTTTTCCATACATTGACAGTGCGCTGCGACAGCCCGGTCATTGTTATCGGTGAAGAGGACATCGTCTTTCTGTGTCCGCCCCGTCTGAACCTGGACACAGACGCGGGTCTCCGGGTGTCACTGTTCCCGATGGGGCCCGTGACGGGCCGCTCGGAAGGACTGCAGTGGCCGATTGACGGTCTGCAGTTTGCGCCGGGTCTGAGATCCGGCACGTCAAACCGGGCGACGGGCCCGGTGGGGCTTGAAACAGATGATCCGTTCATGCTGTGTCTGTTGCCCCGGGAGGCGCTGGGCATGGTCGCGGCAGCGCTTCTCAGGCCTGAACAGCAGCGCGCGCGCTGGCCCGCTCGCGCAGAACGATATAAAGACCTGCCGCCATCGTTATGACGATACCGGTTGTTGCCATCGGGTTGGGCAGATCGCCGAAGACGATGAACCCGATGACCGTGGCAAAGGGAATTTCCAGATACTGCATCGGCGCAAGTGTGGCAGAGGGCGCATAGCGCAGCGACCAGGTCATCAGCAGGTGAGCCGCGGTGCCCAGAAGGCCGATGCTCAGCAACAGCGTCCAGTCCATGGAGGAAACGGCGATCAGCTGAAGCTGGTCGAAACTGCTGCCCTGAAACAGCGCGAAAACCGGGATCATAATCAGTACCGCAATGACGCCGCTCACGGCCTGAAGGCCGATGGGGTCGGTCTGTTTCGCGATCTGCCGCGTGACCAGCATGAAAAACGCAAAATTCAGCGCGACACCAACCGGCAGAAGCGCGGGCCATCCCACCGCGGCAAAACTGGGCTGCACAACCAGAAGGGTACCAACGAATCCTACCGCACAGGCCGCAATACGGCGGCTGCCGACCTCTTCACCAAGCGCGTAATGGCCGAGGATCAGCATGATGAAGGGCATGACAAATGCGATGGCTATTGCGTCGGCCAGGGGCAGGTATTTGAGTGCGGTGACCATCATGCCGATGCCTGCAATGTGCAGCACAGTACGCAGAACAGTCAGCGAAAACACACGCCCGTTCATTTTCCACGCCCTGCCGGTCAGCCGGACAAGCGGCACGAGCACCACAGCCTGGACGGCAAAACGGACGATCACAAGCTGACCCACGGGTACGGTCTGGCCAAGTATTTTCGCCACCGCGTCCCCGACAGGCGCGAGAATGCAGAAACCAAGCATCAGCATGATGCCAAGCAGGGGACGGTCCATGGACATTGGCGGACGTTACGGCGCGCCCGTGGCTATTGCAAGCAAAGGTTGAGGTATTTTGAACGGGCATTCAGTGGTGCCCGTTCTGTCAGCAGTTGGGGATATTCACGGCCAGCCCGCCCAGCGAGGTTTCCTTGTACTTCTCGGACATATCCGCCCCGGTCTGGCGCATGGTTTCAATACAGGCGTCGAGGGGCACAAGGTGCGTGCCGTCCCCGCGCAGTGCCAGGGACGCGGCTGAAACGGCCTTGATCGCGCCGAGGCCATTGCGTTCGATACAGGGCACCTGCACGAGACCCTTGACGGGATCGCAGGTCATGCCGAGGTGATGTTCGAGTGCAATTTCCGCCGCGTTTTCCACCTGCTGCGGTGTGCCGCCCATCACGGCACACAGCCCGGCGGCCGCCATGGCCGCAGCGGAGCCCACTTCGGCCTGGCAGCCGGCCTCGGCCCCCGAGATCGAGGCATTGTATTTGACCAGCCCGCCGATGGCTGCCGCAGTCAGAAGGAAGTCCTCGACGTGGGCCTCCGAGGCGCCGGGCACATGGTCCAGATAGTATTTCAGCGTGGCGGGCAGCACCCCTGCCGCCCCATTCGTCGGGGCGGTCACCACCTGACCCCCGGCGGCGTTCTCTTCGTTCACGGCCATCGCGTAAACGCTCATCCAGTCATTGATCGTATGCGGGGCGGTCAGGTTCATCCCGCGCTCTTCCAGCAGTTTGTCATGGATGCCTTTGGCGCGACGCCTGACGTTCAGGCCGCCGGGAAGCGTCCCCTCGTTGCTCAGGCCCCGTTCGATGCAGTCGTTCATCACCTGCCAGAGGCGCGCGGTGCCGCTGCGCAGATTTGCGTGGCCGACGCGGCTGTCTTCGTTGGCGCGTTTCATCTGGGCAATGGTTTTGCCTGACGCTGTGGACATTTCCAGCATTTCGGCTGCGGATTTGAAAGGAAACGGAACAGGCGCGCCGTCGTCTGTGTCTTTACCGGCGGCCAGTTCGGCCTCTGTCATCACAAACCCGCCGCCGATGGAATAAAACGTTTCGCGCAGTGTCACGTCGCCCTGCGCGTCCGTGGCCATCAGGATCATACCGTTGGCATGCCCGGGCAGCGGGTTGTCATAATCAAAGATCAGATCATTGGCCGGGGCAAACCGCATTGGCTGCAGGCCCGCAGGTTCGATCATGCCTGTTGCGCGGATTTCCGTCAGGACAGCTTCGGCTTTGTCTGCATCATAGGTGTCAGGCACAAATCCTGCGAGGCCCAGGATCGTCGCGCGGTCCGTTGCGTGACCAACACCGGTGAAGGCGAGACTGCCATGAAGCGACGCGCGCAACCCGTGAAACGCAAAAGGAGAGGCGCGCATCATGTCCAGGAAGCGCGCTGCAGCCATCATGGGCCCCATGGTGTGAGAGGAAGACGGGCCGATGCCCACCTTGAACATATCGAAAACGGACAGGAACATCTAAAGAGCACTCCCTTCGGGTGGTTCTGGCGCACAGGGTGCGGTGAACGGTGTGGGCCCCAGGCCTTCGGCGGCCTGTGCCGCGCGGGTGCTGTCGCGGTCTTCGAGGTGCGACGCCATGGTGTACAGGGCAGGGAATTGTGTGAGGTCAAACCAGCTGCGGTCAAAATCGCGCGGGTACAGCGCGCACCACCGCAGCATCGCGCAGGTGTACCAGTCGAGGATGTCCGGTTCGTGACCAACAGGCATCGCATCATTCAGCAGGGTCAGGTGGCGATTGATCGCTGTGCAGGAGTACTGACGCAGGCGGGCCTGATCCGCAGCGCCGGGCCCGACATAAACGTGAGCATAGAAAAGCCGGCGCAGTTCGGCATGCAGGGTGTTGGACGCAAAAAACAACCAGCGCAGCCGCGTCCCGCGTGCGGCGTTGTCCGGCGCGGGAAACAGAGCTCCATGGCGGTCGGCCAGCCAGAGCAGGATAGCGGCGGTTTCAGAGATGATACCTTCGGGCGTTTCCAGCGCGGGGATCAGACCTGTGGGGTTGACCACGAGATATTCAGGCGAGCGCTGGGCGCCTGCGGCGCGGTCGACAAGACGAGTCTCATAGGCTGCCCCCAGTTCTTCCAGCACAAGACGGACCGGCAGCGAGGCGTTATCGGGCGCATAGTGGAGGAGATAAGGTGAAGCCATACCGCGGAGATAGTGCATATCGGTACGGGGGCGCGACGGAAAACGACGCCGGGTGACAGAAAAGCGCAGCGGACGGAGCGCGGGCCCGCATCTGCGCTGCCGGCGGCCAAAAATGAGGCCTCGCGCCGCCTGCACTTGTTTCCTATAAGGCCGGGGACTGCCAGTTACAGGAACCTGCGAAATGCCCTCTGACCTCTCCCCGATCGACAAAGCGAAGTTCATTTCCGCAAAGCGTGCTGCCCAATACGTTGAAAGCGGCATGAAAGTGGGGCTGGGGACCGGTTCGACAGCGGCCTGGCTGGTCAAATGCCTGGGCGAGATGGTCCGGGACGAAGGGCTGAAGATCAAAGGCGTTCCGACATCCACCCGTACCGCAGAACTGGCCCGTGAGGTGGGTATCGAGGTGGTGACCCTGGATGAGGCCCGGTGGCTGGACCTGACCATTGACGGTGCTGACGAATTTGACAGCGAGCTGAACCTGATCAAGGGCGGCGGCGGCGCGCTGCTGCAGGAAAAGATTGTAGCCACCGCGTCGGATCAGATGATCGTCATCGCGGATGCAGGCAAAAAGGTCGACACGCTGGGGGCATTCCCGCTGCCCATCGAAGTGATCCCCTTTGGTCTGCAGACCACGCAGGCGCTGGTCGAAGAGACCCTAGTATCGATGGATGTGCTGGGCCGCTCAACGGCGCTGCGCATGAATGGCGATACGCCCTTTGTGACGGACGAGGGCAACCACATCCTTGATCTGCACCTCAAGCGGATCGGCAACGCGCGCCAGCTGGCGCTGGTCCTGAACCAGATGCCGGGTGTGGTCGAGAACGGGCTCTTTATTGATATCTGCGACCGTGTCATCATCGGCTTTGGTGACGGGCGGGTTGAGATCCACGATATCGCCGAAGGCCGTGTGGACGCAGAACAGCTGGATCTCGCAGAGGGCGACAATCTTTTCTCGGACCTGTCTGACTGAGCCGATCACAGTTCGGTGACCTAGCTTGCACGCAGGCCACCGGCACTGCAGATCAGCAACCCGACACAGAAATGCAAAACAGCGTCCCGGAGCGGCGCAATACCTGAAAGGCCCCCGATATGAGCGAATTTGACTATGATCTTTTTGTCATCGGTGGCGGATCAGGCGGCGTGCGTGCCGCACGGGTTGCCGCAGGTGAGGCGGGTGCAAAGGTAGCGTTGGCAGAAGATGACCGTTACGGCGGCACCTGTGTCATCCGCGGCTGCGTGCCGAAAAAGCTGATGGTTTTCGCTTCGGAATATGCCGATGTTGTGGATGATGCGCGCTCTTATGGCTGGGACCTGCAGCAGGGGCCTTTTGACTGGTCGTCGTTTCAGGGCCGTCTGAACGAAGAGCTGAACCGGCTGGAACAGGTTTACCGCAATCTGCTGGCCGGTTCCGGCGTGGAGACCTTTGATGCGCGGGCAAAGATCGCCGGCCCGCATGAGGTCGAACTCTCGACCGGCGAGAAAAAGACCGCGAAACATATCCTCGTGGCAACAGGCGGGCATCCGGTGCGTCCGGAAATACCAAATGCGCAGCTTGGCATTGTCTCGGATGACATCTTTCATCTGAAAGAACTGCCGAAATCTATTCTGATCGTGGGCGGCGGCTATATCGCCTGTGAATTCGCGGGGATCATGAATGGCCTCGGCGTGAAGGTGACGCAGTATTACCGTGGTGCGCAGATCCTGCGGGGCTTTGACGATGAGGCGCGCGGACTGGTAGCTGAATCCATGCGCGAGAAGGGTATCGATCTGAAGGTCGGTACAAACATTGTAGAGATGGCCCCGGCGGATGCGGATCATTCCCTGTCGGGCGCCGGCACGCCCAGCGACGCCGCAATGGGTGGCATGGCGCGTGAACTGGCTGAAACAGCGCACACCCGCGAGGCGGGTGAAACCTCCGGACCTGTCTGGGTCAAATCCACCAACGGCAGCGAGGAAGTCTTTGACGTGGTGCTCTTTGCCACCGGTCGGGACCCGAATACCCATGACATGGGTCTTGAGGAAGCTGGCGTGAAGCTGGGCCGACGGGGCGAGATCATCGTTGACGAATACAGCCAGACTGCTGTGCCGTCGATCTATGCCATTGGCGATGTGACCGACCGGGTGAACCTGACGCCGGTTGCGATCCGCGAGGGCATGGCCTTTGTGAATACCGTCTTTCACGGCGAACCCACGGCGGTGGATCACGAGCTGATTCCATCTGCCATCTTCACGCAGCCCGAAATGGGCACTGTTGGCATGAGCGAAGAAGCCGCACGCGATCAGGAACCGGTCGAAGTTTACTGCACGTCTTTCCGACCGATGCAGACGGCTTTTGCCGGCCGGCCGGACCGTGTGCTGATGAAACTCATTGTCTCCAAGGCCACCAGAAAGGTGCTGGGCTGCCATATCGTTGCGCCCAACGCGGGTGAAATGATCCAGCTGGCAGGGATCGCGGTAAAGATGGGCGCGACCAAGGAAGACTTCGACCGGACGGTTGCGGTTCACCCCACAATGTCCGAAGAGATCGTGACAATGCGGAACCCGATGCGCACGGCTTGAATTCCGCGCGTTTCGTCGTACCTATGGCATGCATTTGTCGCGTAACGGCGGTTGAGGAAGGAAAAAGAATTAATGGCTGGCAACAATGGCGGCCCCTGGGGGGGCGGCGGAAATTCGGGCGGAGACAGACCGAACGGTGGATCGGGCGGTGACGGCGGCGGCGGACCGCGCGGGCCCCGCAATGACGGACCCCAGATCCCGGATGTCGATGAGCTGGTCAAAAAGGGTCAGGAACGTCTGCGGGTCCTGATGGGCGGCAAAGACGGCGGCGGCCGCAACGGTGGCGGCGGCCAGCGTGGCGGTGGCGGCGGTGGTCCGGCTCTG
Source organism: Roseobacter sp. S87 (assembly GCF_055693285.1). Next base: position 146,535 of record NZ_JBVFTR010000004.1, read on the forward strand.
ACACGCGGCACGGTCGGTCTGATTGCGATCGGTGCTGTCGGTGCCTGGCTGATGGCCAGCCTTTACACCGTGGCGCCCGAAGAGCAGTCTGTTGAGCTCTTCCTCGGCGAATACTATGCAACCGGTAATTCCGGTCTGAACTTTGCGCCCTGGCCGCTGGTGACAGCGGAAGTGCTGCCGGTGACGCGCGAACAGACCGAGGACATCGGGGCACGGTCCGGCACGGGCCTGATGCTGACCACGGACGAGAACATCATCGACATTGATTTCCAGGTCGTCTGGAACATCAGCGATCCGGCGAAATTCCTGTTTAATCTGGCGGAACCGCAGGAAACGATCCGAGCGGTGTCTGAATCGGCGATGCGCGAAGTCATTGCCCGGAACCAGCTTGCCCCCATTCTGAACAGAGACCGGCAGGTGATTGCGGATGAAGCAGCACAGCTGATCCAGGGCACCCTTGATGCCTATGACAGCGGCGTGAATGTCGTGCGTCTGAACCTCGACAAGGCCGACCCGCCGCGCGAAGTGATTGACAGCTTCCGTGAGGTGCAGGCCGCGGAACAGGAGCGTGACCGTCTGGAGCGTCAGGCGGACGCCTACGCAAACCGTGTGACAGCGGGTGCGCGTGGTGAGGCCGCAAGCCAGCTTGAGCGGGCAGAAGCCTACCGCGCACAGGTCGTGAACGAAGCCCAGGGTGAGGCCGCGCGTTTTACATCCGTGCTTGAGGAATACGCCAAGGCGCCGGAAGTGACGCGTAAACGTCTCTATCTGGAAACGATGGAACGTGTTCTGGGCGATGTAGACAAAATCATTCTCGAGAGCGAGGCCGGTGGTTCCGGTGGTCAGGGCATCGTGCCTTACCTGCCGCTGAACGAACTGCGCCGCTCGACAACCGGAGGGACGAACTGATGGGTGCTTCCAAATTTCTGATCCCGCTGGTCGTGATTGCGGCTGTCGGTGTCCTGAGCTCTGTCTTCATCGTGGACGAACGCGAGAAGGCTCTGGTTCTGCAGTTCGGACAGATCAAATCGGTCAAGGAAGATCCGGGTCTGGCCTTTAAAGTCCCGTTCATTCAGGAAGTGGTGCGCTATGACGACCGTATCCTGTCGCTTGATACGCAGCCGACCGAGGTAACGCCTTCGGATGACCGTCGTCTGGTTGTGGACGCCTTTGCCCGGTATCGCATCTCCGACGTTGTTCAGTTCCGTCAGGCGGTTGGTATCGGCGGTCTGCGTGATGCGGAACGCCGGCTGGAAGGTATCCTGAACCCGACAATCCGTGCGGTTCTGGGTTCTGATGGCGTGACGTCCAACACCATTCTGTCCGCGGACAGGGCAGACCTGATGGCGCGGATCACCGCGCGTGCCCGAGCGAGCGCGCTGCCCCTCGGTCTGGAAGTGGTTGACGTGCGTCTGAAGCAGACAAACCTGCCGGATCAGAACCTTGATGCCACCTTTGCGCGTATGCGTGCGGAACGTGAGCGGGAAGCGGCGGACGAAATCGCCCGTGGTGAGGAAGCGGCCCAGCGGGTGCGTGCTCTGGCGGACAGAACGGTTATCGAGCTGACCTCTGATGCGACGCGTGAAGCTGAGATTGTGCGTGGTCAGGCTGACGCGGAACGCAACGCCATTTTCGCGGATGCTTTCGGCGCCGATCCGGAGTTCTTTGAATTCTACCGGTCGCTCACGGCCTACGAACGCGCATTGCAGGGGCAGAACTCGACAATGGTGCTGTCGCCGGACTCTGAGTTCTTCAATTACCTGCGCTCCGACCAGGGGGCACGTTCGGAAGAGGGCGAGCGGTGAGCATCCTTCTTCTGGCCCTCGGGCTGGTGATGATTCTGGAGGGGCTGGCCTATGCGCTGGCCCCTTCGCTTGTGGAACGTATGCTGGAAATGCTGCGGTCGCTGCCGGAAGCTGCGGTGCGCCAGATCGGCTGGCTCGTGGTCGTCTCGGGCGGGATTCTGGTCTGGCTGGCGCTGCATCTGGGGCTCTGAATGCGGGGCCAGTCAGGTCACCGGCATTTCACGCGTTGGTCACATATAGTTGAAACCGGGAACCGGCGACCCATCTTGGTTGTTGCAACCCTGTCACCCTACATGCAGTGATGAACCGCAGTCGCGGAAATTTTGCAACTGAGGCCCGAGCGGCCATTTACGAGAGCGAGGAGGCAACGCATGCAGCCCAAGGCGGTATCTCTGTCCGGATTTATTTCACCCAACGCGCACCCGCGCGTTATTTTACTGGCGTTTCTGACGCTGGCATTCATGCTTATTCACCCCCTGGTGGCGCTGGCACAACAGGCAAGCCTTGCGCCGCTGGCTGAGAAAATCAGCCCGTCGGTGGTGAACATCACAACATCGACCGTGGTGTCGCGCCGCACAGGTCCGCAGGGCATCGTGCCTGAAGGATCGCCTTTCGAGGATTTTTTCCGCGACCGCGGCGGTGACGAGGACAACCCGCGCCGGTCTTCCGCGCTGGGCTCGGGTTTTGTCATTTCCGAAGATGGTTTTGTTGTTACGAACAACCACGTAATCGAAGGCGCAGACGAAATCCTGATCGAGTTTTTCAATGGCGAAGAACTCGAAGCCGAAGTGATCGGCACTGACCCCAACACTGACATCGCGCTGCTGAAAGTCGAGGCGGAGGAAGCCCTGCCTTTCGTTTCTTTCGGCGACAGCAACACGGCCCGTGTGGGGGACTGGGTGATTGCCATGGGCAACCCGCTGGGTCAGGGCTTTTCGGTCTCTGCCGGTATTGTATCGGCCCGGAACCGTGCGCTGAGCGGCACCTATGACGACTACATTCAGACGGATGCGGCGATTAACCGGGGCAACTCCGGTGGGCCGCTCTTTAACATGGACGGCGATGTGATCGGTGTGAACACAGCGATCCTGTCACCCAATGGCGGTTCGATCGGTATTGGCTTTTCGATGGCATCGAATGTGGTGACGCGCGTTGTGGCGCAGCTGAAGGAATTCGGCGAAACACGCCGCGGCTGGCTGGGTGTACGCATCCAGGATCTGACTGAGGATATGGCAGAGGCCATGGGCGTCGAGGAAGCCTCCGGCGCGCTGGTAACAGATGTGCCTGAGGGTCCCGCGCGCGAGGCTGGTATGGAAGCGGGCGACCTGATCATCAGCTTTGCCGGCGAATCCGTTGCAGACACCCGCGAGCTGGTACGCCGTGTGGGCAATAGTCCGGTCGGAGAGACTGTGCGTGTTACTGTCCTGCGTGATGGTAAATCCAAGGTGCTGCGCGTGACGCTGGGACGCCGCGAGGAGGCCGAGGGCGCTGTACCTGCCGCCGCTCCGGCTCCGGACGCGGATGAGCCGGACACAACGCAGATGCTCGGTCTGACGCTGCAGGTTCTGGACGACGAACTGCGCGAGGAACTGGGCGCGGGCGATGGCGTACTTGGCCTCGCGGTGACCGAGGTGGACGAAGCCTCCGAGGCCTTTGAAAAAGGTCTGCGTGCCGGTGACGTGATTGTCGAGGCCGGACAGCAGAAAGTCGGCACTGTGGCAGAACTGGAAGCGCGGGTTGAAGACGCCCGTGAAGCCGGTCGCAAGTCACTCCTGCTGCTGGTGCGCCGGGCCGGCGATCCACGGTTTGTGGCGCTGTCGCTCGAAGAAGCCGAAGAATAATCAGTCCACCTGGTGGTCTGACCGGAAAGGGGTGCCAAAGCGGCGACCCTTTTTTACGCCGGTCCGGTATCCGGCGCCGGGGTGACGACCAAGCCAAGTGCGCGGGCAGCGGCGAGGCTCAGGCCTTTGCCCGGATATCCCTTCCGGGCTTGCAGAGTGGCGACGGCAGCGCGGGTGCGTTCGTCGTAAATACCGTCGGCGGGTCCCTGCAGGTAGCCACGGGCGATCAGTGCACGCTGCAGGGTGGCCGTGACGTCAGGGGTCATCCTGGCCGGGCAGAGAACCTCGAACCAGATGTCTTCCCTTGGCCTGGTGATCTCTGTGACCTCCTCGTTGCGAAAGACGGCTGGCGTCCGGATGGTGCCCGTCCCGCTGGTTTCTGCGGGCGTGATTTCCACGGCGCGCGTAGTTGTCCTGACTTCGGCTGGGGTCGTGGTCCTGTCCCAGCAGGTGTTGTCAGGAGCTCCCTCAGGCGCACTGCGGGACGGGTCGGCGGGCTGTGTAATAGTGGCGACGGATGGGTTGAGACCGGTCGAGGGGGGTGGAGACACGGCCGGTGTGCAGGCGGTACAGGATATCAGGACCAAAAGCAGTCCCGGACCTGTGCGCCGGTTTGATCCTGAGCTTTCCGCCAATATCCTGCCCCTTTATCGTGCAGGGTGATATCTGCCGCCCCCGCAGATCTTTGCTAAACCGGTGCAACCAGCGTGTCGAGCATCGGCGAGATATCCTCGATCTGTTCCGCCAGCACATGGGTCACCGAATGTGCGCGTTGCAGGCGGCCTGTCACGCGCAGCATCCGCCCCGCGATCACCGCCCGGCGGAAGCGTTCATAGATGTGACGCCAGACGATGATGTTCACGACGCCGGTCTCATCCTCCAGCGTGACAAAGATCACCCCCTTGGCGGTGCCGGGCCGCTGCCGCAGGATCACAAGACCTGCGACGGTGATCCGCGCATTGACCGGAGGCTCGTCCAGCCGTGCGGCGATCAGACAGGACGGAGGGCGGGGCCAGTCACCGGACCGGTCAGGGGAAAGCGTGTTGGGAGGAGATGTGAGAACCTGCATGAGAACAAATATAGAACATATCACGACTGCAGCAAGCCCGGCTGTTCGCGTTTGCAAAACAGGCTGGCGCGCCCCATATCGCCCGGATAGAGATAGGCGCAGAGAAATCAGAAGGGACCCGAAGACGTGGCAAAGATCACCTATATCGAACACGGCGGCAAAGAGCATGTTGTTGAGGTCGCCAACGGGCTGACCGTTATGGAAGGTGCACGGGACAACAATATTCCCGGTATCGAGGCTGATTGCGGTGGCGCCTGTGCCTGCTCGACCTGCCATGTCTATGTGGATCCGGCCTGGGCCGACAAACTGCCGGCCAAGGAAGATATGGAAGAGGACATGCTGGATTTCGCCTATGAGCCCGATCCGGCGCGGTCCCGCCTGACCTGTCAGCTGAAGGTCACGGATGCGCTGGACGGTCTTGTTGTTCAGATGCCGGAAAAACAGATCTGATGCGGAAGAGGGCGCGGCGCCGGGCGTTTCGCGTGTGGCGCGGTTGCGCCCGCCGCGCGCTTCTGACGCTGTGCCTGTGGCATGCGGGCACAGCGGTGGCCGCCGAGACGATTACCGGTGCTGTGTTCGCAGACCCCACGGCGGAATACGCGCATGGTGTTCTGGGGGATGCCATTGAGTGGAAAACCCTGCGGTTCACGGCGGCAGGCGCGACAACCAGTATTCAGGCGCCGGAGGGCCGCGTCTTTGAGGATGTCGCCCCGAGGCTTTGGGATATCACCGGTGACGGGGCTCCTGAAGTTGTTGTGGTGGAGAGTGATGCGCAGCTTGGGGCGCGTCTTGTGATCTATGCGCTTTTTGCCGACGGCATCCGCGAACTGGCCGCGACACCGAACATCGGCACGCGGTTTCGCTGGCTGGCGCCGGTAGGGGCTGCTGATCTGGATGGGGACGGCCATATTGAGATCGCTTATGTCGACCGGCCACATCTGGCGAAAACCCTGCGGATCTGGCGCTGGCGCGATGGCAGCTTCGACCAGGTTGCGCGCTATGCCGGTGTCAGCAACCACCGGATCGGTGAGGATTTCATCTCAGGCGGGCTGCGGGACTGCGGCGCGGGTCCTGAGATGATCGTAGCGGATGCGCCGTGGCGGAATGTCGTGGCACTGACCCTGCGGAACGGGAGCGTGGCGGCGAAACAGATGGTCCGGTTTGAAGGCCCGCAGAGTTTCGAAGCTGCACTCGCCTGCGACGGCTGACCCGGCCCGGCGCCGCCGCAAAAGCTTTCCTGCTTAGAAAATACGGTGCTTTGTGGTATTCTGCCCGGAGTTGAAGATTTTTATTATCGTATTTCTTAAAGAGGAGGCCTCAATGTTTAAGAGGTATTCGGGGATTGTCGCCGCCCTGCTGATCGCCATGGCGCCACAGGTTTCTGCGCAGTCTGTCTATCAGGGGTACTGCACCGGGTCTTTTGACGGGGTGCCTCTGCAGGGTGTTTTCAAGGTCGACTATTACCCGCGCAGCAACACGTACAACCACCATGCGGTATTCCGTGACCAGGCAGGCAACCGCTATGATATTGAGGTGATCTCCAACCAGAATGGCGGTGTCGGGGGAGCCTGGCAGAACGGTGCGCGGCATCGCGAAATGAAGATCGAGATGCGCTACTCCGGCAAAAGCCTGTGGATCCGCGAGCTCTACGGACAGTCAGGCGGCAGTTTCACCTGCAACTGACGCCGCGGGTCAGAGCGCGCGCCAGCCGATGTCGCGGCGGCAGAACCCGTCGGGCCAGTCGATCGCATCGACCATGCGGTAGGCTTCCTTCTGCGCGGCGCCAAGGCTCTCAGCACGTGCTGTCACAGCCAGAACACGACCGCCCTGGGCCGTGAACCGGCCCTGGGCACGCCCGGTGCCGGCGTGGAACACCATCCGGCTGCTGTCGGATGGCAGGTCCTCCAGGCCGCCGATCACGGAGCCTTTCTCATACGCACCGGGATACCCGTTGGCGGCGAGCACGACTGTCAGCGCATGATCATCGGCCCAGTTGACCTGCATTCCGGCAAGACGTCCTTCGGCAGCGGCGTGCATCAGATCAAGCGCCTGTGCGCCCAGACGCATCATCAGCGCCTGACATTCCGGATCGCCGAAACGCACGTTGTATTCCACCAGGCGTGGCGCGCCATCCCTGATCATCAGACCCACAAAAAGAACGCCCTGATATGGCATGCCACGGCGGGACATTTCCGCCATGGTTGGACGGACGATCCGGTCCAGCGTTGCATTGATGACGGCATCCGTCATGACCGGCGCAGGCGAGTAGGCCCCCATGCCACCGGTGTTGGGCCCGGTGTCGCCTTCGCCCACACGTTTGTGGTCCTGGGCTGTGCCGATGGGCAGCACGTCTTCGCCATCACACAGCACAAAGAACGAAGCCTCTTCGCCTTCCATAAATTCTTCGATAACGACCTCTGCGCCGGCGTCACCGAACGCGCCGTCGAACATGTCATCCACAGCGGCCAGTGCGTCTTCGGTCGTCTGGGCAATAATCACGCCTTTGCCCGCCGCAAGACCGTCCGCCTTGATCACGATGGGCGCGCCCTGCGCCTCGACATAGGCGCGTGCAGACGCGGCATCCGTGAAATGGCCATAAGCGGCCGTCGGCGCGCCAGCGGCATCGCAGATTTCCTTGGTAAACGCCTTAGAGGCCTCCAGCTGCGCAGCCTCCGCACCAGGACCAAACACCAGAATACCGGCAGCGCGCAGCCGGTCCGCGACACCAGCGGCGAGCGGCGCTTCGGGGCCGACAATCACAAAATCGATGGCGTTTTCCTCGGCAAATGTCACGACGGTGCCACCGTTGTTGATGTCAATCGTAGCGCAGTCCGCGATTTCCGCGATGCCCGCATTGCCGGGAGCCACGATCAGCCGGTCGCATTTGGGGTTCTGCAGAACTGCCCAGGCCAGAGCGTGTTCGCGCCCGCCACTGCCGAGGATGAGAATGTTCATGGGGCGCTCCTGATCTGCATGGTCTTTGCGTTTCGGGCGTTCTAAGCTGTGGCCGGGAAAACGACAACACCAGAGCAGCAATGGACCTGATCGACAGCCCCAAAGAGGGGTCAAACACACCCGAATTCACCGTGTCCGAGATCGGCGGCGCAGTCAAAAAGCTGGTCGAGAGCGAACTGGGCTGGGTCCGGGTGCGCGGTGAGGTGGGCCGTGTGGTACTGGCGCGGTCTGGGCATCTTTATTTTGACCTCAAAGATGACCGCTCGGTTTTGTCCTGCATGACCTGGAAGGGCCAGGTGCCGGGGCTTGGCATGATGCCCGAGGAAGGTATGGAAGTCGTTGCCGAAGGCAAAATGACTGCCTCCGGGTTTCAGTCGAAATTCGGGCTGAACACACAGCGTCTGGCTGTTGCCGGAGAAGGCGCGCTGATGGCGATGCTGGAAAAGCGCAAGAAGGCACTGGAAGCGGAGGGGCTGTTTGATCCCGCGCGCAAAAAGCCGCTGCCCTATCTGCCCGATATCATCGGCGTGGTGACATCGCCGCAGGGGGCGGTGATCCGCGATATTCTGCACCGCCTGCGCGACAGATTCCCGCGCAAAGTTCTGATCTGGCCGGTGGCGGTCCAGGGACAGGCCTGTGCACCGGAAGTCGCCCGCGCGATTGCCGGATTTAATGCGCTGACCCCGGGCGGCGCACTGCCGCGACCCGATCTGCTGATTGTCGCGCGGGGGGGCGGGTCGGTCGAGGACCTCTGGGGGTTCAATGAAGAAATAGTGGCCCGTGCGGCGGCTGCCTCTGACATTCCGCTGATTTCAGCCGTCGGTCATGAAACGGATACAACACTGATCGATTTCGTCTCGGACCAGCGGGCGCCCACACCCACTGCTGCTGCGGAACTGGCGGTGCCGGTCCGCCATGAACTGGCGGCCTGGCTCGACAGCCAGGATGCGCGTATGGCGCAGGCCCTGAGCAACGGTCTGACACGGCGCGGGCAGCGGCTGCGCGATCTTGCCCGTGCATTGCCCCGGCCGGACAGTCTGCTTGATGTCCCGCGCCAGCGGCTGGACCTGCAGACCGCGCGTCTGGGCCCTGCGCTCCTGTCCGGGGTGCAGCGGCGAAAGGTCCGTCTGGCCGATGCTGCCGGTTCGCTGCGTCCCGCAACCCTGCGCCGCAGTCTGTCGGTTGAAGCGCGGCGTCTGGAGGACCGCGCGGCCCGGCTTGACCCCGCGCTGTTGCGCGCCATCCGCATCAAACAGGACGATCTCAGCGCACGGCTGCGCCGGTTCCGGCCAGAGATGCTGGCGCGCGAACAGGCGGCGCGTACCGAGAAACTCGCAGGGGTGTCTGCGCGGCTGGCAGAAGCGGCGCAGCGTCAGATCAACAGCTGGCGGAACCGCATCGACAGCGCAGAGCGTCTGCGGCGGACCCTGGGGTATGAAGCAACGCTGGAGCGGGGCTTTGCGGTCGTGCGCAGTGGCGGGAACCTTGTCACAGACAGTGTGGCGGCTGGCGCGGCTGACGTGCTGGAGATACAGTTCGCGGACGGCCGTATTACTGTCGGCTCCGGTGCGTCAGAGCCCGCCCGTCCGGCCCCGCGCAAACCGGCGGCGAAGAAAAAGCCGCCGGAACAGGGATCGCTTTTCTGAGCTCAGACCCCGACCTCGGGACCAAGACAGATCATCTCTTCGTTGATATCACGCGCTTCATACAGTTCGGTCGCGCCCGGCAGATTGGCAAAGCGCGCCACGAGGCCGCCGCCTTCCTCACGGAATGTCCAGCACTGAGGATCCGGGTTGTCCTCATAGACAAAGCATATCTGCCCCGCGTCTTCGTACCAGGTGCCGTCTTTGCACTCGCCATCCAGGAACGACCAGCGTACCCGGCGGTTGTCGAGGTAATGCTCAGCACCATAGGACTGGCCGTTTTCGCCGTAAAACAGGGTTTTGCCCCGCGTGTATTCGTCAAATTCCTGCGCGGACATGGTGCTACCGGCTGTTTCGGCGGCGTGAACTGCGCCTGTAGCCAGCAGAGCGACGAGTATCGGAGATATCATTTTTTCAACACAGTGGCGTACCTTTTACTGGTGCGGTGCAGCGCCGTAAGGCGGGCGGCTGCGCGCAGGGATGAAGTCAGACAGGGTATTGCGTTAACTCTCTGTTTACCTCTTTGCAGGGCATGCTCCAAGCCTTCCTGACGGGCGCGGTTAATGGCGGAAGTTTCGGATCGGACACGGGAGTGTCGTTTCTGGCCGTAAAATCGCTGTGGTTTGCCGGTATTTTCTCACCAGCGGGGCTGTGATGGCCTGCGTGAAATGAGCTAAAATCAGCCAGCCGCATTGGCGCGGCCGGATCCGGAGACTTACGCTATGGCACTGGACAACACTGATAAATCACCGCGCAAAGGCGTCTGGAAATCCGGCAAGGGCAAGGGCCGGCATCACACCAAAGGCCGTCAGCTGCAGGATGAAGCCTGGAAAGAGGTGCGTACGCTTCTGGGGGATGCGCCCCGCCGGGCCGATCTGCTGATTGAGCATCTGCATAAAATTCAGGATGCACACGGGCATCTTTCTGCCGCTCATCTGCGCGCGCTCGCCGAAGAGATGCGCATGTCCATGGCGGAAGTCTACGAAGTTGCGACGTTCTATGCCCATTTTGATGTGGTCAAAGAAGGCGAGACGCCACCGCCTGCGCTGACCATCCGGGTCTGCGATTCCCTGTCGTGTGAACTGGCCGGTGCACAGCAGCTGAAGGCTGCGCTTGAGGATGGGCTTGACCCGACCGAGGTCCGCGTTCTGCGCGCGCCCTGCATGGGGCGTTGCGACACAGCGCCGGTTCTGGAGTTGGGTCACGCCCACATCGATCATGCCACACCTGAAAAGGTGCAGGCCGCGATTGCAGCCGGTGATACCCACGCGCATGTCCCGGAATATGAGGATTTCGCGGCCTATGAGGCCGGTGGTGGCTATACCACGCTGAAAGCTCTGCGGGACGGGGGCGACTGGGAAGCCGTACAGGAAAAGGTTCTGTCGTCAGGACTGCGCGGTCTGGGCGGTGCAGGTTTCCCGTCGGGTAAAAAATGGGGTTTTGTGCGTGCCAATGAGGGCCCGCGGTATCTGGCCGTAAACGGCGATGAGGGGGAACCCGGCACATTCAAGGACCGCTACTATCTGGAACGCACGCCGCACCTGTTCCTCGAAGGCATGCTGATTGCAGCCTGGGCCGTCGAGGCGGAAACCGCTTTCATCTATATGCGTGATGAATACCCGGCCGTTCTGGAAATCCTGGCCCGGGAAATCCGCGCGCTGGAAGATGCGGGTATTGTTGCTCCGGGCTATATTGACCTGCGGCGGGGTGCCGGTGCCTACATCTGCGGCGAGGAATCCGCGATGATCGAAAGCATTGAAGGCAAACGCGGCATGCCGCGTCACCGCCCGCCTTTTGTGGCGCAGGTGGGTGTGTTCGGTCAGCCGACGCTGGTGCACAACGTGGAAACCCTGCACTGGGTGGCCCGTATCTGCCGCGAGGGGCCGGAAGTGCTGTCGTCAGTGGAAAAGAATGGCCGCAAGGGCCTGCGCAGCTATTCGGTGTCGGGCCGTGTGGCGAACCCGGGCGTGCATCTGCTGCCTGCCGGGTCGACCATCACTGACATCATTGAGGCAGCGGGGGGCATGGCTGAAGGGCATCGTTTCAAGGCCTACCAGCCCGGGGGACCTTCGTCAGGGATCCTGCCCGCCAGCATAAATGACGTCCCGCTCGACTTTGACACCCTGCAGCCTCTGGGATCGTTCATCGGATCAGCGGCTGTCGTCGTTCTGTCAGATCAGGACAGCGCGCGCGGTGCCGCTCTGAACATGCTGCGGTTTTTTGAAGACGAGAGTTGTGGCCAGTGCACGCCCTGTCGGGTCGGGTGCGAAAAGGCGGTCAAGCTGATGCAGGCGGACCAGTGGGATCAGGGCCTGCTCGAAGAGCTGAGCACGGCAATGGTTGACGCATCCATCTGTGGTCTGGGTCAGGCGGCGCCAAACCCGATCCGTCTGGTGATGAAACACTTCGCGGAAGAAATCTGAGACCGGCAGCGGCCCTTTTCCTCGGCAGGAATTCCCCTTAGATGGGAAGCACTGCATAAAAACGGGGCGGGGCCGCAATGGCGTTCTTCAGAAAACTCAAAGACCGGTTATTCAAATCGTCATCGAAGATCGATGAGGGTCTGGAAGCCATCGTAGAAGATGGCGGGGTCGAAGAAACTGTCACAGCGCCATCTGAACGCCCTGTTCCAGAGCCTGCTCCGCCCCCTGCGGACCATGCAACAGACCTTCCGGAACCGGCGCTGACGGAAGAGAAGATACCCGATACGCCTGATGTACAGACGGAACCGGCACCGGAAGAACGTGAGACGGCGCGCGCCGGCGATGCCGGAGTGGCTGAGGAAATACAGGTTGACCCGGTGGTTGAGCCTGAGATTTCTCAACCCGAACCCGAACCCGAACCCGAACCCGAACCCGAACCCGAACCCGAACCCGAACCCGAACCCGAACCCGAACCCGAACCCGAACCCGAACCCGAACCCGAACCCGAACCCGAACCCGAACCCGAACCCGAACCCGAACCCGAACCCGAACCCGAACCCGAACCCGAACCCGAAGAGCGGGTTGTGCTGCCACTCAGCCCCGCACCGGTCGCGGAAGCGCTGACAGAAGAGGCACCAGAGGAGCCTGCACCGAAACAGGGTGTGTTCGGTCGGCTGCTGGGGCGCAGTGCACCGACAACCGTCGTGCGGCGGGTGCTGGACGACGTTATGCTCGAACAGCTCGAAGAGCTGCTCATCACCGCGGATATGGGCGTGGAAACGGCCCTGCGCGTTGTTGCGAACATGGCCGAAGGCAACCTTGGCCGGAAACTCTCCGTCCAGGAAATCAAAGAACTGATGGCGACTGAAATCGCGCGCATCATGGAACCTGTAGCACGCCCCCTGCCACTCTATCCGACAACGCCACAGGTGGTGCTTGTCGTAGGGGTCAACGGGTCCGGCAAAACCACAACCATCGGAAAACTCGCAAGCCAGTTCCGCGCGGCCGGCAAAAAGGTAGTCATCGCCGCCGGCGACACCTTCCGGGCGGCGGCGGTCGAACAGCTCCAGGTCTGGGGTGAACGGGCCGGGGTGCCGGTTCTGACCGCACCCGAAGGCTCGGACCCTGCCAGCCTGGCCTTTGATGCGATGGGCAAAGCGCAGGCAGACGGCGCGGATCTTTTGCTGATCGACACCGCGGGCCGGCTGCAGAACCGCAGCGACCTGATGGAAGAACTGGCGAAAATCGTGCGCGTTATCCGGAAAAAGGATGAAAGCGCCCCGCACAACACGCTGCTGGTGCTGGATGCAACGACCGGCCAGAATGCGCTGAACCAGGTAAAGGTCTTCCGGGATATCTCCGACGTGTCCGGCCTCGTGATGACCAAGCTGGATGGCACAGCCAAAGGCGGGGTGCTTGTCGCACTCGCTGACCGGTTCGGCCTGCCGATACACGCCATCGGCGTCGGCGAACAGATTGACGACCTCGACGCCTTTGATCCCAAAGACTTTGCAGATGCACTGATGGGTGTCCGCCAGTAATGCAACCGACAGCGCAGGCGCGCCCCTTCTTCTGGTCTGAAATATCCCGGGGGGACCGGGGGGCAGGCCCCCCGGCATCAGCACAGTGACCGAATGGCTCATTTCCATCGAGGGTACTGAAACCGGGCATACCCTGGCACTTGGTCTCGCGCTGATGGCAGCCTTCCTGCACGCTGTTTTCGGCGCACTGCAGAAAGGCCGCTACGATCCGTGGCTCACACGCGGGGCGATTGACTTCTCTTATATGGCCATGGCCGCGCCCTTTGCGCTTTTCGTTGTGCCCTGGCCTGAGCCTCATATGTGGCCGATCTTTGCTGCCGTGTGGGTGATCCACGTCATCTACAAGCTGCTGCAGGCGTGGACGTATACCAAAGGCGCTTACACGGTTGTCTACCCCGTCGTGCGCGGCACAGGCCCGCTTTTCACCGTTATCGGCGCCTATCTGATCTTCAATGAGACCTTTACCGGGATACAGTGGCTGGGCGTTGGGGTGTTGCTGGCGGGCATCTTCGGGCTGGCCATCTATAACATGATCTTTCTGGAGACCGAGCGGGATACGCTGCGCGCAGCACTTGGCCTTGCGGTGCTGACCGGGCTGTTTGTGGCGCTCTACACCACCTATGACGCCTACGGCATCCGCGCGACGGCCAACCCTTTCACCTTCCTCGCGTGGTTTTTCATGATTGACGGATTTCTGATGCCCGTGATCGCAGGGCGCCGGTGGCTGCGCATGCAGGACCGACCGGCACCGGGGCCTTTAATGCTGCGCGGTGTTTTCGGCGGGCTGGTGGCATTCTGCAGCTTCGGTGCGGTGATGATGGCGACCCGTCTCGACAAGGTAGGTGAGGCGGCGGTCCTGCGGGAAACATCCACCGTTTTTGCCGCCATCATCGGCTGGGTCTTTCTGAAAGAAACTGTCGGACCGCGACGTATTGCGCTGATGGCATTGATTGCGCTGGGCGCTGTGATAGTTGAGATGGGCGGATAACAATGCAGGACAAACGCGTGGAAAAACCGGTGAACCCGATTGTGAAACAGGTGCTCGAACTGGGGCCTACTGTTCTGTTTTTCCTGATCTATCTGCGGATCCGGGATGACGTGTTCACCTACAACGGTGCTGAATACTCCGGGTTCATCGTTGCAGCACTCGTCTTTGTGCCGATCCTGTTGGTGGCGATGGGCGTTCTGTGGATGCTGACCGGCAAGCTCAGCCGGATGCAGATATTCACCGCCTTCATGGTGATTTTCTTTGGTGGTCTGACCGCATGGTTCAACGACGAACGGTTCTTCAAGATGAAAACCACGATCGTTTACGGGCTTTTCACGGTGCTGCTCGGGATCGGGCTGCTGCGGGGGCAGTCGTGGCTGGCGGCGCTCATGAACGAAATGATGCCCATGCGACACGAAGGATGGATGATCCTGACCCGCAGGCTTTGTGCACTTTTCGCCGGGCTCGCCATCGCTAATGAGGTGGTCTGGCGCACTATGTCCACGGACGCCTGGGTCAAGATCGAGACATTTGCCTTTCCGGTGATCCTTGCGGGATTTCTGGTGTGGCAGACGGTTATGCTGCAGGATTACCTGATCACTGACGAGCCCGCAGACGAGGCCTAACCTTCCCTGACGCTGGCCAGGGCTTCGACCATGGGCGGCGGAATGTTCTCGACATGTACGGCATCGCGGCCCATTGAGCGGGCCACTTTGGCCGCCAGATCAATGGAAATGGCCGCTTCCAGCGCAAGTTTGAACCGGGTTGAACGTTCGCACTTGCGGTGCAGATCAGCAAAAGACCATTCCAGAACTTCGGCCCCCTGTTCAAGCCAGGTGGTTGCCGAACTCGGCACGCCCGTCAGAAAGGCAACCTCGCCAATGAATATCCCGGGCGTCAGCACAAACGCCTGATCCCCCTTGCGGACCAGCACAGATCCGTCGATCACGTAATAAAGTTTCTGACCGCGTCGGTTTTCGACCGTAATGCGCGTGTCCTCGGTGACGGTGTACCGCTGCGCCAGCTTCAGAAGCGCGCGGAAGTCCCCCGGCGGCAGCTGTGGGAACGTGTCGTAGATGTCCGCATGCGCACGCGGCAGGGCCAGCCGTGAATTGCGCGCCAGCAGGCTTGTGAGGCCTCCCAGATTGGCGATCCCGATCAGCATGCTGACGTAAATCGCCTCCCACAAAGGGTTCTCGGCAATGGTGGAGTAGTAGACCAGATAAACTCCGGTGCCTGCCAGGATCATCAGCCGCAGAATGATCTGATTCGTGATAGCCAGACCGCCGACATAAAAAGCGCCGGCCAGATAAACCAGATTTTCCGGAATGAGCGCCGATTCCAACATGCAAACCCGTCTGAGTATTCACTAACAGGCGCAACTGTTGGGGAAAATGCGCACCGATGCAAAGAAAATCGAGACGTGCTGTATTATTTTTTGGGCGCGCTTTTGGCGTCAGTCACGCCGGAAAAGACTGTCCTGGGCATTCTTGTCTTTGCGGAAGTCAGCCCTTTTTTCGGCGTGGAGCGCGCGCCCGGCAATCACGCCAGGCCGTGCGGACAGAGTTTCGAGCCAACGGGCCATATGCGGCTTGTCGTCAAGCGTCTGCTGTTGCCCTTCCCAAAGTGATGCCCAGCCCCAGATAGACATATCCGCGATCGAATAGAAATCGCCTGCGACGAATTCGTTGTCCGCAAGGCGCCGGTCAAGTACGCCGTAAAGGCGCGCCGTCTCGGCCCTGTACCGGTCTTTGGCATAGGGCAGGTCATTGGGCGGGTCCATTGCGGGTGCGTATTTCAGGAAATGGTGCGCCTGACCGGCCATGGGACCAAGGCCTCCCATCTGCCACATCAGCCATTCGGTCACAGCGATCTTTTCGCGCGGCGTGGTGCCACCGAATTTCCCGGTCTTTTCGGCCAGATACTGCAGGATGGCACCGGATTCGAATATGGAGACCGGCGCACCGCCGGGGCCATCATGATCCACGATGGCGGGCATGCGGTTGTTGGGGGCGATCTTCAGAAAGTCCGGTGCAAACTGATCTCCCGCCCCGATATTGATGAGGTGCGTCTCATAGTCCAGCGCCATCTCCTCCAAGGCAATCGAGATCTTCCAGCCGTTTGGTGTGGGCCAGAAGTAGAGATCAATAGGCGTGCTCATTTTGTTTTTCCTGCGCTGGTGACCCGGCCATGATGCGCTTTTTCACCTGATGGGCAAGCCACTGCGCATGTCTGAGCTGCTGCGGAAGGCTCACAACTTTGCGAAGGCCGGACCAACGCGGGGCCGGCATCTGTGGCAGAATGCCAGCCAGGCTGCGGGCCCCGGGGCTGCTGCGTCACGCAGCAGGTGGTTGTAAAAGGGCATCACGCCGCGGCGGCGGTACGTGGACCAGTGGCATACCCGGTGGTCGGGCGGTGCGATGACCGCGCCGATGCGGGCAAGTGCGGCAAGGGTCTCGGGGCAGTCGATCTGCAGCGTCGCAACGTTGGGTGCGGCGATCCCCAGTCCGATTGTTGTGTCGCCCGGAACAGAAGAGGGCACCAGTCTTTCAAACGCGAGATCAAACAGGTCGTTTTCGCGGCTTGTGATGTTGAAGACCTCAGCAGCGCGCCCGGCCGGCGTGTCGAGCATGGCACTGGCGCGCCCGGCATAACTGGCGCCCGCCAGCAGGATCATGCGGCGCAGGGCGCCGGCAGGCAGGTGGGGCAGGGCGGACAGCGCAGTTTCTGCGCCCATGGAATGTGCGATCACATGGATCGGGCGTCCAGGTTGCACGGTATGCACTGCAGTGATGATGTCGGCGAGGCTCCGGCCCAGCCGGGCAGCCCGCCGGTGCACCATGCGCAGTGGCCCGCGGGCGTGCCAGCCGAATGCGATGCCCAGCCCCTCAGACGCACAGTCTTCTGAAAATCCCAGTGCAGCAGGCCAGCTGTCCGGCCGGTAGCCGAATATCTTCGCATGGGGACAGTGCGCGGCCAGCGCCGGGTCGTACTTGTAACCGTGGACCATGATGACCACCGGACCTGGCGCTGCCCTTGTCAGGTGGTCCCATGCAGACACATCTGCGTTATGCAGCGCGGGCCCGTCAGGCGTCGCGTTGATCCGGAGCAGCGGCATAAGAGGCGCCCCCATCTATATCTTGTGGTTGAGGTGTCTCATATGCATACGACAACAGAGTGAATGAAATATTACTCCACCGTGACGGTGTTGACGCGGACAGAGCTCTGTTCTATCGCTGCGGCGTGGCGATTTGTTACCGGATTGCGGGCCACGTTAAACATTCCGCTAAAAGGTCACCGATGAGGAAACCCCGTCGCGCTGACCGTGACAGGGGTTTTTTATTGCCCGTATGGGCCGGAAAGAGATGAACATGACGAAAGATCTGAACAAGCGTACCCGTGCTGTGCATGCGGGTACCCGCCGCAGCCAGTATGGCGAGGTGTCAGAGGCGATATTTCTGACGCAGGGTTTTGTTTACGACAGCGCAGAGCAGGCCGAGGCGCGGTTCCTGGAATCCGGCCCGGATGAATTCATTTATGCCCGGTACGGCAATCCGACGGTCGCGATGTTCGAAGAACGGATCGCGGCTCTCGAGGGCGCAGAGGACGCTTTTGCGACCGCCTCGGGCATGGCGGCTGTGTCCGGGGCGCTGATGTCGATGCTGCGGGCCGGTGATCATGTCGTGTCTGCGCGCGCGCTGTTCGGATCGTGTCTTTATGTGCTCGAGGAGGTGCTGACACGCTACGGGGTAGAGGTCACCTTTGTGGACGGCACTGACCTTGATCAGTGGGATGCGGCGATCCGGGAAGACACAAAGGCAGTTTTCTTCGAATCCATTTCCAATCCGACGCTTCAGGTGGTCGATATTGCCGGCGTTGCAGCGCTTGCACATGCGCGTGGTGCCAGAGTGCTGGTCGACAATGTTTTCGCCACGCCCGTCTGGTCCGACGCGATTGCACAGGGTGCGGACGTGGTGATTTATTCGGCGACCAAACATATCGACGGACAGGGGCGCGCGCTGGGTGGCGTCATCCTCGGGACACAGGAATTTATACGCAAAACTGTCGAGCCCTACATGAAACACACCGGGGGCTCCATGAGCCCGTTCACCGCATGGGTTATGCTCAAGGGTCTTGAGACAATGGACCTGAGGGTGCGGGCCCAGACGGCCAGCGCGACGGCTATCGCACAGGCGCTTGAGGGGCATGAAAAACTGGCACGTGTCATCTATCCGGGCCTTGCCAGTCATGCGCAGAACGATCTGGTGCAGCGTCAGATGGGGCAGGGCGGAACCGTGCTCTCTATTGATCTCAGTGGTGGAAAAGACGCGGCCTTCCGGTTTCTGAATGCGATCCGGATCGGTGTGATCTCCAACAACCTTGGTGATGCCAAGACAATTATGACCCATCCCGCGACGACCACGCACCAGCGACTTCCGGATGATCAGAAAGACATACTCGGTATCACGCCGGGTTTGGTCCGGATCAGTGTCGGGATCGAGCATTCAGATGATCTGGTGGCGGATATTCTTGCTGCCCTTCAGGTGGCCTGACGCTGCCTGGCGCGTCAGATCTGATGCAGCGGCGCGAATTTTCCCCTTGCGCGGTACGGAATCCAAAGTGATCCCGCATGGAAGGTATGACGTATAAGTGACTGAGATTGGCAAGCGGGCGGCGACGCCCTAAGTGTATGCCAGACGTTGTCACAAGGGACATAGCGATGAACATCCACACACCCGTCGTCGGCACCACACCGGATCGCGATGAAGCTGAAGCCGCACTCGACGTACTGCGTCAGTGGGCCAAAGGCGCAAGCGAGACAGAAATTCTGGAACTGGATCCGTCTGTCGCGGGGCTGGTGCCGGGTTCTGATGCATCCGGCTATCCGGCGTTTTCGCGCGTCTACCCAGAAGGTTTTGCCGTGGATGATGGTTACAAATCCACCTTGCCTGACCTGCAGAACGGACCGTCCAGTCTGATCCGTGGTGCAAAACAGCAGATCCAGCATGTTGGTATTTCAAATTTCCGCCTGCCGATCCGTTTTCACACGCGGGATGCGGGCGATCTGATGCTTGAAGCTTCTGTCACGGGTACGGTCAGCCTGGAGGCAGACAAAAAGGGCATCAACATGTCCCGGATCATGCGCAGTTTCTACCGGCATGCCGAAGAGACGTTCAGTTTTGAGGTCATCGAAGCCGCACTTGATGACTATATCACCGACCTTGAGAGCTTTGACGCACGCATTCAGATGCGGTTCAGCTTTCCGATGAAGGTTGAAAGCCTGCGTTCTGGCCTGTCGGGTTATCAGTACTACGATATTGCGCTGGAACTGGTTGAACAGGACGGCGTGCGCAAAAAAATCATGCACCTCGATTATGTATATTCCTCGACCTGCCCCTGCTCGCTGGAGCTTTCGGAGCATGCACGGGCCACGCGCGGTCAGCTTGCGACACCGCATTCCCAGCGGTCCGTGGCACGGGTGTCCGTGGAAATCGACACTGACGCAGGCTGTCTGTGGTTTGAGGATCTGATCGACGCCTGCCGCCGGGCTGTCCCCACCGAGACTCAGGTGATGGTCAAGCGCGAGGACGAGCAGGCCTTTGCGGAACTGAACGCCGCAAACCCGATTTTTGTCGAGGATGCAGCGCGCCTTTTCTGTCAGCAACTGCAGTCTGACGTGCGCGTCGGAGACTTCCGTGTGGTCGCGAGCCACCAGGAAAGCCTGCACAGCCATGATGCCGTCAGCGTGCTGGTAGAGGGCGATACCTTTGCTTCCGAAAGCATCGATCCCAAGCTCTTCAACACCCTGTTCCACGTCGGCTGAACCGGTTTCACTTATGCACTCATTGCAAGGCGCGCCCGAAACGGCGCGCCTTTTAACTTATTATTAACGCCGCGCTGCAGCATTGACCTGGCGGCTATGCAGAGATTGCAATTCTAATCAGGGGCAGCCCGTATATATACAGGCGGTAACACAACACCCCTGAAAGGTAAGAGGTTCACAATGGCCTTCCATGATACTCACGCCGCCGCTCCTCGCGACATCCTTCATTCCGCCTATGCTGGCATCGTTCAGTTCTTCGCCAACCTGGGACACTCGATCGTGCTGGCTTCCGAAGCCCGCCGCCGTCTTGAGGTCGTCGAAAACCTGCAAAGCCGTTCGGATGCTGAACTGGCCGCAGTCGGCCTGAAGCGCGACGACATCGTCCGCCACGTCTTCAGCGACCTGTATTACAGCTGAGACAGATCTGCGGCGCAGACTGACACCTGGCCGGGTGGTGCTTGACACTGGTCCGGCCAGCAGCCAACCCTGCGCTCATGCTGGATCTGCGCCCTGTCGGATATGTCATCGGTTTGCTCGTGGCCGTGCTGGGCGTGGCCATGTTGCTGCCCATGCTGGTGGATCTTGCTGAAAACCGTGGCCACTGGCCGGTTTTCGCGCAATCCGCGCTGATTACCACGCTTGCCGGCGGGCTTATCGCCGGTGCCTGCGCCAACGGTGTCAAAGAGGGCCTGACCATTCAGCAGACCTTTCTGCTGACCACCTTGGTCTGGATCGCGCTGCCGCTTTTCGGTGCATTGCCCTTTGTGCTGGGGGAAACCGATGCCCGTTTCGTGGATGCGTTTTTTGAAGCGATGTCGGGGCTGACAACCACCGGATCAACTGTTTTCTCCGGGCTTGAGGACATGCCGAAGGGCATCCTGCTCTGGCGCGGTATCATGCAGTGGCTTGGCGGTATCGGCATCATCGTTGTGGCCATGGTTTTCCTGCCCGAACTGCGTGTGGGTGGTATGCAGATCTTCAAATCCGAAGGTTTTGACACCATGGGGAAAATCCTTCCCCGCGCCGGTCAGATCGCAAGCCAGATATCATCGATCTATCTGGCCCTGACGATGGCCTGTGCCCTTGTGTATCTTGGTCTAGGCATGGGGGCATTCGATGCAACCGTGCATGCTCTGACCACTGTATCGACGGGTGGTTTTGCGAACTATGACGCCTCCTTTGGTGCCTTTTCCGGCCCGCACGAATACGCGGCTACACTCTTTATGATCCTGGCGGCTCTGCCCTTTGTTCGCTATGTGCAGCTGATCAACGGGCAGTCCTCGCCGCTGTTGCGGGACAGCCAGGTACTGACGTTTCTTGCAACGATTGTGGTGGTGCTGGTCATCATGTCCGCCGTGCTCGTACAGACCAATCCGCAGTTCTGGGGCGACTCGGTGCGTCAGGCTCTGTTTAACCTGACCTCGATCATGACAGGCACAGGCTATGCCTCGGTCGACTACATGGGGTGGGGGCCGTTTCTGGTGTCGATGTTCTTTTTCATCGGCCTGATCGGTGGCTGCGCGGGTTCAACGACCTGTTCGATCAAGATTTTCCGGTATCAGCTGCTCTTTGCTTCCATCAAGATGCAGCTGCGCAAAATCCGCTCACCTAACGGGGTGTTTGTTGTGCGATATGACAGGCGGCGCGTGGATCAGGAAGTGCTCAGCTCGGTCATGTCCTTCTTCATGTTCTTTGTTGTGACCCTGGGGCTGCTTGCGGTTGCCCTCAGCCTCACGGGGCTGGACTTCATCACCGCCGTTTCTGGCGCCGCGACCGCGCTGTCAAATGTAGGCCCGGGTCTCGGGGACCAAATCGGCCCTGCGGGGAATTTCGGCGGGCTGAACGATACCGCCAAATGGCTGCTGGCCATTGCGATGTTGCTGGGGCGGCTCGAACTTCTGGCGGTCTACGCCATTCTGACTGTGAACTTCTGGAGAAACTGAGATGCAAAGGCCACTGGGCGCGCAGATATCCCATATGCTCAAAGACCGTGGTGTCGATGTGATTTTTGGTATTCCGGGTGTGCATAATCAGGAGATGTACCGGGGCATCGAAGAGGCGGGCATCACCCATGTGCTGGCGCGCCACGAACAGGGCGCAGGCTTTATGGCCGATGGCTATGCGCGTGCGACGGGCAAGCCGGGCGTGGCCTATGTGATCACCGGGCCGGGTCTGTGCAATATCATGACACCAATGGGGCAGGCCTGGTCGGATTCGGTGCCGATGCTGGTGATCTCAAGCTGCCTTGATGAGACGGCCGCAACCCGAGGCCAGCTGCATCAGATGAATGATCAGCGCGCGGCGGCCGAAACAGTCTGCGACTGGTCCGAAGAAGCGCGGACGTCAGAGGCGGCATATACACTGATCGACCGGGCGTTCAGCGAATTCCGACATCAGCGGAAACGCCCGAAACACATTCAGGTACCGATCGCCGCGGGGTGTGCCGCGGCGGCTCCCGCGCCACCTGAGGCGTCCTCTGATGCCGCACGCAGACAGGTTGCACCTGCGCCGGCATGCGGTGACGTCGCGCAAATGCTGAAGACTGCGAAACGCCCGGTGTTTGTGTTTGGCGGTGGTGCTGCGCATCTGCCTCAGGGCGACGTGGCCCTGCGCGTTGCCGAAAAATCAGGTTCTGCGGTTTTCACAACTTACGCGGGCCGGGGGATCGTACCCCCGATTACCCGCTGTTGTTCGGTTCCTGGCTTGCACGCCCTGACAGCCACGCTGTGATTTCTTCCGCTGATCTTGTGATTGCGGTAGGGACCGAGCTGGCTGAGGTAGATCTGTGGCGCGCAAAGCTTGCTGAAGATGTGACGCTTGTGCGTGTCGACACCGATGCATCCGTTCTGGCGGACCCCCATAACGCCGACCTGCGCATCAACGCGGATGCCGCGGATTTTCTGGATGCCCTGCTGTCGGCGATGGCGGACAGCCAAAACGCATCTGGATGGAGCGCGGATGAGGTTACCGCAACCCGCAAGCGCTGGCGCTCTGAACTGGACGCTGAGCGACCCGGCATCCTGCCCGTCTGCGATGCGCTGAAGGAGTGTCTGCCCGAAGGCACCATGATCTATTCTGACATGACGCAGTTTGCCTATGCCGCCAAGGAAGTCTGGGACATGGACCGGCCGGGTCACTGGCACCATCCATATGGCTTTGGCACGCTGGGCTATGCCACGCCAGCGGCCATTGGTGGTGCGATTGCGCGCCCCGGACTGCCCACTATGGCGATCATCGGCGACTACGGGTTCCATTATACAATGCAGGAGCTGGGTGTGGCCGTAGAGCTGGGTCTGAGCCTGCCTATCTTCCTGTGGGACAATGGCAAACTGGGCGAGATTGAGGACAGTATGGTGCGTGCTCAGATTGCGCCCAATGCTGTGGTCGCGCACAACCCTGATTTCTGCAAACTGGCGGAAGCATTCGGCGCCCGCTCTGCGGCACCTGCCGATCTTGGCGCTCTGCAGTCAGCAGTCCGGGCGGCTTTTGAAGCGGACGGCCCAACGCTGATCTATGTGAACTCCGGAATTGCGGGCTAGCTGCGGGATCACTCCCAGCAGCTCACAAGCACGGTCATGTCAGCGCCCAGAGAAGCGATGTCTTCGGGGGCCAGCGTATCGGTGCGCGCGCTGTAGGTCACATCGAGGCCGGCGCGTGTTGCAAAGTCAGACAGAGCCGCAGGGCTCAGAGAAAACTGAACATCGTCCGGCAACTGGCGATTGCTCTTTGGCCGGGGCAAAAGCATGCCAAAGACATTTCCGTTCTGATCCATCACCGGACCACCCTGATCACCGGTCAGCGCAGGCACGGTCAGACGGTTGAGCGTCGGTTCCCCCCCAAGACCGCTGAGGTCTTCGAGCGCGCCAAAAGTCACTGAAGGCGCATTGAGCGTGCCCTCATAGGAATATCCGGCAACCGCAATCTCTGAGCTGAGCTGCGGCGGCACCGGGCTGAAGCTCGCCACGTTGAGCGGCGACAGGGTCTCTCCCGGGGTCACCAGAGCAATGCCGCGATCGGCGTCAATCAGGCTGAGTTCCGCATCCAGTTCACCGTCCAGTGTGATCCGCGAGCAGTTCTGGACAACCTCGGCCGTGGTCAGTACCGCGCCCCGCTGCGTGACAAAAAAGCCGGACCGCGATGCACGCGGGCGCCGGACTGACAGGCCGGAAACCAGATCGGCATCCTGTGTCAGCGTCGTGCCGGTCGCCGGATCCATGACGCCGGGCAGACGTGTCAGACTGGTGTCCATCCGTGAAATCAAACGTGTGCGCCGTGCCTCATCATCAGCGGGCCAAACCAGAGTGAACCCTTTGATCTCGCCACTTCGCAGGCTCACCCGTGTTTCGCTGACAATTCTGTTGCTGCGGCCAACAATGGTGAAACCGTCCCGTTTCAGGGCCCGGTCGCCCTGAAGCGGCACAATGCTGAGCGTTTGCATCACTGCATAAAGGCCGGCCAGCGTATCCCGGTCCCCGGGCTGACTGATCAGCACGACCATCGGGCCGTTTTCCTGCAGGGGGCGGTAATGGGCAAATGGGGCTTCATAGCGGTCAAACTGCACAACTGACATTGGCAGGCTTATTGAAATACCCGCAGTAGCATCACGCACTGTCTGCAGGCCGAGACCGTCGAGAATGGCGTTGTACTGCGCAATCAGGCGCGTGCGCTGGCGTGTGGTCAGGACACCTGTTTCCGGCCGATCGTTCGCCCGCTGCCAGGCGGACATGCTCGCACGCGTTCCGCGTCCGAAGGCGCCGTCAATGGCGCCACGGTAAAAGCCGCCATCCTGCAGCGCGATCTGCAGTTCCTGACGTTCTTCACGTGTCAGCGCCCGTTCGCTGCGCAGCGCCGCGGCGCGGTTTTCCGGGTCCGGCGTGTCCGTGACCGCAGGCGTTTCCGGCAGGGCTTCGGGCGCTGTCGTGACGGTTTCCGCCGGTGCGGGTTGAGCCGGGACAGGTGCGGGTGCGGCTTCAGTGGTCAGGCTTGTCACACCCTGCGTGTTCACCGGCCAGTATTGCGCGCCGTACGCGCCGCTTTGCGCAATGTAGCTGTCGCGCGGGATCAACCCGTCGCGCCGGTAAACCTGCAGCACCTGCTGTGCGTCCGCCCGGGAATAGGGGCCAAGTGCAATCGCGAACCAGCCTCTGCCCATATCAAAGCCTGCGACATCCTCGAGTGTCCGGGCGTATTCAGCCGCCTGATCTGTTGCTTCTGCGAGGCTCGGCCGGGCTGCAATCTGGACCCAGACAACGTCCTGAGCGCCCTGCGCCCGTGCGCCCTGGGCAGGCATCAGAACCAGCAAAGCCAGAACAAAAACATACCGCAACATAATCCGCTTACTCCTGCGTCCTGAACACCGGCGACACATAATCAGGAAAACAGCACTTTGGCCATAAGACATTGGTCAATTTATCCCGTTCCGCGCAATTGACGCCCGCATCACGCGCACGTAGGTAAGGCGCTCAGGAAACCCCCGAGGCACAGGCCATGACCAGGACCGTCGACCGACCAAAGTCGTTTCAGGAAATCATTCTGCGGCTGCAGAACTACTGGGCCGCGAAAGGCTGTGCTGTGCTGCAGCCCTACGACATGGAAGTGGGCGCGGGAACCTTCCACCCCGCGACAACGCTGCGCAGCCTCGGTACGCTGCCCTGGGCTGCGGCCTATGTGCAGCCATCGCGCCGTCCCACTGATGGGCGGTATGGCGACAGCCCCAACCGCTGGCAGCACTACTACCAGTACCAGGTGATCATCAAACCCAGCCCGCCGGATCTGCAGGATCTGTATCTCGGGTCACTGGAAGCGATCGGCATTGAAATGGCACTGCATGATATCCGCTTTGTCGAGGACGACTGGGAAAGCCCGACTTTGGGCGCCTGGGGTCTGGGCTGGGAAGTCTGGTGTGACGGTATGGAAGTCAGCCAGTTCACTTATTTCCAGCAGGTAGGCGGTCATGACTGTCACCCGGTATCGGGCGAACTGACCTATGGTCTGGAACGGCTGGCCATGTATGTGCTGGGATTTGATGACGGTAACGAGATGCCGTTCAACGACCCGGACTGCCCGATCCCGCTGACCTATGGGGATGTCTTCCGCGAGGCGGAGGCGCAATACGCCCGCTGGAACTTTGATGTAGCGGATACCGACATCCTGCTGCAGCACTTTATTGATGCAGAGGCCGAATGCGCGCGGATCCTGGATGCACCGGTCGATGACCCGAAAACCGGCCGCCGTATCGTCATGGCGCAACCCGCCTACGACCAGGCGATCAAGGCCAGCCACATCTTTAACCTGCTGGATGCGCGCGGCGTAATTTCGGTCACCGAACGCCAGGCCTATATCGGCCGGGTCCGGGCACTGACCAAACGCTGTGCCGATGCCTTCGTGCAGACACAGGCCGGGGGCTGGACCCCGGAGACGGCTGCATGAACGGGAAAATAGTCGGAACGGTTATCATGGTCAGTGCGCTGGTCGCGGGTGCGGCTCTTTATTATCTGCAGGTTTATGGCTTTTACGAAGAAGCCTCGGCCGATGTGCAGGAGGTGCGGCTGATGTCGCTGACGGCGCAGGAACCTGTTGCGATCCTGGCCGAAGGGATCGAGGCGATTGATGCCGAAAGCTCGCCCATCCGGTTCCGTGCCTGCTTCCGGACATCTTCCAGCCTCGCAATGCTGACTGAAACCTTTGTCGGGCTGGACCGTGCGGTGCCACGCAATGCGCCCGAGTGGTTTGACTGCTTTGATGCGTCAGCCATTGCTGCGGAACTGCAGGCCGGCACGGCGCTGGCTTTCCTGGGCGAAAAGAATGTGGCCTTTGGTGTGGACCGGATCGTTGCGATTACCGACGACGGCCGTGGCTATATCTGGCACGAACTGAATGACTGCGGTGAGAAAGCCTACGATGGCACTGTCGTCGGCGAAGAATGCCCCAAATCGGATGCGAACTGATGCCTGATCTGCTGATTGAACTCTTTTCCGAGGAAATTCCCGCACGGATGCAGACGCGCGCCGGCGAGGACCTGAAAAAGCGTATCACGGATGGTCTCGTCGATGCAGGCCTGACCTATGCCTCTGCGGCCGCCTTCACAACGCCGCGCCGTCTGACGCTCGCGCTGGGTGGTCTGCTGGCCGAAAGCCCGACCACTGTTGAACAGCGCAAAGGACCGCGCGCCGATGCACCGGAAAAGGCGATCGAAGGCTTTCTGCGCGGTGCCGGTCTAAGCCGGGAGGATCTCGAAGAGCGCGACACACCGAAAGGTCCGGTGCTGTTCGCAAAGATCACCAGACAGGGCCGCCCGGCGGCAGATATCGTTGCTGAGGTTCTGGAAAAGACAATCCGTGAATTCCCCTGGCCCAAGTCCATGCGGTGGGGCAGTGGCAGCCTGCGCTGGGTGCGTCCGCTGCATTCCATTCTGTGCATTCTGTGCGATGAGGCGGGTGCCAGTGTCGTGCCACTGGACGTGGATGGGATCGTGTCGGGCGATACCACAACAGGTCACCGCTTTATGGCGCCGGCACCGTTCCCGGTGACGTCTTTTGACGATTATACCGACAAACTGAAACAGGCTTCCGTGGTACTGGACCCTGCGGAACGGGCCGATACGATCTGGAACGATGCCACCAATCAGGCCTTTGCGAACGGTCTTGAAGTGGTTGAGGACAAAGGTCTGCTGGCCGAGGTCGCGGGCCTCGTTGAATGGCCCGTGGTCCTGATGGGCCGCATTGCTGATGACTTCCTCGATCTGCCGCCCGAAGTGCTGCAGACCTCAATGAAGGAACACCAGAAATTCTTCTCGGTACGCAATCCGAAAACGGGCCGGATCGAACGCTTCATTACCGTGGCGAACCGTGAAACTGCCGACAATGGCGCGACCATTCTGGCGGGGTACGAAAAGGTGCTGGCGGCCCGTCTGGCCGATGCTAAGTTCTTCTGGGAGAACGATCTGAGGGTGGCCAACGGTGATATGTCCGTCTGGCTGGATGCACTGAAAAACGTGACGTTCCACAACAAACTGGGCACCCAGGCGGAGCTCGTGGACCGCATGGCCAGCCTGTCGCGTGAACTGGCTCCTCTGGTCGGCGCGGACCCGGATGCCGCCGAAGAGGCCGCTCGTCTGGCCAAGGCGGATCTCAGCTCGGAAATGGTCTATGAGTTCCCGGAACTGCAGGGTCTGATGGGCCGCTACTATATTGAGGCATCGGGCCGTACTGCCGAGATCGCAGCCGCCGCCGAGGAACATTACGCTCCGCTGGGCCCCTCTGATGCGGTGCCGACCGCGCCGGTTTCGGTGGCCGTGTCCCTCGCAGAGAAGATCGATAAGCTGACGGGGTTCTGGGCGATCGACGAAAAGCCCACGGGCTCCAAGGACCCCTTCGCATTGCGTCGCGCGGCACTTGGAATCATCCGGATTGTACTGGAAAACGATCTCAGCCTCAGACTGGCGGATGTATTCACGCAAAGCTCAGGCGCTATGTCCGCAGCGGGTGTGTCCGGAGAAGCCGACATGTCGGACATTGTTTCTTTCATCCACGACCGTCTCAAAGTCTACCTGCGTGACCAGGGTGTCCGTCATGACGTGATCGACGCCTGTATTGCGATGGACTGCAGCGACGACCTTGCACTGCTGGTCAAACGGGCGCGGGCGCTGTCGGATGTTCTGGGCACGGATGATGGGGAAAACCTGATCCAGGCCTTTAAACGCGCGAACAACATTCTTACGCAGGCTGAAGAGGCCGATGGCGTGGAATACAGCTATGGCGCGGACGTGAAATTTGCCGAAACAGACGAAGAACGGGCGTTGTTTGATGCACTCGATGCTGCAGAGGCGGCCATTGCCCCGGCTATGCAGACAGGGGACTTCCCGGCGGCGATGACTGCAATGGCGGCGCTGCGTGCACCGGTAGACGCGTTTTTCACTGCTGTTCAGGTGAACGCGGACAATGCAACCGTACGTCGCAACCGTCTCAACCTGCTCAGCCGTATCACGCGCATCTGCAGATCCGTCGCCGACCTGACGCGGATAGAGGGTTAAAAAACAACCCTTTGCCCGCCGTTGCGTGGGCCGAGGGTCTTGTCACATTAGCTTTACGCCGTATGCTGCACCCCTGAGAAAAAGGTGCCGCAGTGCAGAATAACCCGCATACAACCCTTGTTACGCCGAAAGCGCCGATTGCGACCGACACCCATGGTGGCCGGGCAAAGTGCCTGCAGCGTCTGGTGCGGCTTGATCTGCCGGTTCCCCGCACGGTGGCGCTGTCCTTTGAGGCAGTGGAACGTATTGCCCGGGGCGAGATGCCGGATATTCCGGCAATTGTGTCGCAGTTTGCAGAAGGGGCGCTGCTCTGCGTGCGTCCATCGTCCGAAGACCCGGACTGGGGCGGGCCCGGTGCCATTCTCAACATCGGGATGAATGCAGACCGGCAGGCTGATCTCGCGGCCCGGTTGGGCGCGGAAGCCGCCGAGGCCATCTACACGCGCTTCGTTCAGTCCTATGCGGTGGATGTCGCACGTCTTGATCCGGATATGTTCGATGATGTGCGCCCCGAAAGTGCGGCAGGGCTCAAGGATTCGCTCTATGCCTATGAGGCAGAATATGAGGAACCGTTTCCCACGGACCCCGCGGAACAGCTGACGGCGGTCCTGAAGTCCATGGCGCGGGCCTGGGACGGCACAACTGCGCGCCTGCTGCGCCAGGCCAAAGGTGCCCCTGCGGACGCAGGCCTGGGGCTGGTCGTCCAGGAAATGGCCCTGGGTCTTGGTTCAGGCGAATGCGGGTCCGGCGTGCTGCAACTGGTCAACAGCGAAACAGGTTTGCCGCAGATCACAGGCCGGTATCTCAGCCAGAGCCAGGGGCGGGATGCGCTAGAAGGCGATGCCGCAGCCGTCTATCTGAGCCGTGATCCGCGTGGACCGTCGCTTGAAGAACTGGTTCCGGATGTGTTTGCCCGTCTGCGCGATCATGCGTCGCTGATGCGCGAACGCCTGCGTGAGGAGATGCAGCTGGAGTTTGTGTTGGACAATGGTGCATTGCACATTCTGGACGGTGTGCGCGTCGCGCGGTCGAGCCAGGCAGCCGTTCGGATCGCTGTGCGCCTCGCAGAGGATGAAATCATTCCTCGGGCCGAAGCCCTGATGCGGGTGCAGCCCCGAACGCTGTCTGAACTGCTGCACCGCCAGGTCAGCCCAGCGGCACGACGCGATGTTATCGGGACCGGGATTGCCGCCAGCCCGGGTGCTGCAACGGGCCAGATTGTGTTCAGTGCTGCTGAGGCGCAGGCCAGTGCGTCACGCGGTGAGCCCTGCATATTGGTGCGCCGCGAAACCTCGCCCGAAGACATCCGTGGAATGCATGCGGCGGCTGGTGTTCTGACCGAACGTGGCGGCATCACGAGCCATGCCGCTGTGATCGGGCGCGGCATCGGCCTGCCGTGTGTTGTGGGTGCATCCAGCATGCGGTTCAACAGAAGCCAGAAGCAGCTCATTGCTGAAGACGGCAGGGTGTTCCAAAGCGGTGAAGTCATCACGGTTGACGGCACGTCCGGTGAGGTATTGGCCGGAGCCCCGGAAATGCGTGAGGCGGCTCTGGACGAAAGCTTCCAGCAGCTGATGGACTGGGCAGACGAGCTGCGCGACATCGATATCCGCGCCAATGCCGACACACCTGCGGATGCGCAGACGGCCCGGAATTTCAATGCCCAGGGGATCGGCCTCTGCCGGACCGAACATATGTTTTTTGAAACCGGGCGCCTGACGGTCATGCGGGAGATGATCTTTGCCGAGACCTCGCAGGACCGGCGGGCCGTTCTGGAACGTCTGCTGCCGATGCAGCGGGCGGACTTCACGCAGCTTTTCCGCATTATGCAGGGCAAGCCGGTCTGTATCCGTCTGTTTGATCCACCGCTGCACGAGTTTTTGCCCACCGACCGGGCCGGCCAGCGTGAACTGGCCGAAGCGCTAGATCTGCCATTGTCTGATGTAACGCGCCGCATCAGTGCAATGTCGGAATACAACCCGATGCTCGGTCTGCGCGGGGTTCGCCTGGGTGTGACTGTACCCGAGATCTACGAAATGCAGGCACGTGCCATTTTCGAGGCGGCACTGGATGCCAGTGAGGACGGTGCTCCCGTCGTGCCGGAAATTATGATTCCGCTGGTGTCAGCACGGCGAGAGGTCGAACTGGTAAAGGTCGCGATCGACGCGGTAGCTGCTGCCGTCAGGTCAGAGCGGGACTGTGATTTCGATTTCCGCCTGGGCGTCATGGTCGAAACGCCGCGCGCAGCACTTCGCACGGCAGATATCGCGCCATACTGCGCTTTCCTGAGTTTTGGCACAAATGACCTCACACAGATGGCCTATGGCCTGTCGCGTGACGACGCTGGCCGCTTTATGTCCGATTACGTGCAGCAGGGCGTCTTCCCCGAAGACCCGTTCCACGTCCTGGACGCGGAGGGTGTTGGTGAGCTGCTTAAGATTGGGGCAGGAAGAGGGCGCGGGGCGCAACCTGACATCACGCTATCTGTCTGCGGCGAGCATGGTGGTAACCCCGAATCGATCTCCTTTTGCAGGGACGCCGGATTCGACTATGTGTCCTGTTCCCCCTTCCGGGTACCGGTGGCGCGACTAGCTGCCGCACAACTGGCGATTTCTGACAAAATATCGTGACTTTCCAAGAAAAACACACCGAATGTAGTGTTTTTCCGTCCGATTTTCACTTCAAAATCCTCATTCGTTAACCACGAATCTAGCCGTAAACTTTACGTCAACCTTTTATCCGGTTAGAGCACGCCGCAGAGTTTAAGGTGGGGGACGCAGTCATGCGTGGAATCTGCAAGACAGCTTTTTCGTTTTTTTTGGGATTAAATATTGGTTTTATCGCGGCAGGCCCGGGCATTTCCAGCCCAGGCGTCAGTGGCAATTCTGACGCGGCATCCCTGCAGGAAGTGACCGAGGCACGCATGCGCGATACGCGTTTGCCGGCGGCGACGCCTGTGAAAGTGGAATTCTCGCGCAGCTGGGTAGACGCCCAGCCGGAAGCCGTGGGCGGCGACGAGCTTGGCTGCCTCGCTGAGGCGCTTTATTTCGAAGCGCGTGGCGAGACCGTCAAAGGTCAGTTCGCGGTGGCCGAAGTCATTCTGAACCGCGTGAAGTCGGAACGTTTTCCGTCGTCAGCATGTGGCGTGATCAATCAGGGTACAGGCAAGAAATACCAGTGCCAGTTCACCTATACATGCGATGGCCACAAGGAAGTGATCCGCGAGCCGCGCGCATTCGAGCGGGTGTCTAAAGTTGCCCGTGTCGCACTGGATGGCCTCGCGCCCAAGCTGACTAAGGGTGCGACACACTATCACACGACTGCAGTCAGCCCGCGCTGGTCGCGGGTCTATACCCGGACAACGGCAATCGGCGATCATATCTTTTACCGGCACACCTGGCAGACTGCGAGCAACTGACGCATTCCTGCCATGGCGCGACGGTTCCGGGCCTGATAATGCGTGCGTGTGGCCTATCACGGGCCACACAGAACCGCAGGGAAAGGCCCTATCCATGAGCTCTGAAATCAGACTGGCATTCGCGCATCCCGCAGAGCGTGCCGAGGCTACTGCAGCCGAGGGGCCTCTGGACAGGATCTCTCTGCGCGATCATATCGTGGATGTCGAGATTGGTGCGTTTCAGGCCGAGCGCGGTGTGACCCAGCGCATCTGTTTTAATGTCGTCGTAGAGGTGCGCCCGCTGACCGGACCGATTGATGATGATGTGGACAGGATTCTGAGCTACGACAAAGTCACCGAAGCCATCGCAACGGAGCTGTCGGACGAGCGTCTCAACCTGCTGGAAACCCTTGCCGAACGTGTAGCGGAGCGCATTCTGCTTGAGCCGCAGGCAGAACGGGCATTCGTCCGCATTGAAAAACTGGACCGTGGGCCAGGCGCTCTGGGTGTCGAAATCGTGCGGGCGCGGGACCAGGTCGATGCAGACCGTGGCGCCGCTACGGAAACACTGAACCCGGAACTGGTGTATTTCAGCAATGAGGCTGTCGCGTCGCCTTATCTGAAAGGCTGGATCGATCAGCTTGCTGCACTCGGTCGTCCGCTGATCTTCTGCGTCGGGGCCCCGGATCTGCCGGCGCCGCAGACGGGACACCGGATGGCACAGGGCCGCATAGATCTGCTGGCGATCGAGCAGAACGCCTGGACGCTTGCCGCGCGCGACGACCGTTGTGTTGTTGTCTCGACACGTACAGAGCTGGACTGGGCTATGCGCAATGGGCAGTCCTGCGTCTGGGCACCCTCAAAGATTGTTCTTGATGCAGTTGACGGGCCGTCTGCACAGCCGCGCGATGCCGTGGCGCTGGCGGCGTGGTTCGCCGCAACTTTTGACGCGGGCGAGCTTCTGGTCATCGGATCAGAAGAACCGGACGAAGCGTCCGTTCCACTGCGCCATGTATCGGCAGATCAGCCGGAACTCTGACCGGTGGGCTCTGTTTTCCGCCCGATCGCTCAGACGGATCCGGCCCGGCCGGCAGATGCGGTCACACTTGCCGGTGGCTGGTGCTGGTTCAACGAGGCAGAGGTTCTTGAGCGTGGAAAACCAGCCCGGGTCATAAGCGCCGCAGACGTGCCGGCCAGCGTTCTGGAGATGCTGTCTCAACCGAGGTATGCTGTTGCCGGTATGATCTTCGACCGGCCGCGGATCATGGGCATTCTCAACGTGACGCCGGACAGTTTTTCGGATGGCGGTCGCCATTTCACGGCGGCTGCGGCGATGGCTGCAGCGCTTTCGATGAAGGCGGCAGATATCGTGGATGTCGGAGGCGAATCCACGCGGCCAGGCGCAGTCACTGTGCCGGTTGAGGAAGAGATACGGCGGACGGTTCCGGTGATCAGTGCACTGCGCGGGGCCGGCATGGACGGCCCGCTGTCCATCGATACGCGCAAAGCGACTGTTGCGGATGCGGCTCTGGCGGCCGGAGCCGATCTGGTGAACGATGTCTCCGGCTTTACCTACGACAGCGATCTCGCACCGCTGTGTGCTGACCGGAATGCCCCCGTCTGTGTGATGCATGCCCAAGGCGACCCGGCCACGATGCAGCAAAACCCGACATATGATGATGTTGTGCTGGACGTATATGAATTTCTGGAAAGCAGAATTACAGACCTCATTGAACAGGGCATTCCCCGCAACCGCATAATTGCAGACCCGGGCATCGGTTTTGGAAAGACTGAGGCGCATAATCTGGCGCTTCTGGCGCGCCTGTCAGTTTTCCACGGTCTCGGTGTGCCGGTGTTGCTCGGAGCTTCGCGCAAGCGGTTTATCGGGCGCATCGGTGAAGCGGCCGAGCCGTCAGACCGTATGCCCGGCTCCGTAGCTGTTGCGCTCGCGGCGTTGAAACATGGGACACAAATTGTGCGCGTACATGACGTGCCGGAGACCGCTCAGGCCATTGCGCTGTGGCGGGCAACCATGGCAGGACATGCCCATGGATAAGCTTTTTGGTACCGATGGCGTGCGCGGCACAGCCAACATTCACCCGATGACCGCCGAAATGGCGTTGCGGATTGGCGCGTCCGTAGGGCGATACTTCAGTCGCGAAACGTCCTCCGTGCACCGCGTGGTTATCGGCAAGGATACGCGTCTTTCCGGCTATATGTTTGAGAACGCGCTGACCGCCGGTCTGACGTCTACCGGAATGAATGTGCTGTTGCTGGGGCCGGTACCGACGCCCGCAGTTGGTTTGCTGACAAGATCCATGCGGGCGGATCTGGGGGTTATGATTTCCGCCAGCCACAATCCCGCACAGGATAACGGCATCAAATTCTTTGGCCCGGATGGATTCAAGCTGTCTGATCAGGTCGAAGCCGAGATCGAAGCACTGATTGCTGAAGGCGTAACCGCAGCAGCTGCCGACGGCATCGGACGGGCCAAACGCATCGACGATGGCCGGTTCCGGTACATCGAACGCGTCAAAACTTCGTTCCCGCGTCAGATGCGGCTGGATGGGCTGAAAGTTGTCGTGGACTGCGCGAATGGTGCGGCTTACCGCGTGGCGCCCGAAGCGCTCTGGGAACTGGGGGCGACCGTCATTCCGGTGGGCGTCGCGCCAAACGGGCAGAACATCAACAACGGATGCGGCTCCACCAGCCCCACATTGGCGGCGGAGAGTGTAATCGCGCATGGCGCAGACGTTGCCATTTGCCTCGATGGTGATGCAGACCGTGTCATTCTTCTGGATGAACACGGACGGGTCGGCGACGGTGATCAGTTTATGGCCCTTATGGCCTCCCGCTGGGCAGCAGAAGGCAGGCTTGCCAATGAGGCCCTTGTTGCGACGGTTATGTCCAATCTTGGGCTGGAAAAGTTTCTGGAAAACAAAGGGCTGCGGCTGGAGCGTACGGGGGTTGGCGACCGCTACGTGGTCGAGCGGATGCGCGCCGGAGGTTTCAATCTTGGCGGTGAGCAATCCGGTCACATTGTGATGACCGACTATGCGACTACGGGCGACGGCCTGATGGCTGGCCTGCAATTCCTGGCCGAAATGGTGTCTTCGGGAAAACCCGCAAGTGAACTGCTGCATAACTTTGACCCGGTGCCTCAGCTGCTGAAGAACGTGCGCTTTGCGTCGGGTCAGA
Source organism: Roseobacter sp. S87 (assembly GCF_055693285.1). The sequence goes on from NZ_JBVFTR010000004.1 coordinate 182,250, forward strand.
CACCGCTCGACGCAGAGCCTGTAAAGGCGGCGATCCGGACTGCAGAGGACGAACTGCGCGGGCAGGGCAGACTGCTGATCCGCAAGTCCGGGACGGAACCGCTGATCCGTGTCATGGCGGAACATGAAAATCCGGCTGTTATGGAAACGGCCGTGGACCGTGTAGTTGAAGCTGTGGCAGATGCGGTCAGCGGAGCCTAAGACTTCCCGAACAATCTGCGGAAGGCGCCATACTGGCTGAGACCTACACCACTGAGGATAAGCACCATTGCCAGCAGCAGCGATGGCGGCAGAGGCTCGGACAGAAAAAACGCGCCGAGCACGACGGACCAGACGGGCACCTGGTAATTGGTCAGGGACATGAATACCGGACCGGCGGTGCGCACAACGAGGACACGCAGCAGATTGGCTGCTGCTGTCGGGATCAGGCCAAGCATGGCAATCACAAACAGTGTTTTCTGGTCGGGAACCGGCGGCAGCCCTTCGTTCATGAGGGCGATCGGAACCGTTATCGCCGCACCGATGATGAGCAGAACAGTAGACAGCCCGATGGTGTCAACGGGTGGCAGCCGTCGCATCAGAATACTGGAGGTGGCGTAACAACTGGCAGCGCCGATACAGGCAGCGCGCCCATAGGGTTCCAGTGCAGCCCCGGTCGTTTCAAAGGCCTGCCCACCGATCAGAATACAGACACCAACGAAGCCGATAACAAACCCTCCGGCTTTGCGCGGGGTGATTTTTTCGCCGGGCACGAGGTAATGTGCGAGCGGCAGAATGATAAGCGCCACAGAGGCCATGGAGACGCCGGCAAAACCAGAAGTTACATACTGCTGACCCCAGGCGAGCAGCATGAACGGGATCGCAGAGCTGAGCGCCCCGATTGCGAGCGTTGCGGACCAGGCGCTGCGGTCGGGCGCTTCGCTGAACAGCCGGAACCCCAGACTACCCCAGATCGCGGTCATGAGCGACGCGGCAAATACGATCCGCCCTGCTGCCAGCCAGAATGGTGTCATGCCCTGCAGTGCGATCTCGGTAACCAGAAAAGTGCCGCCCCAGGTGAAGCCGAGTATCGCGACCATCATCCAGCTGCGCGCTGTTATCTGCGGGGCGGAGGTCAAGGCCGGGTGCTCTGATCTGACACTATGATGAAGGGCATGAATTCTTCCGCAAAGACTAAAGACGGGTCATCCATGTACGTCAGATACCTGCGTGCATTTCCGGAAAACTTCAGCGCGCGGGGGGCGGGGCATTACTGATCCGGAGCGGGATGGGTGCAGTGCCCGGGAAGCCACGCGGCCCCCGGACACCTGCATGAGCGAAAGGCGGCCCGATGGATCCACCGGGCCGGCCATCATCAGTTCTTGGATTTGTCGACCATTTTGCCGGCAGAAATCCAGGGCATCATGCCGCGCAGTGTTTCACCTGTTGCTTCGATCTGGTGTTCGTCGTTGATACGGCGGGTCCCTTTGAAGAATGGCTGACCAACAGCGTTTTCTGCCATGAAGTCACGCACGAATTTACCGGTCTGAATGTCTGTCAGAATGGCTTTCATCCGGGCCTTTGTCTCGTCATAGGGCAGAACGCGCGGGCCGGAGACATATTCGCCGTATTCCGCAGTGTTCGAGATCGAGTAGTTCATGTTGGCGATGCCGCCTTCATAGATCAGGTCAACAATCAGCTTCACTTCGTGCAGGCACTCGAAATAGGCCATTTCGGGTGCGTAACCGGCTTCGACCAGTGTTTCAAAGCCCATGCGGATCAGTTCGACGAGACCACCGCAAAGAACCGCCTGTTCGCCGAAGAGGTCGGTTTCGCACTCTTCACGGAAGTTGGTTTCGATGATGCCCGAGCGGCCGCCGCCGATGGCGGAGCAGTAGGACAGACCGATTTCAAGCGCGCGGCCGGAGGCGTTGTTGTCCACAGCTACGAGGCAGGGCACGCCGCCCCCTTTGGTGTATTCACCGCGCACGGTGTGGCCAGGACCTTTGGGCGCCATCATGATGACGTCGACGCCTTCTTTGGGCTCGATCAGACCAAAGTGAACGTTCAGCCCGTGTGCGAATGCGATTGCAGCACCTTCACGGATGTTGTCATGCACATAATTTTTGTATGTTTCAGCCTGCAGCTCATCGGGCATTGTGAACATGATGAGATCGGCCCAGGCTGCCGCTTCGGCGATACCCATAACCTGAAGGCCTTCGCCTTCGGCTTTGGCGGCGGATGGCGAGCCTTCACGCAGGGCAACGGCCAGGTTTTTCGCGCCGCTGTCCCGCAGGTTCAGCGCATGTGCGTGCCCCTGGGAGCCATAGCCCAGAATGGCGACTTTCATGTCTTTGATCAGGTTAACATCGCAGTCGCGATCATAATAAACGCGCATTCCGGCGCTCCTCTTCCAGATGTGAATTCTGAGGCGAACATAAAGCGCTTCCCAGCTCTGGAATACTGTTGAACCTGAATAAATTCTCAGTAAAAGTGCCGCAATTATTCGCATAGTGACAATAAAACGAAAATATCATGCTTGACGATCTCGACAGACGCATTCTGCGCCATTGGCAGGCAGATCCAGCGCTCAGCCCTGCAGAGCTTGCAGAGCGCTGCGCGGTGACGGCTGGCAAAGCATCCCGCCGTATTGCGCGGATGCAGGATGACGGCGTCATTTCCGGCGTAGGTGCGATCGTTGACTGGGCGGCTCTGGGTTACAGCGTCGAAGTATCCCTGCGGGTTACGCTCGACAAAACCGTGGCACGGTCGTTCGATGATTTCATTGCCGCAGCCCGCGAGGTGCCGGAAGTGACCGAAATTCAGACTTTCCTGGGCAGGGTGGATGTCAGGCTGAACATTATTGCACGGGACATGGCGGATTATCAGGAGATTTACCGCAGTCGCGTTCTGACCCTGCCGCATATCGCTGACATCGAAGCGCTGATGCTGGTGGCGCGGATCAAGGCTGAGGAGGCGCTGCCGCTGTGACCGAACTTGACGACACCGACCACGCCCTGATCCGGGCTCTGGCCCGCGATGCAACGCAGAGCGCGGGTGTGCTGGGGCGCCGGTTTGGCCTGTCACAGCCAGCAACATGGCGGCGTATCCGCAAACTGGAACAGGCAGGTATCCTGCGCGGTCGTCAGCTGCGTCTCAATGCAGAGAAGCTCGGGTTTGGCGTTACGGTCTTTCTGGGTGTGAAACTGGCAACAAAGGGGCGGGTCAGTCTGGATGATTTCGAACGGGCGGTGACGGCCATTCCGGAAGTCCAGCGCGTTGAGCACGTCCTGGGGCTGTACGATTACCGCCTGCGCGTAGTGGCCCGTGATCTGTCAGATTTCGAACGCGTCTTGCGCAGGCGCATCATGACGCTGCCCGGTGTGGGTGATGTCGAAGCAAATGTTCTGCTGAGTGAAGAACAGCGTCCCGGCCCGCTGGGTTTGTAAAGGAAACGCGGGTTTCCGATGAACGGCGCGGATATGTATCTGTGCTGCCTGTATACATAAGTAGACTTTGCCAACCGATGGCCGGCAGGGTACCTCTGTGCCAGCAAACGGGAGGTTCTCACATGGCAGCATTGCTCGATACAGTTGATCCGGAGGGGCTTGAGGAGTTTTCTGTGGTCTTCACGGACCGCTCGCTGAATTCAATGAGCAAGACATTTCAGCAGGTCATGAATGACATGTCCTCGATGCTCAAAGAGGTTTATGCCGCCGATGCCGTTGCGGTCATCCCGGGTGGCGGCACCTATGGTATGGAGGCCGTCGCGCGCCAGTTTGCGCGGAATGCTGAAGTGGTCGTGGTCCGTAACGGCTGGTTCTCCTATCGCTGGAGCCAGATTTTCGAAACAGGCGGGCTCACAGCAAACACCACCGTTCTCAAGGCACGTCAGACCGGCAATGCCAGCCCGTCTCCTTTCGCGCCCGCGCCGATTGAAGATGTCAAAGAAGCCATCGCATCCCAGAAACCTGCCGTGGTTTTCGCACCGCATGTGGAGACCAGTGCTGGGGTGATCCTGCCGGACGATTATATCGCGGCAATGGCGCAGGCCGCGCATGACGTCGGTGCCCTCATGGTGCTGGACTGTATCGCCTCGGGCTGCGCCTGGGTGAACATGCGCAAACTTGGCGTGGATGTCCTGATCTCGGCGCCTCAGAAGGGCTGGTCCGCCTCGCCTTCTGCGGGTCTGGTGATGATGTCTGACCGGGCCGTCAGCCGGCTGGAAGAGACAAATTCCGACAGCTTTGCCATCGATCTTGGCAAGTGGCACAGCATCATGCAGGCCTATGAGAATGGCGGTCACGCCTATCACGCCACGATGCCAACGGATGCGCTGCGAGCGTTCCGGGATACGATGCTGGAAACGCAGGAATACGGTTTTGAGCGTCTGAAGGAAGCGCAGTGGAAACTGGGTGATGCCGTCCGCGGTATGCTCGCCGTAAAGGGCGTGGTTTCCGTGGCGGCCGAAGGCTACGGCGCGCCGGGTGTTGTTGTCAGTTATACCTCTGACCCTGATATTCAGAATGGCAGTAAATTCGCCGCGAAAGGTATGCAGATTGCGGCGGGTGTGCCGCTGCAGTGTGACGAACCGGCTGATTTCCGAACCTTCAGGCTGGGCCTCTTTGGTCTGGATAAACTCTATGATGTGGACGGTACGCTGGCGCGTCTCGGCCGCGTGCTGGACGAGGTTATCTGACCCCGAGCCCCATCTGCATCAGGGTTTTGCGCACGGGTGCGATCGCATATAGCGCCTGCAGTCCGGCAGCGCGTGCGTCTCTCAGCGCAGGGGTGCTCACCTGGCTGGCACGGTTCAGCAGATCAATGCCCTGCACCCGAAGTGAAATATCGGAATAACGTGCTTTGTGGTAGGCATCCAGCATCACCCGGTCCCCAAGGGTGTCCGGGCTCTTGCTGGCCAGGTCGAGCAGTGTTGCGGTGTCAGCGAGGCTCATGTTGAGGCCCTGCGCCCCGATCGGCGGCACAACATGCGCAGCCTCGGCAATGAGAGCGGTCCGTTCTGCTGCCAGCCGGTCTGCTTTCTGACTGATGATCGGCCAGATCGTTCTGTGCGAAGCCAGCGTCAGCGGGCCGAAAAGGTGACAGCTGCGCTCACTCATCGCGGTTTCAAACGCGGACACCTCCATCCCGAACCTCGTTTGAGCCAGTGGGCCGTCATCCATCCACACAACTGCGGAGGAGGGCTTTCCGTCGAGATCCGGCAGAGGCACCAAAGTAAAAGGTCCGCCCGTGCGATGGATCTCTGTCGAAACATTTTCGTGCGGTTCAGGGTGCGTAACCGTAAAAGCCAGCGCCTTCTGGCCGTAGCGCCGTGTGCTCACGCCGATACCGGCAGCCTGCCGGACGGGTGAGTGGCGACCGTCTGCCGCGATCAGCAGACGCGCGTGTATCCGGGATTTGTCACTCAATGTGATCCGCGCGCCGGTTTCGCGGGTGAACACAGATTGTGTCGCTGTGCCTGGCCTGAAATCGACGGTTTCTAGCGCATCAAGGCGGCTGACCATTTCGCGCCGCAGCAGCCAGTTGGGGAAATTCCAGCCAAAGGGCTGTTCCGAGATGTCGGCTGCCCTGAATTCCCTCGTCAGGCGTGCCTCTGCCGTCTCGCCGCCCGCATCAACAATGCGCATAATCTGAAGTGGAGCCGCGTGTGGTGCCAGCGCCTCCCAGAGCCCTGCGGCTTCGAGCACCCGGCGCGCGGGCTGCAGCATAGCCGTGGAGCGCATGTCTGCAGCAGCATTGTCACGTTCGGTGACCGGCGGTGCAGGATCCACACAGACCACGGAAAACCCCGCGCTGCCACATGCAGCCGCAGCGGTCATTCCAGCGATGCCGCCGCCTGAAATCAGAATGTCACAGGATATGTCTGTCATTTTGTGTCGTCCATTGCGGGCACCCTAGTCGCCGCAACAATCCTTGACCAGACGGGTCATCCCCAGGTGATCATCAGCAATAGGACAAAGATGACGGGCACCAGTGCGAGGGCAGGCAGATACAGCCCGGGCAAACCAAAGATCAGGGCAGATGACATCCAGCTGCTGAAGAAAAAGATCAGGGCGAACCAGACGTTATTCTGGTCCCCGAATGTCACGTCGCGCGCAATCCAGCCAATAACGGGGATCGCGAAAAGAAGGCGTTGCCAGAGCGGCAGGGCAGGCAGATGTGTGGCAAGAGCCATGTCGTAAGCACTCCAGTTGAATATCCATTTCAGATGGGGTGCAGCGGGCACAAAAACAGGTGCCCGATTGTCGCATCCGTCCGTCAGTTAAGGGCGTTAAGGAATCTGTTCAGATCATCCGTGTGGAACTGGATATGTGGCCCTGGCGCGCGTTCTGCTGCCACATGCACCGTGCGCATGCCCATCGCATGGGGGGCTTTAAGATTACGTGAATCATCCTCAAACATCGCTGCATTTTCTGGCGCCAGACCGTCCTGCGCGAAAACCTTTTCGAATGCCTGTACTTCAGGTTTTGGCAGATAATCCGCATGTTCGACCCCGTACACGGCATCAAAAATCCCGCCAAGGCCGCGGGCCTCCAGCACCCGCTGCGCATAGGGTGCGCAGCCATTTGTGTAAACGATACGGCGGCCGGGAAGATTGCGGATCAGGTGAGCAAGTTCAGGGTCAGGTTGCAGGCTGTCCATGGGAATGTCGTGCACATCCTCCAGGTATGGCTCCGGATCCACATCGTGTTCGCGCATCAGACCGGCCAGTGTTGTCCCGTGGGTTGCCCAATAGAGTTTGCGCAGCCTGTCGGCCTCGGCACGGTCAACCGACAGGGTCTCCATCACCCAGCGCGTCATCCGGACCTCAATGAGGTCGAAAAGCCGCGCAGACGGCGGATACAGGGTGTGATCCAGATCGAACACCCAGGTCTGAACGTGAGAAAAGGCTTTCTTTGGCATGGCTCTGAGATACATCCATCAGCACATTGTGCAAGAGCAGACAGGCTTGCCTGTCCGGCATTCAGATCGTTAAGGTGGGCAAACCACTTTGGAAAGAGGCACTTATGGCATTGCAGAAACCCTCCCAGACGGATGCCTATTCCATGATACTGGAGGCCATCGACCTTGGTGTTTACCGCCCGGGTGACAGGCTTGTGGAAAGCGAGCTTGCCGAGCGTTTTGGTGTGTCCCGCACGCCGATCCGCGAAGCGCTGCAACGTCTGGAGACCCAGTCACTGCTGGCGCGGGATGGCCGGAGCCTCATTGTTGCTTCTCTGGACCATAACCAGATGGCTGAGCTCTACGTGGTACGCCGTGAACTGGAAGGGCTTGCCGCACGGCTGGCAGCGCAGCACGCTACCAGCGAAGAGGTGCGCATTCTGCGCGATATGGTCGAGGAGGACAACGCGCTGACGCACAATCCCGCAGCCCTCTCGCGGGCCAACCGGCGCTTCCACAAACAGATCCATCTGGCGTCCCACAACCGCTACCTAGTACAGCAGCTGGACCTTGTGCACCGCACCATGGCGCTTATGGCGACGACATCTCTGGCGGCTCAGGGCCGTGGGGAGATTGCGCAGGCGGAGCATGACAGAATTGTCCGTGCCATAGAGGAGCGTGATGCGGACGGGGCGGATGAAGCCTTGCGCGAGCACATTTCCGTGGCCTTCATGACCCGTCTCAAGCAGGACGCAACCCAGCGTCAGGACGAATCATGACGATCCCGTTCAGGGATTGCTGACCGGCCGGCTGACCCCATGCTGGGTTTTGTCCCAGTAAAAAGGCGCCCGCACCAGTTCCCACAGCGCTTTATAGGCCGCCAGTGTGCCAAGGGTGAAATAGAGGCCCATGGTCGGTACAAAGGGCATCAGGTGCTGCCTCGGCTTGTCAGACGTCGCAATCAGGCCTGCACCGAGTGTCAGCACAGAAGACAGAATAAACAGCGCGATCATACCGGTGACAGCACCGGTGCCGAGCGTGTCAGAGATTGGATGACCGAAACCGGCGAGCACGAGCCAAAAGGTCCATAGCACAGGGGCCAGGGCGAACTGCGCAACGGTCGCAAAAAAGAGGGTCTGCACGCCAAGAAACCTTGCCGTGCCGAGGTCCCGCCATAGCTGGCCCGGGTTTCGCATGTGGACGCAGTATGTGATCAGAAACCCCTTGAGCCAGCGGGACCGCTGGCGCACCCATGGCCAAGCGCGGCTTGTCGCCTCTTCATGCGTGACCGTGGGCAACAGTTCGGTGACGTAGCCGTGACGTGCCAGACGCAGGCCGAGATCGGCGTCTTCCGTGACGTTATGGGCGTCCCAGCCACCCAGATCCTCAAGCGCGCGCCGCCGGAAGAAGAGGGTGGTACCGCCCAGCGGTACGACGAGGCCCATGCGCGCGATACCGGGCAGGAATACGCGCCACCAGGTGGCATATTCGATGCAGAAACAGCGGGTCAGCCAGTTTGAGCGCGCGTTGTAGTAGTCAAGAACGCCCTGCACGCAGGCGGTGTTGGGGGGCATTCCGGAAATGCGTCACCACTTTTTCGATCTGATCCGCCTCAGGCCAGTCTTCAGCATCCCAGACACCAATGATCGACCCGCGACAGAAATCCAGCGCGTAATTGAGCGCCCTCGGTTTGGTTGTCAGCGTGCCTGCTTCGGGCACTTCGATGACCCGCATCCACTCCGGGAGTTCCGTTTTCGCAATGGTTTCGCGCGTCAGCGAATCTCCGGCCTCCAGCACCAGCACGATTTCGAGCAGTGATTTTGGATACGTCAGTCCGGACAGGCGCTGGATCAGCTGGCCGGCAATTTCACGTTCCCGCAGCAGCGGCACAAGGACGGACACGCGCGGCATACGAAACCGGGTCTCTCCGGCATTGATCGTAGCCAGACCGCGCGATCCGATGGTTTGTGTTGCTCCGGTAATGCGCAGTGCTGCGTCAGCCCGCAAACCGCCCAGGATGACCAGTTCGTCTTTGGGCTTTGCCGGGGCTTTCGGGGGTTTGACCCGCTGCAGCAGGCGTGATGAACCCAGTCCTGCGATCTTCTTCGGAAGTGCCGCAGGTGTCAGATGCGCGGCAAGGGCCACGAGCTTCAGGACGGTTGTCATCAGAAGCGTAACTGTAGCGAAGAGGGTAAGTGCTGTGACGAGCAATGCAGGCGCGGTCATCGCAAGTGCTGCTGTCAGCACAAGAGCTGCTGAGCACCACCGCGAACGTGCTTTTCCTGACGCTTCCCACCCCCGGCAGCTTTCCCGGGCCGGCACGCGCTGGGCGGCTTCTGCGGCAAGTTCCGGGCCGTAGAGATGGCTGATGCGGGACTGGACTTCAGCCTCTTCCAGAATGACAGGAAAGAGATTTTTCCCGCGTGGCCCCAGGGCCTGCTGAAGCTGCGAAAAGGCATCAGGACTGCTTGTCGCCACCTCCACGCCGGAAGGGCTCTCGCGCCATGGCACAACCCCATAGCGCAGGCAGAGTGAAGCGGGCAGATGCCGTGCGAGATCAGGCGCAGGCAGGTTACGGCTGGGATCGGCTTCTTCTGTTCCTGCCTGAAAGGCCAGCGCGGACAGAACCTCCTGCCTGCTGACCAGGCCTTCGGCTACAAGGATATCCCCAAGGGGCGCGTCGATGCGCTGCTGAAGTGCCAGCGCATGTCTGAGATCATCCTGCCCGATGGCACCCTGGTCCAGCAGGACCGACCCGACAGGCGCACGGGGCACGCCGGGATGGGTGCGCTTTGGCTTTGCCAGTCGCAGGTCAAAGTCGTTCATCGGTCAGCCCGGTTCAGGAATACCGGCCGAAACTTTCAGATCATGGTTAAGGATCTGTTAAAACGACATCTTTCAACCCATGCGGGAGCGCTCAGGCCGCCCGCTCTGCCATGGCACGCGCAAAGCGCTCAAAGAGATAGTAACTGTCCTGAGGACCAGGGCTGGCTTCGGGGTGGTGCTGGACGGACCAGACGGGTCTGCCGTCAACACGGATACCACAGTTTGACCCGTCAAAGAGTGATGTGTGCGTTTCGACAACACCATTCGGCAGTGTCTGGGCATCAACAGCAAAGCCATGGTTCATCGATGTGATTTCGACCTTGCCGGTGTCATGGTCCTTGACCGGGTGGTTGGCACCATGATGGCCGTGGTTCATTTTGATGGTCTGTGCGCCAAGCGCCAGTGCCAGCATCTGGTGGCCGAGGCAGATACCAAAAACGGGAAGATCAGTTTCGTCCAGCACCTGCCGGATCATGGGCACGGCGTAGTTCCCTGTGGCAGCCGGATCGCCCGGGCCATTCGACAGAAAAACACCGTCCGGATTATGTGCCATAACCTCCTCGAAACCCGATGTCGCGGGCAGGACGGTCACATCACACCCGGCGCTCGCAAGGCAGCGCAGGATGTTGCGTTTCGCGCCGTAATCCAGTGCTACCACCTTGTGTACCGGGTTTTCCTGAGGGCTGTATCCGTCCGGCCAGGCCCACCGCATTTCGTTCCAGCGGTATGACTGCGCACAGGTCACTTCCTTTGCGAGATCAAGACCTTCCAGACCTGAGAAGTCGCGGGCTGCAGCGACCAGGGCCTCGACATCAAAATTTCCTTCCGGGTCGTGCGCCAGCGCCACATGCGGCGCACCGGATTGCCGGATCGCGCGGGTCAGCCTGCGGGTATCGACACCGCCCAGTGCGATACGCCCGCGCGCGGCCAGCCATTTGTCCAGGTCCTGAACGGAGCGCCAGTTCGAAGGATCTGTTGGCATCCATTTGACGATCATACCGGCGGCCACAGGATCACCTGTTTCGTCGTCCTCCGGGTTCACCCCGACGTTCCCGATATGGGGAAACGTGAAGGTCACGATCTGTCCGGCATACGACGGGTCTGTCATGATTTCCTGATACCCGGTCATTGCCGTGTTGAAGCAGAGCTCGGCCACGGTCTGGCCGGTGGCCCCGAACCCGTGACCATAGAACAATGTCCCGTCGGCAAGAGCCAGACATGCGGTGGGGCGGTCGGGCGCAGCGGGGGTCATGGGCGGTCCTTTCGGCAAAAGGCTGGGGCAAAATCTGGCGGAAACTAGTCCCGGTGCACGATACGGTCAAGGGCGATTGCAGGCGCTTTACCCGCTATCTGACGTCGCGGCGTTCGGAGGAGGGGTGGTTGCAGCGGCGGGTGCCTTTAGATATGGTCCGGCGCTGGAGCACAGCCACGTCAAGTGGCCTCACCAGAAGGACAGATCAATGGACCTGCGCACCAGGATTTCCGCCGCGCTCAAGCAGGCGATGAAAGATAAGGCGGCCGAACGCCTGTCCACGCTGCGGCTGATCAACGCCGCGATAAAGGACAAAGACATTGCTGCCCGGGCGGAAGGCAATGACGAAGGCGTGGGCAATGATGACGTGCTCGCGATCCTCGGAAAGATGGCCAAACAGCGCACGGAAAGTGCGCGGGCCTATGAAGAGGGCGGACGGCTTGATCTGGCGGAGCGCGAACGCGGCGAAATGACGGTTATCGAAGAATTCCTGCCGAAACAGCTCTCTGAAGAAGAATCCGCAGCAGCTGTGGATGCGGCTGTTGCCGAAATCGGTGCGGAGAGTATCCGGGACATGGGCAAGGTGATGGGGGTTCTTAAGGGCCGTTACACCGGTCAGATGGACTTCGGGAAGGTCGGCCCGATGGTCAAAGAGCGGCTGTCCTGATCCCGGATCTGCCGCTGGCATGCTGGGGGCTGTCGGGCAGCATTTCTGAAGTTGAAAGCGGCAACCGGAACCGGGTTTTCCGTCTGATCACCGCGGATGGAACATCCTTTGCCCTCAAATCTACACAGCACTGTGAGGCGTCTCTGGCATGGCTCGGTGCTCTCCACGCTGCCGCCCGCGGTGCGGGTTTGCTGGTGCCGGGGTATATGACTGCCCGGGACGGTGCGCTGAACTGCCACGGCTGGACCTGTGAGCCCTGGGTGGAAGGTAAAGGCTTTGAGGCCGGTGACCTGGCTATGGTCCGGGATCGGGTGCGCCAGTTCCACAGGCTGAGCGACTCTGTACCACGCAGACCCGGGGTCGCAGGCGCGGCGGACATCGTGCACGGCAACGCGCCGGGTACGGTTTTTCCGGATGATATGCCGCCGGACGTGGTTGAGCGCTGTCTGCTGTCATGGCAGGCCGTGTCAGGTAACCCGGTTGGTGTGGTGCACGGGGATATCAACGCAGGCAACCTGATCTGGTCAGACGGCGGTGTGCCCGTCCTTATCGACTGGGACGAGGCGCGCCGTGACTATCTGTTTTTTGATGACATTCAGGTGACGCCACCAACAGGCGGGAAGAACCCGGAACAGTTACGCGCCGCACTGGCGTGGGAAGTTTTTGCCTGTTGGCATGCCGAACCGGAACGGGCAGGCCATCTGGCGGACGATCTGCTCAATGGTGACTAACGCAGCCAGGCCCGCTGCAACTCATCGTACAGCGACACACGTTCTTCTTCGCTGAGAAAAGCCCCGATTTCTACTTCCCGGCCCATGCCTTTAAGGGTGACGTACTGCGGCACAGGACCGTCTTTCTCGTATTTGGTAATCGTCGTCCAGTAGCGGTTGCAGTCCCACGCCTGTACCTGTCCCGAGGGTTCCGTGCGCACCAGTTGCGCGTCTTCTTCTCCCAGTGTCAGAACTTCGGTGATCTGCCGGGACCGGTGGTTGCGCTGAAGCGCAAAGTAAATCGCCCAGACAGCGGCCAGAAGAAACGGCAGCAGCCCCCAGAGGATGGGTGATCCCAGCAGCGGAAGTGTCGGAATGCAGATCAGCGTAAATGTCGAAAGCACGAATGCCGCCATCCCCCGTGCGGGCAGGGAATTATGCGGCCAGAGCCGCAGCGTCTGAGGCGTTTCGCCGGGTTCTGATGTCCACTGGTACGGCATCTGAAATGGGTCCACTTGTTGGTATGACCAGTATCGCCACGCGGACCTAGGAGGGCAATGCGGCAGCATCCCGCAGGCCCGGTGAACGCGTACTACGGTGCAAACAGCCGCTGCAGAGTTGGTTGATCGGGCAGGCCACTTTCGGTAACGCCGATGCTGCGCTGATACGCTTTCAGACCAGCAATCGGGTCATCCGTAACGTTGTCTGAAAAACCTTTGTCCGCCAGGCGCTCGCGGATCCGGGCAAGCACGTCAGGATGGACAAGAATGACCTGTTGCCCGTTTGAAACTGCGACGGGTTCAGCCCCTTCGCGCAGGGCATCGGGCTGCAGAAATCCGGTCAGCTGTTCCAGCGCGTCTATCAGCCTGTCATCCGGCCGCGCCGTGCAATAGGCCCTCAGTTGCGCCACGACATATTCCACGGACTGCCACGGCGTCAGGTCAAACACACCGGGCGTGAGTTTTGCGTGTGCGGCGAACCAGCCTTCGGAAAACGCGGCGATCGCAAAGAGTGTTTCGCTGCCGGGCCCGGCTGTTGTCACAGCGTTGCAGGCGAGGCTCGCCGGATAGCCGGCTGCAAAGCGACCTTCACTGTCAGCTGCAGCGAGCGGAAAAGCCAGCGCAGCGGCGACCGCTGCGCTGGAGAGGATTGCCCGCATCAGGCTTGTCTGCGCCGCATCAGGCCCAGGCCTGCAATACCGCTCAGCAGCATCAGTGCAGGAAGGGGCAGCGGAACGGCAGACATGCCCGGTCCGGCATTCGGATCAAAAAACTCGACGGTTGGTGTCTGTGTCAGGAACACACTTCCGGACACCCCTGCGCCCGGGATAATGCCTGTGAGGAATGCGAGCGGATCTGTGGGATCAATCAACAGATTGGGGTCAATGCCACGGAGCTCGACACTGAACACCGGCCCCTGAACCAGCGGTTGACCCTCTGTATCCAGCAGGTCCGCAAAGACGAGGCGCTCGCCTGTGTTGATGTCTACCGAGAATTCTTCGCCATCTGCGGTAAACACGATGGTGTAGTCGTTCGGGTTCGGAACGTCGCCAAACTCCGGCGCTTCGATGCCAGCGATCTCAAACAGATTTCCGTCACTGTCTTCGATTGTATAGACGTAGCCAGTGGCCACATCCGGGTCGATCCAGATTGGCTCGAGCGGATCATCGCTTTCTGGGATGGTCACTGCAAAGTTGTAAGTGGGCGTGCCTGCGTCATCGACGACTGTTTCCACGGGAAGAAGCGGCGCATCTTCGAGGCCAGTGGGCACCGATTCGGAGCTCAGGACAGTTTTGGACGCGTCCAGTGTGCCCTGGATCTGGAATATCCCCAGCTGGGTTCTGTTGCCGTCACTGTCCGGGTCGCTGACAAGCGTCTCCTCGAGTTCGAAAATCCGGGTGAAACCATCATTGAAAAGCGCTTCATACAGCGCGTTTTCGTCGTCTTCGAGACTACTAAACCAGTTTTCCTCGCCGGCGTTTAGATTTGCAAAGAAGAAGCCGATGCTTCTTTCTTCATTGCCTTCAGTGATGACTTCATTGCTGCCGAAAGCAACAATATCGCCTGTTGTACTGTCACCGATGCTGATATCGTCTCCTGATCCCATCACCGTGTAGTCAAAGAGGCCGTTGACCGTTTCCAGGACGCCGCCGTCACTGTCCTGCAAAACGGCGTCAATGGACGTATAAAACAGCTGATTTTCGGTTGGCTCATCACCGTCCCCGGTGCCCAGTACTGCATTCTTGTCAAACGCCTCAGTGTCGAGGGTCACGGTGAAAGTGATCGCCGAGAAGGGATTAAATTGCTGATCCAGCGCCCACACGTTGTCACCGCCGGTGACCTGAGACTCAAAAGTCGCGCCGCCGTTGGGTTCGTCGTTTTCAAAGATGCTCTGCAGTTCGCTGTTCACCGCGGCATCGAGAGCTGCGCGATCTTCGGGCGAGAGGTCATCGGTGTAGATGGCGCCATCGCCGGGAAAGAGAAAACCCGAGACATCGTCATCGGCGAAGTTGTCGTCCGGTGTGAAGCGGAATAGCAGGTTATCATACGTCAGCTGGAGCTGGATTGTTTCGGCGGAAACAGTGGTCGCCGAAAGCGCGGTTGCGCAGACAAGCAGTGGAAGTCTTTTCATGAAATCGTAGTCCCTCGTATTTATGTAAAATTCGTACCGCCAGCTCCGGGGCGGATCAAGGAAAACAGCGTCCTGCGGCCCGGAAAATACTTGTGGTTGAAGGGCTTATTCACAATTTGTCTGCACGCGCCGGATTGTTTGAGTTCTGGAAACAAAACCCTGTCTGTTCTGACGTAATTGCATCAAACGGCAACAAAAAAAGGCCCCGGAAATCCGGGGCCTTTGATCCGTCAGGCGACTCGCTTCAGTGCGCGTGCTTGTTGTCCCATTCTTCCTGCTTGGGCAGGATTTCGAAGGTGTGCTCGGGCGGTGGGCTGGGCAGGGTCCATTCGAGTGTGTCCGCATATTCGTTCCACGGATTGTTCTCCTTGGCTTCCTTGCCCTTGCGCACGGCGTAGAACATCACGCCGAAGAAGAAGACAAAGGACGCGAAGCTGAGGAACGCACCAAGGCTCGACCACCAGTTCCAGTAGGCGAAGGCCTCAGGATAGTCGATGTAGCGGCGGGGCATCCCCTGGCGGCCCAGGAAGTGCTGCGGGAAGAACGTCAGGTTCGCACCGATGAAGAACGCCCAGAAGTGCAGCTTGCCGGCCCACTCAGGGTACATTCTGCCGGTCATCTTGGGGAAGTAGAAGTAGATCCCCGCAAAGATGGCGAAGACCGCACCCAGGCTCATCACATAGTGGAAGTGCGCCACCACGTAGTAGGTGTCGTGGTAATAGCGGTCAACGGCTGCCTGGCTGAGTACGATGCCTGTGACCCCTCCGACGGTAAACAGGAACAGGAAGCCGAAAGCCCAGAGCATTGGTGTTTTGAACTCAACCGATCCGCCCCACATGGTGGCGATCCAGCTGAAGATCTTGACGCCTGTCGGCACCGCGATGACCATAGTGGCCAGCATGAAGTAAGCCTGTTGATTGAGGCTCATGCCGACAGTGTACATGTGGTGCGCCCATACAACGAAGCCGAGTGCGCCAATGGCGATCAGCGCCCAGACCATCGGCAGGTAGCCAAAGACCGGTTTGCGCGAGAACGTTGCGATCACGTGGCTGATGATGCCAAAGCCCGGCAGGATAACGATGTACACTTCCGGGTGTCCGAAGAACCACAGAATGTGCTGGTACAGGACCGGGTCACCACCGCCTGCGGGATCAAAGAAAGTGAACCCGAAGTTGCGGTCCATAAGCAGCATGGTGATTGCACCCGCCAGAACCGGCAGGGACAGAAGGATCAGCCACGATGTGACAAAGATCGACCATGAGAACAGCGGAACTTTAAAGAGCGTCATGCCCGGGGCGCGCATGTTCAGGAAGGTGGTGATCATGTTGATGGCGCCCAGGATGGAGGACGCGCCGGAGACGTGCACCGCGAAGATCGCGAGGTCCATCGAGAAGCCGCCCTCATTGGTCGACAGCGGCGGGTAGAGAACCCATCCAACGCCCGAACCTGCCTGATCGTTGCCACCCGGTGCGAGGACCGAGCAGACCGCCAGCGAAGTACCCGCGACGTAGAGCCAGAAGGAAAGGTTGTTCATCCGCGGGAACGCCATATCCGGCGCACCAATCTGCAGAGGCATGAAATAGTTGCCAAATCCGCCGAAGAGCGCGGGAATAACAACAAAGAACATCATCAGGATGCCGTGGCCCGTGATCAGCACGTTCCAGAGGTGCCCGTTTGGTGTACAGGCAGCATCGCTCGCCATCAGGCGGGCGCCTTCCATACACATGTACTGAACACCCGGCTCCATGAGCTCGAGGCGCATGTAGACAGTGAACGCAACCGATATGAAACCGGCGAGCGCGGAGACGATCAGATAAAGAATACCGATGTCTTTGTGGTTGGTGGACATGAACCAGCGCGTGAAAAAACCGCGCTCGTCATGGTGATCATGGCCGTGGATGGCTGCGTCTGCCATGCTCTTGCCTCCTGACAGTAAGTTTGGCGCCACAGCGGTTCCCGGGCTGTGCGCAGATTCCCGTCGTTTCTAGAGGGAGTTGGCGACAGGAGCAATGATCGTATTGACGCAGCCAGGAAATTTATCTGCCCGTGCGGGAGCGGCTTCCGGCCAGGTGGAAATTCGCGCAAATCTTTATCTGCGGCAGTGCGCGTTCACAGTGTGTTAACACTCCGGCGTCATGATCCGGAAGCAGCCAGTTTTTGCGCGCAGCAGGAGCACAGGAAAGTCGCGTATATGCCCATCGCTTCAGTCTCTGATACGACAGGCCGCATCGCCCCGGTCAACGCAGAAAGTCCGGACTTTCTGCGCCGGATGGCCACGCTGGTGCCGGGTATCATCTATATCTTCAACCATCAGTCGATGAGCAATGAATACTCAAACCGGTCAATCGCCGAACTTCTTGGCTACAGCCAGGAGGAAGCCATCGACATGGGTGATGCTCTGATGACGACAATCATGCATCCGGAAGAGCTGCAAAGGATCGGAAATCATTTGGAAACGCTTTCCCGCAGTGCGGATGGCGTGCAGCACCTTATTGAATACAGAGCGCGGAGCAAAACTGGCGATACAGTTTGGCTCCGCAGCATTGATACACCGTTCGACCGCGATGTGGATGGGTCTTTGCTGCGTCATATCGGCATTGCCATGGACATCACGGCACAGAAAAATGCCGCGGAAAGGCTGAGAAAGATCAATCGTGAACTTGAGCAGCTGACATATGTGGCAACGCACGATCTAAAGGGGCCGGTCACAAACATGGCTTCTCTGCTCCAGAGTATCGCACAGCGCAGTGATGACCTGCCGCCTGCCTACTCCGAAACGCTCGAGCTGATGATGGAAGTCTGTCAGCAGGCGAACAGCAAGCTCAACACGCTGGTGCGCGTATCAGAAGCGAGTACCGGACAGTTCCCCCTCACCGAACCTGTGAATATTGGCGAGGCATGCGCCTCTGCGCTGGAAGAACTGAAGGGCGACATTGATCGCCTTGGTGCGTGGGTCGTTACTGACCTCAGGGCGTCGGAGGTCTCATTTGTACCGGGTGCGCTGCCTGAAATAGTGCGGGATCTGGTCCACAACGCGCTGATCTACTGCCCGGAAGGGCAGTCGCCGGAAATCACGATCAGATCGCGGAAGCATGAAGGCACCACCCGGCTGGAGATTGCGGACAATGCGGGAGGCCTCGATCCGGAGCGGGACCGGGATAAGGTTTTCAGCCTGTTTCAGAGGGCGCATGCTGAGCCGCCTGGCGATGGCGTGTCCCTCTATGTTGCAAGGCGTCTTATGGAGCGTATCGGCGGATCAATTGAGCTGTCCCCGGATGCATCCGGAGGCTCCGTTTTCTCGCTCGTTTTCCCCCATTGACCAGGTTTTGCGAAGTGACAGAAAAGAAACTGAAAAAAATACTTCTGGTAGATGATGACCGCGTCACAAACCTGCTGCATGAAAGGCTTATCAGCAAGGCAAGCGTCGCTGAGCACGTCGAAGTCGAAACCGACGGCGCGGCCGCGCTTGAGCACCTGCAGCGCGTTGACCGCCATGAAACAGATGCGCCGGATCTGATTTTTCTGGACATTAACATGCCCCGTATGAATGGTTTCGAGTTCCTCGACGCCTACGGCAAACTGCCCGCCACGCAGCGTAACCGCCACATGATCGTCATGCTGTCCACGTCTGAGTTGCAGCGTGACATGGCGCGCGCCGAGGCCGATCCCAACGTGCACCGTTTTGTCCCGAAACCACTTCAGCAGGACGAACTGAGGGTTCTGGTGTCAGAATGCCAGGCTGGCCGCGCTGGCTGAGTTCACGTGGCAGGCGCGAGACCGTCAGACGACTGATCTTGAAATACTTCGCTGAATGTTGTGCGCAGAGCGACGTCCAGATCGTCCATCGTGACTGGCAGCCCCAGATCAACCAGGCTGGTCACTCCGTGTTCACTGATCCCGCAGGGCACGATCCCGCTGAAATGGGACAGATCGGGGTCCACATTGATCGACAGACCGTGAAAACTGACCCACTTGCGCAACCGTATGCCAATTGCAGCAATTTTGTCTTCGGCAACGTGGCCGGAAGCGGTTATTGGTTTTTCCGGTCTTTCAACCCAGACGCCGACCCGTCCATCCCGGATATGCCCGGCGACATTGAAGGTCTGCAGCGTAAGGATTACCCATTGCTCAAGATCCTGCACAAACCGACGCACATCACGGCCACGTTGATCGACGTCCAGCAGCGTATACACAACGCGCTGACCGGGACCGTGATAGGTGTATTGTCCGCCGCGCCGGGTGTCATAAACCGGAAAACGATCAGGATCAGTCAGGTCTGCTGCGCGCGCTGAGGTGCCGGACGTGTAAAGCGGCGGGTGTTCTACGAGCCAGATACACTCACTTGCCCGGCCGGCGGCAATGTCCGAAGCACGCTGTTCCATCCAGGCCTCGGCTTCCCGGTATCCGGTGAGCCCTTCTGATATCTGCCATTCAACCATCCTGATCCGTTTAGCCCGCGGTGTTGCCCTGCGCAATCAACCGGAAAGGTCTGAAATCAAAAATTTGGCTCTTCACAATGTGTCGGTGCCGCTGTAAAGACCTCTCACCATTCAGTGCGGATGTGGCGGAATGGTAGACGCGCAGCGTTGAGGTCGCTGTGGGGTAACACCCGTGGAAGTTCGAGTCTTCTCATCCGCACCATTTTTCCTGCATTTTCAGTTCAATCGCGTCTTCGCGAAAACCGAACCATGTGCGGCCGTACGAAGCTTGTTTTGCAATCACGGCCAACTCTGTCCTGGCCTGGTGAGTCGCGTCGGACTGATGGTTAAAATTTGACCGAGCTTTCAACAAAAACGCCATGGATCACTAACTGTTCAGTGAGCAGAACCGAAATGACACATTCCCGTCATAATTGACCTGAAAATAAGGCATTCCGTAGACATTTTTGGAACAGTTTGGCAATAGTATGGCAGCTTAATGGTAAGAAGCAGCACGATTTGGGGCTGCAGAGGTTATGGAATGAAACTGAAAACACTTCTGACTACGTCATCCTTCATCGTTTTTTCTTCAGTTTTGGGTGTCGCAACCACACAAATGGCGGCGGCGCAGCAAACTGGAGAGTTTGAGAACAAGTGTTCTATTCGTGAAACGAGGAGCGCAGTTGAAAACGTATCGATTGATGCTCTCTGCAGCTGCGATGCTATTACCACTGGCTTCATTCGGTTTATCCAGCGCCACAACAACCTGGTGGAAGTGCTTGAGGGAACCGGGGAGAGTTGCCCGGGACTGGCGCTGCTTCTATCAGATGCTCCAACTGCAAGTATCGCCCCTGCGGCCGAGGAGCGTCCTGATTCTGCTGAGGACAGGCAGCAGGAAGCCGAACAGGCCGCCGATCAGGGTGGGTCCGGTGGCGATGGAACACCCGGTAGTGACGGAACGCCTGGTGGTGACGGAACGCCTGGCGGCGACGGAACGCCTGGCGGCGACGGAACGCCTGGCGGCGACGGAACACCCGGTGGTGACGGAACACCCGGTGGTGACGGAACGCCTGGTGGCGACGGAACGCCTGGTGGCGATGGAACACCCGGCGGCGACGGAACGCCTGGTGGCGACGACAGCGGTACATTCGGCGATAACGACGACGATAACGACAATGACGATAATGATGACGGTGACGGCGTCGGCGGCGGCGGCGAAGGTACGAGCGGAGGTTTCGGCTGAGACGGGACGGAACTTCCAGAAAAAATGAATTCTGACCAAGAACGGCCGCGATACCTTTCGCGGCCGTTTTTCATTTACGTAAGCTCTCTGCGGGTCAGGCCCGGATCAGCAATCCGACCCAGGCACCGGCTTTGTCCGGGCTCTGCATGCGCAGGAAAGTGTAGCGTGTCTCTTTCCAGGGCTTAATCCGGTCCGTCAGGTTGTCGAGCACATAATCGCCCGTGTCCGCCCGCAGAACCAGAACCGCATGGCTGTTGCCGCGTGTGTCCAGCACGGTCGTCAGCAACAGCCTTTCGGGTGCAATCCCGGAACGGATCAGCTCTTTCTTTTTCAGCAGAGCAAAATCCTCGCAGTCTCCGCGGAGGGAATCTGGGAGTGTCCAGTATTCTTCTTTACTGTACTGCGACAGGTCGGTGACTTCCCGGATCTGCCGGTTGACGCGGCGGTTCACGGTCTGAACCGTCTTCAGGTCCTTTTGTGTCAGGGCCTTAGTTGAGCCCGAATGAGCGCAGGCCCAGCTGTACTTGCCACACAGATCACGCGCGCCACTTGGGGGGGCGATCGCCATTTTGGCACGGAGAAAAGAGTCACTTCCTGTAGCCTGAGCGCTCTGCGGTGCATGTAACATGCCCGCGGCAACCACCAGCGCTAAGACTGCGCTGGTTGCCAGACTGCGTCGATCCCCACCGATGCCATTTCTGCGTGCGTTCCAGAGTTGAATAGCCATTTGGAAGGCCTCGTATTGTTTTCGTTCCCGCCAGCCTCCTCCGGGTGCAGCATGTCAGTTCCGGAGCGTCTGACTGTACCCGTTATGAGCGTTGAGCTTGGCGAACATTGGGCTCAAATTGGGCGTTGAGGTAACTATTCATTAAAAACCCGACCCAAATGCTGTGCCCACAGGGGGCAATTGTGGCAGCATTTGTGCACTTCAGCCAAGGTGCAGAATGTCAGAAAATTCAATATGACTGTCCCTTTTTGCAGTAAATAAAGTACTAACCGACAACGCAACAGCCTGTTTGCGCCGCATCGCCGGCCAAAAAGCGGCGATATCTTGCCGACATGCTGCGGTCACATTTCGGATGCGATCGCGTCGTTTTTTGCACAGGCGCGCCTGATGCTGATTCTGCCGCGGACCGGGGTCAGACTGTTGCCAGTAAATACAGCCAGACCCAGACCGTCAGAATAGACGCTGCGGTCGCAATCAGAACAGAAGAAGCCGCCACGCGTTTGGCCCGCCCGTACATATTGGCGAAAATGTAGGCGTTGAACCCCGGTGCCATGGATGCTGTCAGCACACCTGACCGGAAAGCGTCGCGTGGCACGTCCTGAACTGAGCCGAACATCCAGAAGAATGCGGGGTGCAACACAAGCGCAATGACGCACACCATGGCGATAGCCCTGAAGTCGCCTTCTGGCCTGTATTGGAACAGAACACCCCCAAGCGCAAAGAGTGCGGCGGGCAAGGCCGCGCGGACGATCAGAGACAGTGCATCGTCCACCACGCCGGGCACTGCGAGTCCGGTCATGTTCACGATAAAACCCAGACCGATGGCCAGAACGAGTGCGTTGCGGAACATTGCCCTGACGACGGAACGTGCCATAACAGCGGGCGATTGGCCTCTGTTGCGGGTTATCTCCATTACGGTAATGCCCAGGCCGTAGCAAAAGGGAGAATGCAGAGCGACAATGGCGAAATTCCCGGTCAGGGCCTCAGCGCCATAGGCGCGTTCGGTGATCGGCAGGCCCAGGAGCACTGAATTGGAAAACAGGCAGCAGAACCCGATGGCAACGCAGTCTTCCCACTCTCGTCTGAACAGCACGCGCGCGCCGACCATCCCCAGAAAAAAACATATCGCGGCACCCGCATAAAAAGATGTGAGCAGGCCAGGGTCGAAAGAGGCAGACAGGTCCATGTGAGCGATGGCCTGAAACAGCATACAGGGGATGGCGAAGTTCTGCGTAAACCGCATGACGCCATCAATTCCTTCAACAGGGAACAGATTGCGCCAGACGGCAGTATACCCGAACCCGATGACGAGAAATACGGGCAGAATGACGTCCAGTAGCGTTTGCATCGGTGGCCTTCAGCGCCAGCAATCGGTGCTGGCAGGAAATGAGTGCCCGCAGCGTGTCAGGGCGTATCGAATGTCAGCCGCTGACCGTCATAGGCGGGCTGAACGTGATCCGGGGTCTCGCCTGAAAGTGTTTCGTAGTCGAGATCAATGTGCATATTTGTCAGGACCGCCTGACGTGGTTTTACGCGTTCAATCCAGCTCAGCGTACGATCCAGGTGTGCGTGTGTCGGATGCGGTTCGCGCCGCAAGGCATCAACAATCCAGCAATCAAGGTTGTCGAGGTGATGCCATTGGTCATCAGGGATTTCCGCCACGTCGGGCAGATAGGCGACGTCGCCGATCCGGAAACCCAGGGCGTCCATTCCACCATGCGCGACCAGGAAGGGCGTGAACCGGATCGTTCCACCATCGCCATCAATTTCAACATCCCCTTCGATCAGGTTCATGTTGAGGATGGGCGGGTAGGTCGAGCCTTCGGGTTGCACGAAGGCATAATCGAAACGGCTCATGAGCGCATCGCGGGTGGGCGCATCGGCCCAGACCGGAAGGCGCGCGCGCATGTTAAATACGATCATGCGCAGATCGTCGATACCATGCACGTGGTCTGCGTGTGCGTGTGTATAAATTACGGCATCCAGCCGGCCGGTCCCGGTTCCGAGCAACTGGTCCCGGAGGTCCGGCGAGGTATCAATCAGCACTGTGGTTGTGCCATTGTCACTGGTGCGTTCGACCAGCAGCGAACACCGCCGCCGCCTGTTGCGGGGATTGTTCGGATCGCAGTCGCCCCAGTGACCGCCCAGCCGCGGGACACCGCCTGATGATCCGCACCCCAGAATGGTGAACGTGGTCTGCGCCATTATGCAGCGGCCTCCCACGAAAGCACCTTGCTGAAGAGCCGTTCGAAGTTTGCCTCGGTCTGTGCTGCGAAGTCGGGGTAGCTCATGCCCATTGTCTCTGCAGCCCGGCGCGCGGTGTGGGCGGTGTAGGCCGGTTCATTTCGCTTGCCACGATAGGGCGGTGGCGCAAGGTAAGGGGCGTCCGTCTCGACGAGAATGCGGTCAGCCGGTGCCGCCGCGAAAATTCCCCGCAACTCTTCGGATTTGGGGAACGCTGTGATGCCGGACATCGAAAGATAAAACCCGAGATCAAGCGCAGAACGCGCAAGCGCCTCTGAGGAAGAGAAACAGTGCATCACGCAGGAATACGCACCATTCGCGTATTCGTCCCGCAGGATGGCGGCCATGTCCTCATCTGCGTCACGGGCGTGTATGATCAGGGGCAGACCGGTGTCCCGCGCTGCACTGATATGAATGCGCAGCGAGGTTTTCTGGATTTCTGAACTGTCTGCTGTGTAGTGATAGTCCAGCCCGGTTTCCCCGATGCCGACAAACTTCGGATGCTTTGCAAGTGCGATCAGTTCGTCCACCGTGGCAAGCGGTTCTTCAGCCGCACTCATCGGATGCGTACCGGCCGCATAGAAGACCGGATCATGGGCCTCTGCTATGGCGCGGACCTGTGGTTCATTCCGAAGCCGCGTGCAGATGGTGACCATCCGTTCAACGCCTGCGGCCGCAGCGTTTTCGATAACCTCCGGCAGCCTGCCGTCAAAGTCAGGAAAATCGAGGTGGCAATGGCTGTCGGTGATCCGGGGTGTGTCCGTCATGCCTGTCGTGGTGTCCGGGCCGGACCCTCAGATCAGGGGCTGGCGGTTTGACTTACTTTGATCAGGGTATCCAGGATCAGAGCGGCGGGGTCAAGGTTCACCGCGCGGCCGTGGCGTGCCCGCGCCCCGGTTTCCTGAGCGGTTTCCGCCCAGGCCCGGCCTTTGCAGGGCGAGGGGGCCAGCCGCTTCAGAACCTCGGCCTCACCGGGGACTACTTCGGTCACTGGCGGGTGTCCGGTCGCCCCGGTCAGTGCAAGGCGGGACAGCAGCAGATCGAGCAGTTCAAAAAGCAGGTCCCGTCTGGCCTCAGCGCCGCGGGCCGCCGCCGCCTCTGCGAGTTTGACAGCCCGGCCTCTGTCCAGCTGTGGCAGGTTCTTCAGGATCGCCAGCAGCTCAGCATAGAGCGCAGGTCCGCCCAGAAGCGAAAGACGCAGGGCGGTGCCAACGGATCCACCCGACAGGGCGGACAAAGCATCGGTTCCGGCATTGTCGTCCGCGCCCGCCTGGCTGAGGGCCTGCGCCATGTCTTCAGGGGACAGGGTGCCGAGGCGCAGCGTCCGGCATCTAGAGCGGATCGTCGGCAAAAGTCGCGAGGGCTGGTGGCTAATCAGAAGCAGGGTTGCCCGCTCCGGCGGTTCTTCCAGCATTTTGAGCAGGGCATTGGCCGCAGAGGTGTTCAGCTCATCCGCCGCGTCCACGATCACGACACGCCGCCCGCCGTCGGCGGCGGAAAGCTGAAAGAACCCGGCCAGTGCGCGGATGTCGTCGACGACAATCTCTTCGCGCATCCGGTCAGTCTTTGGATTTGCCGTGCGGGTAATAACTTTCAGCCCCGGTTCCGCCCCCGCTGAAATCCGTCGTGACACGGGGTGTTCCGGGTCAATGTCCAGGGTTTCGGGCACGGGCGGAGCACCGAACAGTCCGTCATTCTGCAGGGGCGGTGTCGCCAGCAGAAACCGCGCGATGGCCCACGCCAGTGTGGCCTTACCCACCCCGCGCGGCCCGGTCAGCAGCCAGCCGTGATGCAGCCTGCCGGATGCAAAGGCATCCAGAAATGCAGCAGCGGCGGCATCCTGTCCGAAAATCCGTGCAGTATCGCGTGGGTGTGGTGCGCCCTCAATCTGATCAGGTGCGCTCATGCCAGGGCCTGATCCACGGTTGCCGCAATATCTGCCGCAACAGCGTCGATATCCCGTGCACCATCAATAATGCGGAAGCGGTCGTGGAATTCGTCTGCCAATGCCAGAAAACCAGCGCGCATCGCAGCCTGGAGTTCCTCGCCAAAGGCTTCAAACCGCTCATCAGCCGTTTGGCGGGACAGCGCCCGGGAAAGACCCGTTGCCGGGTCCATATCGATCAGAATGGTCAGATCCGGCTCCCGCCCGATCATAAGCTTGTGCAGCTGATCCACGACGGGTCGCAGGTCCCCGCGGGACATGCCCTGGTACATACGGGTACTGTCCGCAAACCGGTCACACAACACAATTTTGCCGCTGGCCAGAGCAGGCTCGATCAGGCGCTCCATGTGGTCACGGCGCGCTGCCGTAAACAACAGGATCTCCGTCTCCGCTGACCAGCGGTCCGGATCGCCCTGCAGCACCAGCGCGCGGATTTCTTCTGCACCGGTTGAGCCTCCCGGCTCGCGCGTTACAATAACATCGCGACCGGCAGCGCGCAGATGCGATGCAAGCCGGTCAATCTGTGTCGATTTACCGGAACCGTCGATGCCTTCGAATGTGATAAAGCAGCCTGACCCGCGCGCGGGAGTTGTCACGTTGCGTCCCCGGGTCCTTCGATGAGGCGGTTGATCAGCAGCAGTGCCGCTGTGCTCATCCGGCTGACAAAACCACCGGGTCCGATGTCACGGTCGGCAACCAGCGGAATGCGTTTCTCCGGCAGGCCTTCGGGCGTGAAAACAAGTTCTGCGAGTTGCTGCCCTTTGGTGACCGGTGCTTCAACCGGGCCGGTAAAGACCACTTCTGCCTCAAGTTCACTTGCCGCGAGAGCCGGCATCAGAACACTGATATCTTCCGCAGCAACCAGGCCAACTTTGGGCTCACTGCCCATCCAGACATCTGCATCTGCGAATTTCTGACCTTCGCTGATCATGGGACGCATTGTGAACTGGCGGAATGCCCAGTTCACAATGGCCTGCGATTCCTGGGCCCGTGCGGCACTGGATTCGATGCCGGAGACTACAAAAATCACGCGGCGGTCACCCTGTTTTGCGGAGCCGGTCAGGCCATAACCTGCCTCCTGTGTGTGTCCGGTTTTCAGGCCATCCGCACCGATGTTCATCGTCAGCAGCGGGTTGCGGTTCAGCCGGTTGCTCGGGACGCGGTTGTCAAATTCAAACTCGGTTTCCGCAAAGAGCGGGTAAAACTCGGGGAAATCCTCGATCAGGCGGTGGGCGAGCAGACCAAGGTCACGCATGGACATCAGGTGCCCGGGTGCGGGCCACCCATTGGAATTGGTGAAAGTGGAATTGGTCATGCCCATCTGCTGCGCGCGCTGCGTCATCAGCCTGGCAAAACCGTATTCTGTGCCATCGGGAGACAGTGCTTCGGCGATCACGACGCATGCGTCATTGCCTGACAGGACAATAATGCCTCGGATCAGATCCTCGACGCTGACACTCTCGCCGGAGCGCAGGAACATGCTGGAGCCGCCGTAAGATTGTGCGTGCTCCGAGACAGGAAGAAGCTCATTGAGATCCAGACCGCCATCCGATTTGCCCCGGCGGATGGCTTCAAAAGCCATGTAGAGCGTCATCAGTTTTGACATTGACGCAGGTGGCAGCGGGACGTCGGCGTTCTTGGCCAGCAGCACGGTGCCTGTCGTCTGATCGATCACAAAGGCTTCGCGTGCCTGAGTTTCAAAGGCGAGCGCGTGAACCGGCGCCAGCAAAAGTGAAAAAATCAAGGGTGCAAGACGGATCACTGTGGTGTCTCCTGCTTTGGCTTAGTTTGATACGGCAAAGGCATCGGTGAACCCGGCGGCTTTTACCTTTTCCAGCATAGTGTTGCGTTCCGCTTCGGAGGCTGCAGGGCCCACAACGACACGCCAGAGGCTCTTGTCTTCCCGTTTAAGCTCGCTTGCCCGTGCGGTCAGTCCGGCATCGCCCAACTGCTTGACTGCGCGATCGGCATTTTCTGCAGAACTCAGCGTGGCCGCCTGAAGAAACGGGCGGTTCAGTGATGATGAGGGCAGCGTGGATTCGGGCAGTGCAGAACTGGTGACCGGTGCTGCCGCTGCGCTGCTGGCCACTTCCCGGGCAGTATCGGCCGCAGGCTCTGCTGCTGCATCGGCCTCGCCAAGAGCGGCTGTGGCAAGCGCAATCGGATCTGCGCCACCGCTTGCCTCGTCGGTTGCTGCAGCACTGCTGATCTCTTCGGCTGACAGTGTTGACGCTGCGGTGTCCGCCGCCAACTGCGTTTCGACTTCTGTATCGACGGCTTCCGGTTCTACAGGTTGTTCGATGACTTCACGGCGCAGCGCTGTTACGTCCAGCTCCGTCGGCGCGCCCGCAAGAATGTCCAGCGCGGATGCTGCGTCTGATGAAAGTTGCAGCCGGGGTCCTGGAACCTCACGTTCGCGCCTGAAAAGCGCACCCACAACGAATTGTCCGTTTTCGGTGTTCCGGATGATGACGCGCTCCGGGGCGTCGGCGTCCGGATGGGCAACCCAGACACCACCGAGCGACGGGCGACCGTCCCACAGGCCTTCTTCGCGTGCTGCGAAAACTTCGGGTGCTTCAACATCCTGTTCGGTTGTCTCTCCCGTTGCCGGTATGGCGGCTGACGCCTCTGTCGGCGCTGGCTTCAGGCTTTCGAGATTGAAGGCGCCTGTCTCATCGCAGGCGGAGAGGGCCAGTGCCGCAACCATTGCGGTGGCAGCCCGGCATGCGGGTGAAAAAATCCGGACACGCAACTGATCGTCATTCGGGTCGTCCTTGCCTGTGAGCCGACATACGGCATATCTGCTGTGCCCTTGTTCCGGGCTTTTGCGCATATCCTAGCCCGAGTTGTGCCGCGTGGAAAGGTTTTGCGCAGGTTCCAGGCGATAATCCTCTCCGCATTTTCGGGCTGATACACTCCTGAGCGGACCCGATCGCCAAAAAGGCAGGTGCGGAGGGTGTCTGCTCTTGCGCAATCCGGCTGCTTCGGCCAAAAGCGCAGGGCCAGTCATTCCGGAGGAGTGGCAGAGTGGTCGAATGCACCGGTCTTGAAAACCGGCGTGCGTGAAAGCGTACCGTGGGTTCGAATCCCACCTCCTCCGCCATTGTCCCGGCACATTTTTTGGTGACCGGTAATGAAGGTTTGGCGCACGTTGCACTCATCTCGTGCACAGAAAATCCGGTTTCAGCCCGAATACTTCTGTGACGCTATGGCCAGATCAATCAGCTCTGCCATCGAACCCGCCTGCATTTTCTCGAGAATACGTGCCCTGTGATGATCCACCGTGCGCGGACTGATGCGCAGCTCGCGCGCAATTTCCTTGCTTGTGATGTTGGCTGGGTTTGCGACGACCATGTCGACGATTTCGCGCTCCCGGGTGGTCAGCGTATCCAGCATCGCACTGGCCCGCGCGGCTTTGTCCCGCGCGTCACTGCTTGCTGAGCTGATTGTCAGCGCCTGCCTGATGCGCTCGACCAGCACATCCGTCCGGAACGGTTTTTCCAGAAAATCCAGGGCGCCGGCCTTCATGGCCAGCACGGATTCAGGGATGCCGCCGTGACCTGTAATAAAGATGATGGGCAATGCACGGCTTTCGGCGACGAGCTTTTTCTGAAGCTCAAGACCGTTCATTCCCGCCATGCCGTAGTCCAGTACGATGCACCCCGAACGCTCATCACTGAAACCTTCCAGAAACTCATGGGCGGACGCGAAGGTTTCTACACTAAACCCCCGCGTGGTCAGAGAGCGGCTCAGGGACGAACGAATGTCTTCGTCGTCATCCACAATGAAAACTACGTCATTCTCCATCGTCATTGCTCCACCACCGGAACTGTAAAACAGAAACGTGCGCCACCCTGTTCAGTCGTCTCGTGCCACATCTCACCGCCACCTGCCTCTACTATAGAGCGGCAGATGGACAGTCCCAGCCCCATTCCGTCGGCTTTTGTGGTTTCGAACTGGGAAAAGAGATCAATGCCCGGGTCGACACCCGGGCCTGTGTCTTCGACTGAAACCCGGACAAATCCCTCCAGTACGTCCGAAGAAATGCAGATGTCCTTCTGCGGCGTGCCGGAATCTGCCATGGCCTCAATCGCGTTTCGCAACAGGTTGACGATGACCTGCGCCATCTGAATGCGGATACCCTGAACCTGTGGGAGGTCGGGCTGTGACACGCGGATACTGACGCCGTGCTCTGTGGCTTCGGCCTGAACCAGATGAAGCGTCTGTCCGATCAGTTCTTCAAGGTCAAAAGGCGTTTTCCATTCCTCGCCCTTCCGCGCAAAGCCCCGCAGAGCTTTGATGATGTCAGCGGCCCGGTGTGCCTGCTGGTCCAGATCCTGGAGGATTTGCGTGAGCTCCCTGTCATGGTCTGCGTTTTCACTGACCGTCATCAAAGCCGCATCCGCATTCTGGGTGATGGCGGTCAGAGGCTGGTTCAGCTCATGCGCCAGGCTGGCTGCCATCTGCCCCAGCAGTTTCCCGCGCGCAAGATGCGACAGATCGCGGTTCAGTTTTTCGATCTGTTTCTGAGAGTCCTTCGTTTCGGTTATGTCGTTTACGGTCGCCACAATATGCAGGGGCTGGCCGGCATCGTCATGGATGACGATGGCATTGATCCGGATCCAGATCATCTGTCCGTCTTTGCGCCTGCAGGTCTGTTCAATGCTGGAATCGCCGTTTGCCAGAGTTTCAGAGACGATGTCGGAAAAGGTCTCCGGATCGTCCGGTGCAAAAAGATCTGCTGCATTCATGTCCAGCAATTCGTTCGCTGTGAACCCGGTGATGCTCGCGAACTTGGGGTTCACCCGGATGAAGCGCCCGGTATCGGGCGCAATCTGCACCATGCCGCGCGAGGAGAGCTCAAAGGTCTGACCGTATTCGTACTCAGCCGACTTGCGCTGCCTGATCTCGGCCGTGAGAGTCTCGTTGGCCTGTTCCAGTTCCTTGTAGGTCTTTGGCATAGGCTCGGACGGATCGATTTCCCCCTGAGAGATCAGAGCGGCGCGTACCGCAAATGCCCGCACCGGACGGTTGATGAATGTCGCCAGCATGAGGCCGATAATGCCGGTGATGGCCGACACCAGCGCTGCGACCCAAAGATTTCGGGTGCGGTTCTCAACAATTGCGCCGACAAAGTCAGAAACCGGCGCATATACAGCGATCGTCCAGGGCAGTTGTTCGCTGATGGTGGGCATAATTGTAGAGACATAATCAGCGCCCATGTAGCTGAAGAGGGCATATCGTTCTTCCTCGAAGCGCACGGCCTCCATCTGTGACAGATCGCCGAAAGCGGCCTGTGCAATGTCGTCTTCAATCTCCTCAATCCCGGCAAAACGGAACGTGCCATCAGAGTTCACAGCTTTCAGAAGGTTTGGTCTCGGATGTGCGATAACGTCGCCGTTCTGGTTGACGATCAGTGCTGTGCCGTTTTCGCCAATCTTGAGCTCCGACAGGAACTCGGACAATTCGCTGATCTCGATGTCGACGCCGACAACACCTTTTACGCCACCGTCCTCTGACACAACGGGTACGGCGATTGTGATCCCGGGGTTCTGCGAGCTGAAGAATATATAGGGGTCGGTCCAGACCATGCTGCGCTGTGCTTCTGCGCGCCGGTACCAGGGGCGTTCGCGCGGGTCGAAAGTGTCGGTCGGATCTTCGATCTGCGCCTCAACACCATAATCCTGATTGCGCCAGATCAGTTCTATCCGGCGGTCAGACCCGTTGCGGGTGATGATCTTGGAGCGGAACGGCGCCGGTTGTTCGCTGTGTTTCACATAGACAAAGTTGCCATCTTCGTCGCCATAGAAAAGGCCCGCGAGGTGTGGAGCCGTCTGCAGTTGCTGAAAGAGCAGCCTTTCCAGAAGCTCCTGGTTCTCGCTCGCAACAATCCGGTTCTCGGCAATGCGCGCGGCAAGTTCGGCCGCTCCCTGTGCTGGCCCAAGAAAACCTTTGGAATGCGCGATTGTGTTCGAGCCGACGTCCCGTAACAGGCTGCGGGCATGGTCCAGCAGAACCCGTTCGGACGTCAGGTACGACGACGACATAACGATAATGATCGCGACAAATTGCAGGCCGGCAAGGCACAATGCGAGAACAAGACCCAAAGATGTTTTCATTTCAGGTTTCTCCGATGCTCCTTTCCGGTTTGCCACACTGCAGGTAAATGTGTCTGCGCGCGGTCGCTGATCCTGGCATTATTCCCGGGCATTAAACAATACCCGGAAGCGGTATAGGCAATTCTACCTAGGTAATGACACGAACTTACACTTATGCACGTGCTGGAGCACACTGTGTACGTTCAAAGTCATTAGTTGCGAACTAAGTTCGTTCGAAGTTTGGTGAGTGTTTAAGGCTCGTACCGGCCTGCCTGGGCGTAGCGTCGTATCCCGACGCGGGCTTCTGAAATATTATTAAGTGGGCCGTTTAAGATCAGCGCCGCATCGGGCAAGAGATTGCCCTGATGCGGCGTTTTTTTGGGGGAAGGCGTGCGTTGGGGCGCCCGGGTCCGGCAACGGCCGCAGCATCGTTTTGCGGCCTGGGCCGCTGGGCCCACTGCGCTGTGGCAGAGGAATGGCCCGGCGGATCGCGTTGTTTCAGGGGCGGGGCAGGTTTCTGCCGGGGTGTCCCTGCCGGTTCCTGAGGGTCATCCGTATGCTGACCCTTTTCAGGGTCAGGCAAAGAGTGTCGGCGACCGGTACCGGAACCGGCTGCGCGCCGAGATCAGCTGGGTGTCGCATGAAGTGCCATCCGTGAAACAGGTGTCAGCCGGGGGATCAGCATCGGAACGTTCTGCTGGTAGTTCCGGTATCTGTCGCCGAACTCTTTGACGAGGGACCTTTCCTCAAACCACAGGCCGATCATAACGTAGGTCGCCATCAGAGCGGCGAACAGCAGGTGCCCTGCGGTCATAACTGGTGTTCCGAAGACCACCATAATCACCCCAAGCTGCATCGGATGACGCACGAACCGATAGAGAAAAGGAACCCGGAATTCGGGAGTGGGCATAGGTCGTTCTTTGTGCGCCGACCAGATCTGGCGCAGGCCGAAGAGCTCAAAATGGTCGATCAGGAAGGTCGAAACGAGCACGAGGGCGACCCCGAGACCGCAGATCCCGTACGCAATCCACGTGCCAGCACCACTCGCTTCCCAGATCGTTGCCGGGACGGGCTGCCATTGCCACATGGCCAGCGCAAGAAACAGGGCCGACTGCAGCACATAGGTGCTGCGTTCAGCATCCGCAGGAATGATGGTGGTCCACCATTTTTTGAACCGGCCACGCGCCATCAGGCTGTGAAAAAAGCCGAAGAGGAAAATCAGACCGGTGTTCATCGCAAGAGCCGCGATCACAGGCACAGCATCGCCGTCGTTAATTGCCTTCGGCACAGGCAGGCTCAGCAGAAATCCGATCATGTAAAGAAAAGAGACATTAAAAAGAATGTATGCAGTGACGCCGTAAATGACGAGGCCGGGACGTTTCACAAGGGGCTCCTGGTTATCCCGAACACGCATCATCCGGAATGGACAGATACGCTCGGGTGTTGGGCGACTCACCCCTACGCCAGGACGGCAGGCCGTTTCTGTGATCGTCTTCACGCAGCGTGAAAAAACCAGGCATCGTGATCCGCTAAGTCCCGGGTTTTGGGTCGCAGACAGATTCTGTCTGCGCGCCGGGGCAGGGGAGGCAGGTTCCGGTTGGTCAGCCGGGCCCTTTCAGCGCCGCCACCATTCTTGCGACTTCGCGTGTCGATGTCTGCTGCCGTCCGCCAACCGGATCGAAATCAGAAAAAGCCGGATCGCCTGGCACAGGTTCATGGCAGGAGGCGTGAACCTCATCAGCGCCTGTACGCTCAAGCACCGACCGGACATTTTCTGGTGTCAGGCCGCAGCCGGGCATCACCGACATTTGCCCATCTGACCGCCTGACCATTTCCCTGATCAGGTCGGCGCCATCAGGGGCCAGAGGTTGCGCGCCCGACGAAAGAACCCGATCAAACCCGAGCGACATTGCCTGATCGAGTGCAGCAAGCGGATCGGGCACAACATCTATGACCCGGTGAAGGGTTTTCCCCATCGGCCCTGCGGCCTCAATGAGCTGACGCAAAATGGGCAGATCAAGGCCGCCTGCCGCATTCTGTACGCCCAGCACGACACCGGCCAGACCCGCGTCGCGCGCGGCCCGGATATCAGCGAGCATGATACGGACCTCCACGTCGGAAAACCGGAAAAGGCCGCTTCGGGGTCTGATCATTGCAAAACACGGCACCACAAGCTGCGCTGCTGCCTGCATGAGGCCTGCTGAAGGTGTAAGGCCGCCTTCCGACAGTGAGGAGCAAAGCTCTATGCGGGCGGCCCCGCCAGCAACCGCACTGCAGGCCCCTTCGTATGTGTCCACACAGACTTCGAGTTGTGCCATTGCAGCAGCTTTCTAAACTTTGTCCGCCAGAGGTTGCCCGAGGGCATCCACAGTATGTTGTACGAGGCCGCTCAGATCCTGCCTGATCCGGATCACTTCACTGATCCGGGTCGCATTGGGGCGCAGGCTGCATCCGTGAATACGGCACAGTCCGGCGGGCGTGGTTGTGGCTGCCGCAAGCGCCTGGTCCAGCGGCACCCCAACCTGGTTGACCAGAACAGATACCGCCTTTGTCAGATCAAGATCCGCACCCGCAAGCGTTCCATCCGACAGCCTGAGCTGGCCGTCCCGACGCAGAATGCTGCGCCCGTTCAGCAGAAAGGCGTCTGTGTCAGTTCCCGCGACAGCCATGGCATCGCTGACGAGAAACAGTTTTCCGGGGCCTTGTTTTGACTGCCAGGCGATACGGATGACATCCGAATGCACATGAATGCCGTCTGCGATCAGGCCCGCGGAAGCCTCGCCATACGTCAGAGCAGCGCCCGCCAGTCCGGGCTCACGGTTGCCGATCTGGCTCATGGCGTTGAACAGATGCGTGGCACAGCGCGCCCCGGCTTTGAAAAACCTGATGCAGGTGGCGAAATCAGCATCCGTGTGGCCCAGAGAAACCAGCACCCCGGCGCGGGCAAGCGCGGTCACCTGATCTTCTGTCACGTTCTCGGGGGCTATGGTCACTTTCAGGACCGGCAGCTTACCGGCCGTTTCCAGCAGAAGGTCCAGGTCGTCCGCTTCCATCGGGCGGATCAGGGCCGGATCGTGGGCCCCCTTTCGCGCCACTGACAGATGCGGCCCCTCCAGATGCAGCCCGGCGATGCCGGGGATCTTTTCCTCAACGGCTGCGCATGCCGCATCAATTGCCCCTTGTGTGATGTCACGCGTGTCAGTGATCAGCGTTGGCAGCAGATGCGTCACGCCCAGCCACCGGTGTGCCTGCGCCATGCGGCGCAAAGTATCGGTGGTCGGGGCATCGTTGAACATCAGCCCGTCGCCGCCGTTGACCTGAATGTCGGTATAACCCGGGCTCAGGATATCGCCGTCAAGGTCAATCACGTACGCGCCCGGATCATCCTCCGGGGCAGT
This sequence comes from Roseobacter sp. S87, assembly GCF_055693285.1. The sequence goes on from NZ_JBVFTR010000004.1 coordinate 217,290, forward strand.
CACTATGCCGGACAGAACACCATCCGAGAAACGGACAGCCGCACCATCATGCAGCTGTGATCCGTCGAAAATCCGGCCGTTGCGGAATATCACCGTCTGCGCTGTCATACGGTTTCGGTCACTTTGTTGAGGTGCCGCGGCGTGTCAGGGTTGATCCCCCGTTTTGTGGCTACGTTTTCAACCATGCCGTAAAAGGAGACAATTGCGGAAATCGGATCGGTCAGCCAGTGTGCGGTGCGCACGTGGGGCAATTGCCGCGCGCGCCGCGCACCGCGGGCGAGGGTAAAGACCTGCGCGCCCTTGTCTGCCAGCGCGTCAGCTGTTTGCGCCACGTTTTCCTCCGCCGCATCGCCCGCGGCAAAGGCGATAACGGGAAAACTGCGGTCCACGATTGAAACCGGACCATGCATCACCTCTGCAGAGGAATAGCTTTCGGCGTGGATCAGGCAGGTTTCCTTGAATTTCAGCGCGGCCTCGTTGGAGATGGCCCAGGATGGGCCGCGGCCAAGTGTAAAGAGCGATGACCCGTCGATGCTGTCCGCGGCTTCGGACCAGTCACATGCTGTTGCATTGCTCAGATGACCGGGAAGGGCACGTACGGCAGAAATCAGGTCATTGTCCTGTCTGATCTCCGCCATAAGCCAGAGACCAGCCACCAGTGAGGTCACGAAGGTCTTTGTCGCCGCAACGCTCAGTTCGGGACCGGCATGGATTGGCAGCTTTCTGTCTGCCACGCCTGCCAGTCTTGAGCCGGGGTCGTTTGTGATGGCAACGGTCAGGGCGCCATTTGCAGCGAGGCTTTCCGTCATCCGGACGATGTCAGGGCTCTGACCGGACTGGGACACCGAAATACAAAGCGTGCCAGGCACCGCAAGATCAGTTCCGTAGACTGATTTTACAGATGGCCCGACGGACGCCATGGGTCGTTTCAGGAGGAGTTCACTGACATATTTAAGGTACGTGCAGGCGTGATCTGATGAGCCGCGCGCCACGGACAGAAAAAACGAAGGGTCTGCTTCCCGTGCCGCACCTGCGGCCTTTTCGACATCAGACTGTCCACGCGACAGCAGGCGTTCTAACGCGTCAGGAATTTCCAGAATTTCCGAACGCATACGGGTCGTGTCGGAGGTCATAGCATCAGGCCTTTCAAAGACGGAGTTCGGCAACGAAGTCATAGGCATCCCCTCGGTAGATCGAGCGCGTCAGTTCCGCGACGCGTCCGCTTTCCAGAAACGAGGTGCGCTCAATGGACAGCCCTGCTGCGCCCTCGACAACACCGAGAAGTCCGGCCTCTGTAGCGCCGAGGTTGATGGCGGAAATTTTCTGGATTGCGCGCACCGGGCGCTGTCCCAGTTGTCCAAGCACCTCATAAAGAGAGGTTTTGACGTCCAGCGGGTTTGGCAGAATGTCGAGCGGTAAAGACGCACGCTCAAGCGCCATCGGCTGCCCCCCTGCTTCGCGCAGGCGGTAGATGCGGGCCACCTCATCCCCTTCCGCCAGGCTGAGCGCGCTGGCTTCCCGCGCGTTCGGGGCAAAAACGCCGCGTTCCAGCCATTTCGACGTGGTTTCCATGCCGCGCCGAGACATATCTTCGGTAAAAGAGCTCAGGCGCGAGAGTGACTGTTCCACGCGCGAAACGGCCTCCCGCACGAATGTTCCCGAGCCCTGGCGCTGCTCCAGCACGCCTTCGCGGACAAGTTCCTGGATCGCTTTTCGTACTGTGACACGCGAAAGCTCTGTCACATCCGCCAGTTCCCGCTCCGGCGGCAGCGAGGAATTCGGGGGCAGAACGCCGGAGCCGATGCCCTGTTCCAGGCGCCGGCGCAGCTGAACATATCGGGGGCCTCCGCCATCGGTCAGCCAGCTTTCAGGACGCAGAAATTCTACTGAATTCATGCGGTGACCTCCGATGCCAGATCCATTGCCAGTGACAGGGCCCCCTCCAGCGGCGTGCTTTTCGGTACCGTGATACAATGGCGCATCTGTTCAGGCAGGTGTCGGGCGAAAAACGGTCCGATGCCGCCGGTCAGGCACACCGGTGTATCCGCGCGCCATCCAAGATCTGTCAGTTTTTGCGCAATGTGCTCTGCACCTTTTAGGATAACGCGCAGGCCATTTTCGTCTCCGTCGGCAGCTGCGGACGTAACCAGCTTCGCAAGCTCACCCAGATCTGCCGGTGCGGCTTCGCGGGCAAACCGGACAATGCCGGCGGCATCTCCGAAATGCGCGAGAAGTTCGTTCGTCAGCGCGGAGTCCCCTGCGATGCCATCTGTTGTATCGAGGGTAGCGCTCAGTGCCAGCCTGCCGATCCATTGTGCCGAGGCTTCATCGCCCAGCACCGGCCCCCAGCCTCCTGCGAACCTTGCTGCGCGATCCTGCTGAACGCCGAAAAAGGATCCGGTGCCGCAGTGCACGAGGAACCCGTCGCCGACACCCAAAGCGCCGCGCAGGGCAGCGGGCCTGTCGTCGTCTGTTCTGATTGTACGGAATGGCAAAGCTGCGCGTATCCTGTCGGCGATTTCCGGTCCGGTGACGCCGGCGAGACCCACGAAAGCGGGTGTATCGCTTATGCTGTCCATTGATATGCCGGTGCGTTTCGCAAGCGCATCAATGCCGCTCAGAATTTCCCTGACGCCGCCTGAAAAATCAGTGGAAACGTTGGCGGGCCCGGTCTCGACAGACGTGACTGTTCCATCGGCGACAAGCGCAACCCGGCAGTGCGTTCCGCCGCCATCTATGGCCAGTGCCTGTCTGGTGTGTCGCAAATCCATAAACATACCATTACAATACCTATCAGTCTTATGAAAGACCTAATTCAGACCAAATGCCCGAATTTTCGGCAAAAAAGCTATTAAAATGTTGAGTGAAGAAAAGAATGGACAATAGGTATTAAATAGGTATCTTTACTTGCATCGCTGGGGGAATCAGATGAACACACCGCAAACAGAAGCGCTGCATGAGGAAGCATATGGGCTTGATGCCCGGCCGCTTGACGAAGTTGCGCGCATTCTGGCTGCGGGACAGGCGGCCGCGGCACAGACGGTCTGTGACAGCACCAGGGACATCGCGGGAGCCGGAGAGCTCATGGCCCGCACCATCAGAGCCGGCGGCGTCATTCACTACGTTGCAGCCGGGTCATCCGGACTGATGGCTGCATCTGATGCGATGGAGCTGGGCGGCACCTTTTCGATACCGGCTGAACAGCTGCGTATTCATATGGCGGGTGGGTTGCCGGATGGTGTGGAGATGCCGGGGGCAACCGAAGATGATACCCATGCCCTCGCGACCGGTCTGGCCGGTCTGTCATCCCGCGATCTCTTGATCGCGGTTTCGGCAAGCGGAACAACACCTTACACCCTTGCGGCCGTGGAAATTGCGCGCAAGGCCCGTGCAAAGATTATCGCGATTGCCAACAACCCGGATACAGCGCTGCTGGCGGCTGCAAATGTTCCTGTTTGTCTGGGGACGCCGCCAGAGGTGTTGTCCGGGTCGACACGCATGGGGGCGGGTACGGCTCAGAAAATTGCACTCAATATGATGTCCACTCTGATGGCCATCGACCTTGGCCATGTCCATGACGGCATGATGGTGAACGTGCACGCTGACAATATCAAACTGCGCCAGCGCGCGGCCGGCATCGTTGCCCGGATTGCCGCAGTGGATCATGAGGGCGCGATGGCCGCTCTTGACGCTACAGGCGGTGCGGTCAAGCCCGCCGTGCTCGTTGCCCGCGGGCAGAGCGCGGAAACCGCACAGGCCCTTCTGAACGACACCGGATCAAACCTACGCGCGGCTCTTGCGCGGCTCACATAACTTTTCACTCTGGGAGGTAAACAATGAAAAGCAAAACACTGGCAATGGCACTTGCGACGACGGCGCTGGTGGCGTCCGCGGCACAGGCGCAGGACGTGACACTGACAATCGAAAGCTGGCGGAACGATGATCTCGCGCTCTGGCAGGACAAGATCATTCCGGCTTTTGAGGCTGAGAACCCCGGTATCAAGGTGGTCTTTTCGCCGTCTGCACCGACCGAATACAACGCTGTGCTGAACTCCAAGCTGGATGCGGGATCAGCGGGTGACATCATCACCTGCCGCCCGTTTGACGCTTCGCTTGCGCTTTTTGAGGCAGGCCACCTTGCGGATCTTGATGACATGTCCGCGATGGACAACTTCTCGGATGTTGCAAAATCTGCCTGGCAGTCTGACGATGGATCGGCGACATTCTGCGTCCCCATGGCCTCTGTTATCCACGGGTTCATCTACAATGCCGACGCCTTCGCCGAGCTGGGCATCGAAGTGCCGACAACTGAGGCAGAGTTCTTTGCGGCACTGGACGTGATCAAGGAAGACGGCACCTATATCCCGATGGCCATGGGCACCAACGACCAGTGGGAAGCGGCCACGATGGGTTACAACAACATCGGCCCGAACTACTGGAAGGGCGAAGAAGGCCGTCGTGCTCTGATCGCGGGCGACCAAAAGCTGACAGACCCGGTCTGGGTTGCCCCCTATGAGACGCTCGCGCGCTGGGGTGAATATCTGGGCGATGGCTATGAAGCGCAGACCTATCCTGACAGCCAGAACCTCTTCACGCTGGGCCGCGCAGCTATCTATCCGGCGGGGTCCTGGGAAATTTCGGGCTTCAATGCGCAGGCCGACTTTGCCATGGGTGCTTTCAAGCCACCGGTGCAGAACGCAGGCGACACCTGCTACATCTCGGATCACACCGATATCGGCATTGGGATGAATGCGGCGACGGCAAACCCGGATGCTGCAAAAACGTTCCTTGCCTGGGTTGGCAGCCCTGAATTCGCGTCGATTTTCGGAAATGCGCTGCCGGGCTTCTTCCCGCTGTCGAAAACACCGGTCGAACTGGAGGATCCTCTGGCGCGTGAATTCGTCGGCTGGCGCAGTGAATGCGAGAGCACAATCCGCTCGACCTACCAGATCCTGTCCCGTGGCACGCCGAACCTGGAAAATGAAACCTGGGGTGCTTCGGTTGCCGCCATCAAAGGCACATCCTCGCCTGATGAGCTGGGTCAGAAACTCCAGACTGGTCTCGCCAGCTGGTACGAACCGCAGCAGTAACCCTCCCCAAAGCTGCAGAACGTCCGGGCGCAGAGGCGCCCGGGCACCATCCCCGGAGAAACCCCATGCCGACCCCACGCATTCGCTGGCACATCATTGTGTTCCTGGCGCCGGCCGTTCTCGTCTACACGGCCGTGATGATCTTCCCGCTGTTCAACACGCTGCGCCTCGCGCTCTACAGCGAGGTGGACCAGTCACGCGTCTTCGTCGGGCTGGAAAATTTCCGGACACTCTTCTTTGATCCGATCTGGTCAGAACAGTTCTGGAACGCGTTGGGCAATAACTTCTGGTTCTTTGTGGTGCATATGCTTGTGCAGAACCCCATCGGGATCGCGCTGGCCGCAATTCTGAGCCACCCGCGCCTGCGCTTTGCAGCGCTTTACCGGTCGGCGATCTTTATCCCCACGATCCTGTCGTTTGTGATTGTCGGTTTTGCCTGGAAACTTATCCTGTCGCCCATCTGGGGGATCGCGCCTTCGATGCTGGATGCCGTGGGTCTGAAGTCCCTTTTCGCGCCCTGGCTGGGCAAAGAAGAATATGCGCTTACCACGCTTGCACTCGTGTCCGTCTGGCAGTTCGTGGGCATTCCGATGATGCTGATCTATGCCGCTCTCCTCTCAATCCCGGAGGAAATCCTGGAGGCGGGTGAAATCGACGGTATTACCGGTATCTCCGCCTTCTGGAAAATCAAACTGCCGCTGATCCTGCCCTCGATCGGGATTATTTCGATCCTGACATTCGTGGGTAATTTCAATGCCTTTGACCTGATCTATGCAGCCCAGGGCGCGCTCGCGGGACCAGCCTTCTCGACCGATATTCTGGGTACATTCATGTACCGCACTTTCTTTGGCTTTCAGCTTCAGCTTGGGGACCCTCACATGGGGTCCGCCATCGCCGGGGCCATGTTTGCCATCATTCTGATCGGCGTGTGTATCTACCTCTTTGGTATCCAGACACGCATGCGGAGGTACCAGCTGTGAACAAGGCCCGTTCCAATCCGTTCAACACCATCGGGATGCATGGTGCGCTGATCATCTACACGCTCATCGCGCTCTTCCCCGTTTTCGTGATCCTGATCAACAGCTTCAAGACCCGCAAGGCGATCTTCCGGGAACCGCTGGCGCTGCCCGATGCCGACAGTTTTTCAATGATCGGGTATCAGACGGTGATGAAACAGGGGGACTTTTTCCTCTACTTCCAGAATTCCATGATCGTGACCGTGGCCTCGCTGTTCTTTGTGCTTCTGTTTGGCGCGATGGCAGCTTATGCGCTGAGCGAATACAGGTTCCGCGGCAATCTGCTGATGGGGCTGTATCTGGCGCTTGGCATTATGATCCCGATCCGCATCGGTACCGTGGCCATTCTGGAGATGATGGTCGCAACCGGGCTGGTCAATACACTCTGGGCCCTGATCCTTGTCTACACTGCTCAGGGCCTGCCGCTGGCCGTCTTTATTCTGTCAGAGTTCATGCGGCAGGTGTCAGATGATCTGAAGAATGCAGGCCGGATAGACGGGTTGTCAGAATACACCATTTTCTTCCGCCTTGTTCTGCCGCTGGTACGTCCGGCCATGGCGACGGTGGCTGTGTTCAACATGATCCCGATCTGGAACGATCTGTGGTTCCCGCTGATCCTGGCCCCGGCTGAGGAAACCAAGACACTGACGCTGGGCAGCCAGGTCTTCATCGGGCAGTTCGTGACCGACTGGAACGCAGTTCTTTCCGCGCTCTCCATGGCGATCCTGCCGGTGCTTGTCCTTTACGTCATCTTCTCGCGGCAGCTGATCCGCGGGATCACATCGGGAGCTGTCAAATGACCCGTGTACTGATTGCCGGGCTGGGGAATATGGGGCTGAGCCACGCGCTGTCGCATCACAATCACCCGGATGCGCAAATTGTTGGCCTTGTTAACCGGTCTGCGGTCGACCTGCCGGAAGAACTGCAGAAGTATCCTCTATTCAACAGTTTTGACGAGGGGATGACGGCGCAGCCAGACCTCGTGGTGATTGCCACCTACACAGATACGCACGCGGATTATGCCTGCCGCGCGATGGAAGCCGGCGCCCATGTTTTCGTGGAAAAACCGCTCGCGCTGACCGTTCAGGACGCGCAGCGCGTGGTTGAAACTGCGATCCGGACGGACCGGAAACTGGTCGTGGGATACATCCTGCGCCATCACCCCTCCTGGGTGCGCCTGATCGAAGAGGCCAGGGGCTCGGCGGGCCATATGTTTTCCGCCTCAACCTGAACCAGCAGTCATCGGGCGCTGAGTGGGAAACGCACAAAGCGCTGATGCAGACCACCAGCCCCATCGTGGATTGCGGCGTGCACTATGTCGACGTCATGTGCCAGATCACAGATGCGCGCCCGGTGCGTGTCAACGGCATCGGCCTGCGTCTGTCGCCTGAAATCCCGCAGCATATGTACAACTACGGACAGCTGCAGGTGACTTTCGATGACGGATCGGTCGGCTGGTATGAGGCGGGCTGGGGCCCGATGATGTCCGAGACTGCCTTTTTTGTGAAAGATATCATCAGCCCCAACGGATCGTTGTCCATAACCGAGGGCAATAAGGGCGCATCGGCAGACATCGACGGGCATACGCGGGTCGGGGGCATTCTTGTGCACCGGCCTGACGGTGACAGCATGATCGATATGCCGGGTGAGCCAGGACACCAGGATCTCTGTGATGCAGAGCAGGCGTGGATGCTGCAGGCGATCTGCGACGACTTTGACCTTAGCCGCCATATGTCCGATGCGGTCAGCTCGCTGGCGATATGCCTTGCAGCGGATGAGAGCATCCGGACCGGCCAGCCCGTTACTCTTGAGGAGACCAGCACATGACTGCCCTTAAACTGACCAGTGTGAACAAGTCCTTTGGCGATGTGCATGTGCTGAAAGACATTAGCATGGATGTTGAAGACGGTGAGTTTGTCGTGTTTGTCGGCCCGTCGGGTTGTGGCAAGTCCACGCTGCTGCGTGTCATCGCGGGGCTTGAGGATGCCACGTCGGGCGAGGTGCAGATTGCCGGCGAGCAGGTCAATCAAACCCCCCGTCCAAACGTGGCATTGCGATGGTTTTCCAGAGCTATGCCCTTTACCCGCATCTGAACGTCCGCGGAAACATGACGCTGGCGCTCAAACAGGAAAAGCAACCCCGAGCGGTCATTGATGCGCGCGTGGAAAAAGCGTCACGGATGCTCAATCTGGAGGAATACCTCAGCAGGTATCCCTCAGAGCTTTCGGGCGGACAGCGCCAGCGGGTTGCCATCGGGCGGGCCATTGTGCGGGAGCCCAAGCTGTTTTTGTTTGATGAGCCTTTGTCCAACCTGGACGCGGCGTTGCGCATGAACACCCGGGTCGAGATCGCGAACCTGCACCGCCAGCTTGGGGCATCGATGATCTATGTGACGCACGACCAGACCGAGGCCATGACGCTTGCTGACAAGATCGTCGTGCTGCGCGACGGACGCGTTGAGCAGATCGGCAGTCCGATGGAGCTGTATAACAATCCGGCCAATCAGTTCGTGGCAGGGTTTCTGGGGTCGCCGTCGATGAACTTTTTCCCGGCCAGCGTGGTCAGTGGCAGTGATGAAAAAACGATGGGCGTGCGGCCTGAAAACCTGTTTCTGTCAGACAGCGGCGCGCTGACCGCGAGTGTCAGCCATGTGGAGCATCTTGGCGGTGACACTAACATCATCGCGAAAATGAACAGCCAGCACATTACCGCGCGGCTGTTTGGTCAGCATTCTGTTGAGGCGGGCCAGACGCTGCGTTTTGGGTTTGACCCTGAAAATGCGTACCATTTTGACAGCGATGGCCAGCGGATCGCATAACCGGCCTCAGCCACGCTTTGGTCACTGTGCCGGGCCCTTGTAACTGACGATGTTCAGGCCCTCCTCTGCAAGAGGGGGCTCAAAGTATCTCATGGTCTGATAAAACTGTTCTTCGGTTGCGGCAAAGGCATGTGTGCCCGCCGCATTCCGTGCACGCAGCCGTTCCAGACAGACATCGTCGGGCGGATCCAGAAGATGCAGCTGGTGGGACACATTCGCTTCGCGCACGATGCCCATCATCCAGCGCCTTGAGGCCACTGTGTTCGCCTGAGCATCCAGCACAACGGAAACGCCGGCACCGAGCAGATGGCTCAGATGCGGTGCCAGCACATTGCGCAGCCTGCCGGAATACTCAACGAAATCACGCAGTGTGGACATCTGATCGGCATAAAGACCATGCAGCCAGATGTCCTCTGAGACCAGTACGGTGCCATGCGCTTCGGCGAGCCTTGCGGCGAGGGTGGATTTTCCCGCAGCGATCTTGCCGCAGAACATATGAAGCACGGGACCGCTATCCGGCATTGGTCTCTCCTCTAATCCATGCGTTTCATCGGGTCAGCTGCCAGAAGCGGCAGGGCAGGGCAATCGCGGCCACGACAAGCCCGATCATATAACCGACCCAGACCCCGGCCGCGCCGTAGTCCCAGTAAAACCCCAGCAGATAGCTGGCTGGCAACGCAAGCGGCCAGTAGGCGGCCAGTGTGATCACGGTGGGCAGGTTCATGTCTGACATGCCGCGCAGCGCGCCCAGTGCGGTGCCCTGAATGCCATCCGCGACCTGCAGCAGGGCGACAATGATAAACAGGACAACGGCCAGGTCGATCACTGCCAGGTCATCCGACATGGTCTCGGCGAGCACCCGGCCGAAAGCGATAAAGAACCCGGCCGCCAGCAGTTGCCATAGCGTCACGATCAGGAAAGAAGCCTTAAGTATCGGACGCAGCCTGAGTTCATGGCCTGCACCGACTGCCAGCCCGACGCGGATCGAGGCGGCACCCGCCATGCCCAGCGGTATCATATAAGCGAGGCCGCCAATGGCGTTCACAATCTGATGGGCGGCCAGCGCCTCGGCCCCGAGCCAGCCCATCATAATGCCGACAACTGCATAGGCGCCGCCTTCGCCGGCATATCCAAGACATAAGGGCAGGGCCTCTTTGCACTGTTTCTTCACATCTGGCCAGCGGACGGTGACCTGTTGCCGGAAGGCGGCCAGCCCGGGTGATTTTGCCAGCACAATGAATGCTGCGAGCAGCGATACGCATTGCGACAGGATGCTGGCCAGACCGGCGCCCAGAATGCCGAGTTCCAGAACATGAATGAAAGTGTAGTTGGCCGGAATGTTGAAAAGCACCCCAAGGTAGGAAAGCGCCACTGCTGTCCAGGGTCTTCCCACGGCGTCAAAGAGCGACTTCAGGCCAAAGAACAGTGTAAAAGGCACGATCCAGATGGCCATTGAAACCCAGTAGGGCAGCAGGATGGCGAGAACTTCCCGGGGTTGGCCGAGCGGGCCCAGCAGGGGATACAGCGCCAGCATGAGAAAGGCTGCGACACCGCCGCCAAGCAGACAGAGTATCATCCCGCCGCGCAGCACCTGCGCCACACGTTTAGGGTCGCCGGCACCTTCAGCCTGGCTGATCTGGACTGAGATCACAGTCACCACACCCCAGAGAGCGGAGATCATGATGATGAGGACAGCCGTTGTCACGCCGGCTGCTGCCAGCGGCACTGTGCCCAGCGGAGAGATCATTGCGGTGTCCACCACGCCGATGAGCAGTGCGGCAGCAAGCCCCACCATCAATGGCACGGCGAGCCGGAACAGAGGCTGGATTTCGGCGCGCACCGGCGCCTGTTGAGAATAGCGTAGGTCAGTCATGGTTCACCTGCCGGACGTTTCCGGCGAAAAAAGTCGCGTGCTTCAGCCGTGTGCTGAATGTTTCAACGGGCGCTCAGGCCTGCGACGGGTGATCCATTGTTCCGGTCTTTCTTTGGACGGTCTTTCTGCTCGCGGTGTAGCCCTGTTTGAGCGATCCGTCCAGTTGTAAATCCGGACATTGCAGCCGGATCCGGCTACAAAGCCCCGCAGTGTACGGGGAATATTTGATCAAATGTTTCCGGCTGTCCGAAACTGAAACGACCCCGGCGCTGTTCTCTTTGTCAGGCTCTGAACAGGGTTGCACATCTGCTGCTGCACAGGCCCGGTTTGCAAAAAAGCGGCTTTGAGAATCAAAGGGCGATCCGTCCCTTCTGAAGTTTTCCAACGTACGGAGCATTAAAGACCTGAAATTGAAGTTGTCCGCTGAATTTCAATCCAAGGCAGTTTTTCAGACAGGTGTTTTTCAGCGCTATTTTGCCGTTCCTGAATTTGTTGTGGCAAAAAAATCACGCCGGACGCGGGCGAGTCGGATTTGATCAGAAAAAGTGCTGCCGGAGTTTCGTTGAGCAAGACCACCGGGATCAGTTTTGTTAACAATTTGGTCAGAAAAAAGCTTCCGAAGAGAGAGCAATGTCAACAGGCGTTACCAGGTACTCCCCCCGCGGGGTCGATTTCAATCAATTTTCACGAGTTTTCTGCTCTGCATACTGTTTCTGGTCAGCGCCCCGGCGCATGCACAGAACGTCGACTGGCTGCTGAACCTTGACGATACCGGGTTTGATCCGACGGCCGCCGGAAGCACGGCGCAATATAACCTGACGGTTACGAACAATGGCTTCGGCCCGGCGGATGCACCTGCGACGACCCTTGATATTGAGGTGCCCGCGAGCACACAGCTGCTCAGCACCTCCGGTACCGTCACAGGCTGTGCACCTTTGCCCGCGGCGGGTGGCAGCACTGTAACGTGTAACGTCCCTGCGATCGCTGCCAACGGCGGAACGGCCAGCCTGCAGCTCGATCTGGAGGTTTCGCAGCAGGGCTCTGTTGTTCTGACGGCAAGTGTTCCGGATGCCGGAGACACAGACCCGGCAAACAACAGTGTGTCCGAGACGACGACAGTGACACAGGGCGCTGACACCCGCATTGACATTCAGGGGCCCGCAACTGCCGCCTCCGGCAGCACGGTGACCTATGACCTTGTCGTGGCCAATGATGGCCCGGATACCGTCTCCGACATCGTTGTTGATTTCCCGATACCCACAGGTCTGGTCAATGTATCCCCCCGTCCGGATGTACACTTGGGGGCGGTATTTACACATGCACAATCCCCGGACCCGTTGCGCCCGGCGCCTCGGCTCAGCTGAGTTTTGATGGCCAGATCAGTGCGGCGGCATCCTCCACTGTGACGCCGGTGGCGAGCATCACAGGTGCCTCCATTCCTGATCCTGATACGGCCAACGGCACGGACAGCCTGGATACCACTGTCACCGGCGGAAGTGATCTGGAGATGAACAAAACCCGCAGTCCTTCCGGATCGCTTCTGGTCGGTGATGCGGCGGTTTTTACCCTTGCGCCGTCCTACACGGGCGACAACCCGACCGGGCTGACTGTTGTTGATACGGTGCCATCCAATTACACGATCGACAGCGTTGTTCCGTCGAGCGGCTGGGACTGTACCATCAACGGCCAGCAGGTCACCTGTACGCTTGTGGGCGGGTCCGGGCCGGGTGCGAATGTGGCGCTGCCGACGATTGCCATCAACACGACTGTGGTTTCAGCTGGCAACCCGGTGAACACGGCGGGAATCACGGCGACAGGTCCGTCCGATCCTGACCCGTCAAATAATGCGGACAATGACGGCGGCGCGACGATCCAGGAGCCCACGGTTGATCTCGCCGCGATCAAAACAGGCCCGACGCCATCCCTGGTGGTTAACGGTAACCCTTATGACTTTGAAATCAGTGCGCGCAACGAAGGTACGGCTGATTTTTTCGGAACCATCGAACTCACGGACAACCTGCCTGCCGGTCTGCAACTGACCGGTTTTGCGCTCAATGGATGGACCTGTGCGCCTGCGCCGGTCGTAAACGGTCCGGCGACGATAACCTGTACCCGTGTCTTTACGCCTGGCAGCCCGCTGGCGGCCGGCGCGACCACGCCAGCGGTCACTCTGGAAACCGTGGTGACGCAGACAGGGACAATTTCCAACTCGGTCACGGTCAGCTCTCCGGACGCGAATATTCCGGATCTGAACCCCGGCAATGACACGACCAGCACTTCCGTAACCGCAAGCACTCCCGGCGCGTCGGCGGATATTGCAGTGGCCAAAACGTCCAGCGCCGCACCGATCGCCGGTGAGACACAGACATTTACGTTTGTGATCAGCAACGCAGGTCCGCAAACAGCGACGAATGTAACTTTCACGGATACGCTGACTGATCTGGTCAACAACGTCTCCGGTGGCACAGGAAATGGTCTGGTCAGCATCAGTGCACCGGGTGCCAGCTGTTCGTCTCCTTCTGCAGGCGGGCGCAGTATTGCGCTTACCTGCACCGGACTGACGGTTCCGGTATGTTCCGGCGGGGCTTGCCCGACCTTTGTTGTTGAGGTCACCCCCGGCGGCAATGGCGGCGCACGCACAAACACTGCCGAGGTAATTTCAGAAGATGTGGCTGATCCTGACCTCACCAACAACGACAGCACCGTCGGTTTTACGGTTGATCCGCGCACAGACATGACCATTACGAAGGTCGCGTCGCCCGTGCCGGTGGGAGCGGGTCAGAACCTGACCTATGTTCTGACAGCCCAGAATGAAAACAACGGTCTGAGTGCGGCAGATGACGTCGAAGTGACGGATACACTGCCGCCGGATGTCACCTTTATCTCGGCATCGCCTTCGGCGGGGGCCTGTTCCACGACGCCAACGCCGAACACGACAACACTGCCGGGCAGCAATAACCTGATCGAATGCCAGCTCGGTACGATTGCCAACGGTGCGCAGCGTACAGTGACTGTTGTCGTGCGCCCCAACCTCGCCACGCGCGGTACCTCAATCGACAATGACGCCAGCGTTTCGACCAGTACTGTTGAGACGGATACAGGCAACAACGATGCAGTTGCGACTGTTGCAGTGAACGATCCCAGCCTCGATCTGCTGGTGAACAAATCGGAAAGCGTTGATCCCGTCGCGGTGGGCGATGACACCGTTTACACCGTACTTGTCAGTAACCTCGGCCCGTCGGCAGCGGAAAATGTTGTTGTGACGGATCTTCTTCCTCCGACGGGGCTGAACTATCAGTCTCATACGATCAGTGCGGGCGGCACCTGCCCGACAGCGCCGAACCCCGGCGATCTTAACGGCACCCTGATCTGCAATTTTGCCATTCTGCCAGCCGGCGAAACGGGCACTATTACGGTCACGGCACGCGGTGTATCCAAAGGCACCGTCGGCAATCAGGTGTCGGTGACTTCTGACGAGGTCGCGGGCGGTTTCGACGCCAACAGCGATAACAACAGCCAGACCGAAAACACCACAGTACGTACCCGCGCTGACGTCGAAGTGGCCAGCAAGGTGGCTGTTCCGGCGACGGTTGATCTGCTGGACAACTTCGATTTCGTGATCACCGTGCGCAACAACGCGGGCGCGGGTCTCGCTGAGGCGGACGATGTGATTGTCCGGGACAACCTGCCTTCGAACATGCGGCTTACGGGGGTCCCGTCGCTGGTGGTCACATCCGGTACGTCAACGCTCAGCAGTTGTACGGGCAGCGCGGGTGGTGCGTCTTTTGAGTGTAATCTGGGCACTTTCAGCAGTGGTGCTGAAGCCGAAATTACTGTGCCGGTGGAGGTCACTTCTGTATCCGCTCTGCCGGAAGCCGTGAACAACACAGCGACGATCAGCACGTCATCACTGGATGTGACACCGGGCAACAACTCGAACACCGGTGCTGTCACCGTCAGTTCGTCCTCGCTGTCAGGCAATGTGTTCCGCGACTTTGACTCCAATGCCGCGATCAACGGCATCGACAGTGGGGTCGGTGGAGTGCCCATCACACTGACAGGCACAGATTTTGACGGCAACACCGTGACGCGCACCGTCACAACAGCGGCCGACGGCAGTTACTCTTTCGACTTTCTGCCCGCCGGCACCTATTCGATCACGCGCGGCGCTACAGGCGAGAACTTCCTGACGGACGGCGCCAGCAGCGCGGGTACCGCTGGCGGCACGGTTGCATCCGCGACGCAGACAACCGGCATCAGCCTGCCTGCCGGAACGGCGGCAACCGGATATCTGTTCCCGGTGATCCCGCAGGCGCGGATCGGTATTGCCAAGGCAGTACAATCCGGACCATCGGCGAATGCGGATGGTTCTTTTAATGTCACGTTCCGGCTTCTGGTAGATAACCTCAGCCTTGAGGCGCTGAACAACATTGTCGTCACTGACCCCCTGGCGGGAGCGGCGCCGCGGTTTGGCACTTTCGCAGCACTGGGCACGCCTGCGACCGACCCGCTGTCCCGTGGCCAGTACACGGTTCTGGCAGCTCCTTCGGGTACCTGCGGTGGCCTGCAGGCCGGGTTCAACGGCAGTGGCGCGCAGACCGTGGCTTCCGGCTTTACGCTCGCAGCGACCAGCACCTGTACGATTGATATCAGTCTGCGGGTCCAGCCAACTGTACCACAGCCGCCTGTGCTGGCGTCCGGTGGAAGCTATGAGAACCAGGCCAGCGTCACAGGCGAAGGGGCAACGTCCGGACAGACCTCCGCGACCAATCCGCTGCTGAGCGACGCTTCCGACAATGGCACCAGCGCAGACCCCAATGGCAACGGTGATCCGACAGAAGCGGGCGAGAATGACCCGACGCCGGTCGTGCCGGCCTTTGCGCCCGGCATTGCGCTGGTCAAAACCGCGGACACCAGCGCGCTGTCCAGCCCGCCGGTTGCGGGTGAGACGATCACATACCGTTTTGCTGTGACAAACACCGGTGATGTCACGCTGACGAACATCACCATTTCGGACCCACTGCCCGGGATATCGCTGTCGGGTGGCCCGATCCCGAGCCTTCTGCCCGGCGGCACGGACACGGGAACGATTACGGCAACCTATGTTCTGACCCAGGACGACGTGGATGCGACTGAAGTGGTCAACCAAGCCACTGCATCGGGTACGGACCCGTTTGATCGGGTCGTGACCGATCCGTCAGGCACAACCAATGGCGATGACACGCCATTGTCCACGCCGCTGGCGTCTGATCCGGCACTGGCTCTCGTGAAGATTGACGACGACAGCGGCATCGGGACGCCAACGATGATCGGTGACGTGATCCTTTACAGTTTTGAGGTAACCAACACCGGCAATGTGACGCTGAACAATATCACGCTGACGGATTCACTTCCGGGGGTTTCTCTGTCCGGCGGGCCCATTACGAGCCTGGCACCGGGTCAGACAGACACCACGACTTTCAGCGGCAGCTACAGTGTCGTGCAGGCCGATCTGGACAATGGGCGTGTTGAAAACAGTGCGGTTGCAACCGGAACACCCACTGCGGGTCCACCGCCCGGAACCGATATTTCCGGCACGACGATTTCCAATGACACCCCCACCGTGACGCTGATCAACCAGTCTGCGGCGATCACACTCGTCAAGTCGGTGGACGACAGTGCCTTTCTGACTACGGCGGCTGTGCCCGGTGACACTCTGACCTACACCTTTGAGGTGACAAATACCGGTCTGGAGACGCTTAACAATATCACGATCTCTGATCCGCTTCCGGGACTTTCAATCACACCGGGTCCGATTGTCAGCCTGGCACCGGGTGCGGTGGATGACACCACCTTTGTCGGTACCTACACAATTACGCCTGCGGATATTGCCGCCGGACAGATCGACAATACCGCGACAGTCACCGGCAATTATACCGACGGTTTCGGTGTACCTCAGACCACGACAGATGATGATGACGCCATAGCTGTGCTTGTGCCGATTGATGCGGAGCCAGAGGTTTTTCCGGCATTCACAGGTGATGGTGGAACCAGCACGTCGATCCTTGCATCCGACACGGTACGTAACCAGCCGGCGACGCTGTCCAACGTGAACCTGACGGTTGTTGCCGAAGACCCGGGCGTGACGCTTGATCCGAACACCGGCCTGATCACGCTGGCACCGGGCAATCCGGCCGGCACCTATGATGTGACCTATGAAATCTGTGATGCGCTGAACCCGACCATCTGTGACACTGCCGTCGAAACCGTCACGCAGGGCGTTCTACCGGCAATTGAGACGACCAAGACGCAGACTGTGCTCGACAATGGCGATGGGGTTACGGGTGTAGGCGACACAATCAGCTATTCCATCACAGTTGAGAATACCGGCAACACGGATCTTGAGAACGTGGCGCTTGTCGATACGCTCAGTTCGCTGGCGGGCCGTACTGTACCACTGGGCACAGGCCCCACGTTTGATTCCGCGAGCAGTGGATCAGCAGAGGGCGATCTGCTGGTTGGCGAAACGGCGACCTACACAGCGACCTACCTTCTGACTGTCGCAGATGTGACCGATGGTGGCATGAGCAACACGGTGACGGCTTCCGGCCTGACGGTTATTCCGCCCGGTGTTCCGGGCACGCCGTCGACGATCGATGATGTGTCGGATGACGGAATTGATACCGATGGCAACACGACGGACGACCCGACAACGTTGTCGATTGCGCCGTCTCTTGCGGCAACAGGGCTGACGCTCGAAAAGACAACACCTCTGGGTGTGGTCACGCGGGGTGCTGTGGTGCCCTACACCATTACGCTGCGCAACGAGAACCCGGTTCTGGGTGGATCCTTCAACATTGTGGATGTGCTGCCGCCGGGGCTGCTCTATCTGCCGGACAGTGCAACACTGAACGGCGCGCCGTTCACGGCCACTGTCATCGGACGGACAGTGACCTGGATCGGTGTGCCGGTTCCGCCCTTTTCGACAGTAAGCCTGACCCTGCGCGGTCGCGTAACAGACGGAGCGGGTCCGGGTGAGCTGGTGAACACCGCCTCTGTCCGAAATCCGGACACGGGTGCTCTGATCCCGCCATTTGCCACAGCAACGGTCCGTATCATGCCAGAGGCCGTGTTTGACTGTGGCGATGTCATCGGCAAGGTGTTTGATGACCGGAACCGTGATGGCTATCAGAATCCTGCCGGATCGACCCCGCCGAGCCGTGATGCACTGGCGGAACGCGGCCGTCTTGAGGGTGAACCTGGCCTGCCGGATGTGCGTCTTGTCGGTGTTGATGGCACCACCATTATCACCGACCAGTACGGACGGTACCATGTGCCCTGCGCCATGCTACCCGAAGACCGGGGATCGAGTTTTATCCTAAAGCTGGACACCCGCACGCTGCCGACGGGCTTCAGGATGACCACCGAGAATCCACGGGTTGTGCGCCTCACACCAGGCAAACTGACCGAGATGAACTTCGGCGCGGCACTTACCCGTCTCGTGCGCGTTGATCTGAACATGGCAGGATTTGATACGGCGTCGAACGGCCGGCTTGCGCTTTCGGCACCGCTGGCACGTGGCCTGGACCGGTTGCTTCAGCAGATCGCCGATACGCCCCTGCACCTGCGCATTGCGTTCCATCTGCCGAAGACGGCGGACCGGGCAGCCGAGCGCGCTGCCCGCAGCCGGATGAGGCTTGTGGAGCGATACATACGCCGTGAATGGCGGGATATCGGGCAGGTCAAACTCACCATCGAGCGGACACTCGTCCGCCGCAGCCAGTGAGGGGACGTGCCATGAAGAGCTCTCTTTTTCTGCGTTCCGTCTCGCATGCCGCGCTGTTGAGTGCCGGCCTTCTGGGCTGCGGGCTGCTGGTGACAACCAGCGCGCGGGCCGCCGATGGTCAGGACGATGAGTGTTTTGACGCTGTCGTGCCGCAGCCTGAAGACTGTTACCGCGCCAATGCAGGTCTCGTCGTCGCGATGCCTACCGGTGAAAACACTGAAAAGATTGACACATCGCCCGGCGGCAGTTTTGAAGAGCAGGGTTTTTCGATCTCAATCGACAACGAAACGGTTGCGGGTGCCCCGGCACCGGTGGACCTGCGGCGACCTGCTGACATCGAAAACGCCCGGCGCGATATCGATCTGAGGTTCGATGGGCTGAACGGTCAGCGGCTTCTGAACGTCAGCACCCGCGATCTGCGGGCGGCCTACCGCGCTGGCGAACGGGTCGTGTTCCGGGCTTCCGCGAATTATCCAGCCTATATTTCACGCGCCGAGGTGCGCATTGTTGATCTGAGTCGGCGCGGCAGGCCGGTTGTGGCCACACTGCCGGTGCAGGCAAACGGCACGGTGGCCTGGACCATGCCAGAGGAGGGGTCCCCGGACCTTGCCTATGTGTTGCGGGTCTATGACGCGGCAGGGCGTTTCGATGAAACCCAACCCCTTGATCTGCGGCGCACCACGGCTGCCTTTGAAACCCACGGAACGGTGCGCGGTGAAAACATTGCCCCGGGCGAGGGTGATGACCGCACCCGCCTGCGTAATATTCCCACAGGTGGCGGGCGGATTACGGCATCGGGCACAGTTGCGCCGGGTGCGCGCGTGATCATCCGTGGCGAAGAAGTACCGGTTGATCCGTCAGGCCGGTTTGTCACCACACGCATTCTGCCTGCCGGTTTTTACGACGTGCCGATTGAGATTATTGAAAATGGACGGCGTGAAACGGTCGTGCGCCAGGTCGAGATACCTGAGCATGACTTTTTTGGTGTCGGGCTCATTGATCTTACCTTCGGGCGGCGCCTCAATGACGATCTTGCCGAAGGTGATCCGGAAAACGATGACACCTACGCCGAAGGCCGCATCGCGGGCTTTGCCAAGGGCACTACAGTCACCGGCTACCGTTATACCGCGTCTGTGGACACCGGAAACGGGCCGCTGAGTGAAGCCTTTGACAGACTTGATGAAAAAGACCCGCGCCGGGTGATCTCGCGCCTTGATCCGGATGATGTCTATCCAACCTATGGCGATGACAGCTCGTCCTATGATGATGCCCCCACTTCGGGCCGGTTCTATCTGCGGGTCGAACGGGACCGGACAAGGTTCACCTTTGGTGACTTCAAGGCGGGTATTACGGGCACGGATCTTCTGTCGTCCACAAGGTCGCTCTATGGGGCTGAAATCAGCCATGAATCCCTAGACGTGACCGAAGACGGCAACGCACGCACCAGTGTGAACGTATATGCTGCGTCCCCCGAAACCCTGCCGCAGCGCGATGTGTTGCGGGGGACAGGTGGGTCGGTCTACTTCCTCAGCCGCCAGGACATCAATGGCGGCTCGGAAACGATTGCCGTGCAGATCACAGACCCGGTCACCGGGCGCATCGTCAGTTCAAGAACGCTGACGGAAGGCGTCGACTACGAAATCGACTACATTCAGGGTGTTGTAATCCTGGCGGAACCCCTGTCGTCCTCGGCATCGGACGGATCGCTGGTCACAAGTGGCTCATCTGGTGAGTTCGATGTGAACCTGGTTGCTCAGTATGAATACACACCGGTTGCTGGCGCGCTCGACGGGGCGTCTACCGGCGGGCGCGTTGAATACTGGGCCACAGACGATCTGCGCGTCGGCATCACGAGCATGCGTGAAAACACAGGCACAGCTGATCAGAAGCTGGATGGTGTCGATCTGCGGTATGAGCTTGGAGAGCAGAGCAATATCGAGGCCGAAATCGCGCAGACCGAAGGGCCGGGCTTCGGGCGGACCCTGTCAACGGACGGTGGGCTTTCCAACACGACTGTCGGAACGGGCAGTGGCAGCAAGGCCCGCGCTTACAGTCTGGATGCGTACCTTGACACCACCGAGATCGGTCTGGGAGTTCCTGGCAGTATCGGCTTTTACTACGAACGCAAAGAGGCAGGCTTCTCAACGCTGTCAGAGGACATCTCCGACGATCAGACCCTGTGGGGCGTGACGGCAGATGTAGATCTGAACGACCGGCTCAGCTTTGGCCTCGATTTCGAGGATTTTGAGAGTGACACCGGCGAAAGCCGCACGGAGGCCGAGGTCCGCCTGACATACCGCCTGAACGACAGGTGGTCGGTGGATGCAGCCCTTGCTCATCTCGACAGAAATGCGGTTTCCGGCACGTCGGACAACGGTCGCCGGACGGACGCAGCGCTGCGCCTGAATTACGCCCCTGACGAAGACCAGCTCTATTATGCTTACGGTCAGGGGACGCTGTCCCGGTCCGGTCAGATCGAGCGCAACGACCGGCTTGGCGCAGGACTTGAGCTGCAGGTCACCGAAAAACTGTCTCTGGGGGCAGAGGTTTCAGGCGGCGACGGTGGCTTCGGCGCGAAAGCCCGCCTAGGCTACAGCCCGACAGCGGACAACGAGATTTACCTTGGCTACACGCTGGACCCGACGCGTACCGGTTTCCGTTCGGACACGCTGCTGGGGGCGGCGGAAGAGGAATTCACCGTTGGTGCCCGGTACCGGGTGTCTGAGACCGTAAAGGTTTACGGTGAAAATAACTGGGACCTCTTCGGCAACCGCCGGTCTCTGACGCGGGCATATGGTGTCAACTATACGCCGGACGCCCGGTGGTCCTTCTCCGGCGCGGTTGAGAGCGGGACAGTCCGCGACGACATAACCGGCGATTTCGACCGCGATGCGGTCTCCTTCGGGGCGTCCTATGCCTTTGAGGATAAACGCGATGCGCGTCTGCGCCTTGAATACCGGACAGATGATGGTGAAGGCGTTGAACAGGACCGGGATACATGGGCGCTGTCCGGCGGATATTCACACAAGCTGGATCGTGACTGGCGTTTCCTGCTGAACGTTGATGCGCTGATTTCCAGTTCCGATCAGTCGTCTTTCCGGGATGGGGAATATGTTGAGGCTAGTGTAGGTTATGCCTATCGGCCGGTCGACAACGAGCGTCTGAATATGCTTTTCCGCTACACCTATCTGCATGACCTGCCGGGTGAGGATCAGGTCACAGCCAACGGATCCACAGACGGTCCGTCACAGCGCAGCCATGTGCTGTCCGTCGACGCCATCTATGACATCAGCCCGCGGCTCAGTGTCGGCGGTAAATACGGCTACCGGATGTCTGAAATTGCAGACCGTGGCACCGACACTTTTGTCGACAACACGGCACATCTCGCAATTCTCCGGTTCGACTGGCACGTGGTGCACAAGTGGGATGCCCTCGCCGAGGCGCGGATGCTCGTTTCAGAGGACACCGATGTTGATGAACATGGCTTCCTGCTGGGCGTGTACAGGCATGTCGGAAACAACGCGAAAATCGGTGTGGGCTATGAATGGGGCCGCGTGTCGGATGATCTGACCGATCTGGACTATGACAGCAGCGGTATCTTCATCAACCTGATCGCCAAATTCTGAAACCGGTCACCCGAGGGCGGTGACCGGTACACCGCTGCGCTGTTGGCTG
The DNA here is from genome assembly GCF_055693285.1 of Roseobacter sp. S87. The sequence continues at coordinate 239,527 of NZ_JBVFTR010000004.1, forward strand.
CCCGCCCGGAACCGGCAGTGTGATGCGGTGTCCTGTCCCTTATCAGTCAGCCTGCAGGGCCTTCGCGGGAATTAAGCTGTTCCTTACGAACCCATGATAACAGAACCCAAGGTTCAGTTATTTGTGACAGTGAGTACCGGCATGCAGTTTTTGCGTATCATCCTCGTCTGCTTTGTTTTTCTGGCAGGTCATAGCGCGTTGGCGGAGCAGCGTGTTCTGCGTATTGCGACGGGCGATTACGCCCCGTTCACGGATCAGGCAGCGCCCGATGACGGCATTGTCAATGATGCTGTCCGTCAGCTTGCCCGGACCGCGGGTTTCGACGTTGCATTTGAATACATGCCCTGGATGCGTGCGCTTGAAATGACCCGGGCAGCACATTTTTTTGCCAGTTCCTACTGGTATTTCAGTGAAGACCGGACCGCAGATTTCATTCATGTGGGTCCGGTTGTTTACGACAGAATGGTGCTGATCCGCAGAGAAGATACGACCTTGCCTGACTGGGAGAGCATGGCTGATCTGAAGGGTATCACGATTGGTGCGGTCACTGGCTACACCTATACCGAAGACTTCTGGGAGTTGGCGGAAAGCGGTGCATTGCGGGTCGAAACCGCGCAGAACGACGAGGCCAATCTGCGAAAACTGCTGGCCGGCCGGATCGATGTTTATCCGATGAGCGAAGAGAGCGGCAAAGCATTGATGTCCCGGATTTTCTCGGAAGAAGAACGGTCGCAGATCACCATGGAGCCGAAGCCTCTTATGGTCACCGAAGGATACCTGCTGGTGTCCCGCAATGCGAGGGATGCAAAGGAAATTGCGATCAGACTGCAGGACGCGCTGGACCGTCTGGGACCGGCCACTGCTCAGGAAAACGGATGACGGCACTTCCAGACTTTGATGGGTCGCCGACGCGACGCCTCAGCCATGTGCTTGCAAAGATCACGCTGTTGCTGGCGCTGGTGCTGGGGGCAGTGTCTGGCGGCATCCAGATTTGGGTTGACCTGCGACAGGAAAAAGATGCGGTTCAGTATTCTGCAGAAGAATTCCTGACCAGTGTTGCCCCGTCTGCGGCGTCTGCGGCATATAACTTTTATGGTCCCGCAGCCGAACAGGTGGCTGAAGGGCTTTTTACGCAGCGGGCCATCACATCTGTGAAGATCCTGAACGAAGGTCAGGTCATGATATCGCGGGAGCGGGACATCGTGCCCACTCTGCCACGCATCGGGCAGGTGACCGAAGCGGACCCTGTCGTGCTGGAACAGCCCTTGATGACACCGCCGGAAACCGGGAGGTCCGAAGTCATCGGCGCGATTATTGTGACTGTGGACAGATCAGTCGTCGCACCGGCCTTCGTAAACCGCATGGTTTTTTACTTCGTCTTCGCAACCGTAAAGAACTTCCTGCTTGGCATTCTGCTTATCCTGATCGTTTACGGTGCTCTTGCCCGCCACATTGTCAGTCTGGCCGATACGACACGACGCTGGCGTCCTGGCAGTGACCCGTTGCGGGTTGATAATGCCCCGCGGCTGCTGCGTGGCACAGAGCTGGACCTGTTGTCTCACCGCCTGCGGCATCTTACCGATGCCGCTACCGGGCGCATCAACGAAATCGAAGCCTCCCGCGAAGCAGCGATGCAGACGAACACAGAACTCAGCCAGAAATCAGAGAGCCTGTCTCAGGAAGTGCGCGAGCAGAACATTCAGCTGCAACGCGCAAACGCCCGCCTGCGGGAACTGGCGGAAACGGATGCGCTGACGGGGCTCTATAACCGCGGTTCCTTTGACAGGATGGCCGCCGCCGCTGTTGAAAGAGCCTGTGCAAAGGGCAGCGAAGTTGCGGTCATGCTGATCGATGTAGACCACTTCAAGAACTACAACGATTACTACGGACATCAGGCGGGTGATCGCTGTCTTGTCGAGGTGGCGGGTTTGCTGCGTGCCGTACTTGAGACGGCGCATTCGACCGTAGCACGCTATGGTGGCGAAGAGTTCATTGCGCTGTTTGAAGGATACAGCGCAAGGGATGCTGATGAGTTGGCGGATGAGCTGCATTTCCGGCTCAGGCAGGCCAGCGTTGTGCATCAGCGCTCTCCGGTTGCCGGTCATGTAACCGTCAGTGTAGGAGTCGCAGCCGGACAATCGGCCGGCCCCCGTCCACGACACAGTTACATCACCTGATCGCTCACGCTGACGAAGCGCTCTATGAAGCCAAGCGCCATGGCCGCAACCGCACAGTTGTTTCGACCGATGAACTCAGGAACCGCGTAGAGCAGAAAAGAAACAAAGCGCGCGACCTGCTGACAGCTGTCGATACCAGAGCATTTGAGCCGTTCTTTCAGCCCCAGTTCAATGCAGTTACGGGGCGGATGGTCGGTGCCGAAGCGCTCGTCCGCTGGCGTCGCGAAGACGGCACATACGCGTCGCCGGCAGTCTTTTTTGAGATTGCACGGGCCAATGGGTATCTGCCGCTGATTGACCAGATTGTACTTGAACAGGTTTCAGCGTTTCTGGTGCAGGTACAGCACCAGGGGCTGTCGGTTCCGCGTCTTGCGCTGAATACGCCGCGCGCAAACCTGCTTGAAAGACGCTACACAAAAGATGTGGTTGCTCTTGCCAGATCCGGCGGCACGAAAATCGCGCTTGAGCTTCTGGAAACGGAAGCCGGGGACGAACCGGATGACGTTTTCATGTGGCAGCTGGAAGCTCTCAGGGCGGAGAACGTCGAAATTGAAATAGATAACTTCGGGACCGGGCATACTTCGGTTTTGAGTTTGATGGGACTGCGTCCTTCCCGCGTGAAGATTGGGCGCGAGATCATATCCCTGATGAGCAACAGCGGCGAAAATGACGACATCGTGGACAGCATCGTCAGAATGGGACGCTCGATGGGGTTAGAGGTTATTGCCGAAGGTGTTGAAGATGCCGATGTCTCAGAGCGTCTTGTGCGTCTGGGGTGCCCGGTGCAGCAGGGGTACTTCTTTGCGAGGCCGATGCCTGCTGCTGATTTTCTGAAAGCCCTTCCCGCTTTTGGCCAGCGATTGGGGGCCTGAGGGCGGCACACGATCTGCCGGTGGCGGTTCCCGGCAACCTGCAGTCGCCCCTAGTTATCAGATTTTCCTTGCGCCACTGGTGAACGTTTGGCGACACTCGCTGCAAAAGTCTGGCCGGAAATGGACCTTGCATGAAACTGACTGCCTCTGAAAAGGCGCTGCTGGCCGGCGAGGAGGGAACGCAGGGGGAGCGCATGACGCTTGACCTCGTGATTGAGGCGGCACGGATGCTTGGCGCGCGCGAACTCATACCGATCCGGTCTGCCCACATTGATGGCTGCCTTTACCATGGCTCTGCAGGTGTTCTTTATTGTGAGGCGCTGGCCGCAGGCGGCGCGCGTGTGCAGGTGCCCGCAACGACGAATGTTGGCGCGCTGAACCTGCTGCGGCCTGACCAGTGCCGACTGTCCCAACATGAACGGGTCATGGCATATCGCCTGATGGTGGCGCACGAAAAGATGGGGTGTCGTCCGAGCTGGACCTGTGCGCCCTATCAGGCAGGCGCGCGACCAGGCCCGGGTCAGCAGGTGGCCTGGGGGAATCCAACGCTGTCGCCTTTGCCAATTCAGTCCTGGGCGCGCGGACAAACAGGTACGGAGATTTTCTGGACATCGCATGTGCCGTGTCTGGACGGGCGCCGTATTACGGTCTGCACGTTCCCGAAAACAGGTTTGCCCGCCTTGTAATCGACACGACCCGGCTGCCAGTGTCACTGAAGCAACAGGAAACGTTCTTTCCGGTATTGGGGGCACTGGTTGGCAGGCTGGCGGGGGAAACTGTCTGTGCTGTGACAGGAGTTCCCGGTGACGCGGGCGAAGATGACCTGAAAGCCCTGTGCGCTGCCGCGGCCTCTACCGGCGCGGTGGCCCTGATACATCTGGTCGGTCTGACACCGGAGGCGAAAGATCTGGACGAAGCGCTGGGCGGGCAGATCCCACAAGAAACGATCCGGGTCACGCCGCAGATGTACAGGGACGCCCGCGCGGGTCTCAGCTGTGTACCGGACGGTCCGATTGACAGTGTTGCTTTCGGCAGTCCGCATTTCAGCGAAGAAGAGTGCAGGGCGGTATTGCGTCTGGCGGGCGGGCGCCCTTTTTCTGTTCCGGTTTATATCTGCACAGGACGGCACACCCTGACGGCATTGCAAAGCGACGCGGCAGATCGCGCGCTGCAGGATCTTGGGGCAGAGTTTGTTCTGGACACATGCGTGGTGGTCACGCCGATCCTTCCCGCCAAACCCGGAGTTATGATGACAAACTCCGGGAAATTCGCGCATTATGCGCCCGGAAACACCGGGCACCAGACCGTATTCGGGTCCATGGAGGAATGTGTGCGCAGCGCGCAATCCGGTAGAGTCGTCCGGCAGAAAGAACCCCTGCCATGAGAGTTCAGGCAGATGTTCTGTACACCGGCACTGCATGCGCGGAGGTGCTTCGTCTGACCGAACCTTTGAGCTTCTGGGGAGGTGTTGACCCGAAGACGGCGCGCGTCACACTGGCCGGCCATCCGCAAATGGGGGAAGCAGTGACGGGCAGGGTGCTGTTGCTGCCAAGGCTCATCGGGTCGAGCAGTTCGTCCGCAGTTCTGCTGGAACTGCTGTACGCCGGGAGCGCTCCTGCGGCTCTGATCATGACGGCAAGGGACGCCATTTTGCCCATTGGCGTTGTTGTCGCGGGACAGATGGGGTGGCCCACGATCCCGGTGCTGGTTGTAGAGGAACTTGTCTGGCAGACAGGCGACCGTGTCACGATCGACCATGATGGGTGGATCGGATCGTCCTGATCGCGGGCGCTTATTCTTTGAGTCTGCCTTCCAGCTTCTCAAGCAACCTTTTTGTCCCGGCCAGGGTTTCACGATCGAAAACGCCTGCGCCCGCGCGGTGCACGCGCCGCAGATGTTCGACAGCCCTGCTCAGATTACTGCGAAGGTAACGCAGTTTCCCGGTGTCAAAACGCCGGTAGCGGCGCTGTTCGTCAATCCCGAAACACCGCATGATATTAGCCGCCACCGGATCTTTCGGGATTTTTGCCCGGCCCATCCGCCGGTCGAGTATCTCCTCCAGATCATCTCTGGCCCGGCCCAGAACAGCTGATCCGCCGAGCGCGAAAAAGGTGCCGACATCCTGTCGCATCAGGACGGTTTCGACCTCAAACTCTTCTTCAGGCGAATGCGGTCTGGCCACGAAAACGGGCAGTGTGTTCGACGCCGTGATGGTCTCTTCATCACCAAGCTGGCTGGCATCGGCTGCATCGGTCAGCAACGTGCAGAAAACCTGAATGGCATAGTGTCCGGGTTCTGCAAAGCTGAAGCCATCGGCTCCGAAAGTCAGATTGATGTTCTCGCTGTGAGAGGCACCCGGCGCCAGCATGCGGATCTGGCTTGTGTCTGCACCTTCTGAGTCCGATATGTTGCTGAGATCAAAACAGCGGGACACGATAGGGTGAAAATGGACCGCGTGATGAGCGGTTTTACTGCTCCTTGCGGTTTTTTCGATACGTACACTCAGAAAGCCGCCTTTCGGGTCCGGGAGTCTTTTCCGAAGGGGACGGCCGCGGGCCCTGTGTTGGTGACCCTGATCTCCAGAAAGACCTGCTGGCCGAACCGGAAAGCGGCTGTCCGGACGTCCGGATCCGGCGGCAGAAGCTCCAGCTTCAGGCCGCTGGCACTCTGATCCGTTGCATAGGGCGTGTACCCCCTTGCACTCTGGCTCCAGTAATCGGCAGAGTGAAACGGATCACCGCCCGGGATGATCTGATTGCGGGGCGCGTGGCGCAGAAACTCGAGTTCATCAGGGTCAAATGCAAATGCGAAGCGCTCCCAGTAACCCTGCTCGCGCCCGCCGCCCTGATACTGCCAGGGGTAATTCATGAATGACGCAGAATCCGCGTGCCCGACGTCCGGCCCGAAACGGTGCGACAGGTTCAGACCATGACCAATTTCGTGCACGGCCGTCTGGATGACTTTCCGGTCCGGGGCATCGGTCACCCATTTCCTGATTTCGCGTTCGAACACAGCGCAGCCCTGGCGTGGCAGTTGGGCTGACGTGTCGAACATAACGCCAAGCAGGCGTTCGCGTTTTGGCCGTCCGAGCCAGAGAAGCTGTTGCCGCCAGGCCGGACCGTCAAGGCTGGTATCCGCCAGGTCTGTCATCAGCGTATGCAGTTCCGCCTGGCCCCAGCCGTCTTTCTGTTCGGGTATCCGGTTGCGGACGCCTGTGTCAGTGACTTCGAAACCGGCATCCTGCAGCGCCGACTTTACTGTGATCTGCCGGCGGCCGGATTTCCAGGTGGGGGGCGGTTCCGTGCCGTTTTCCATCTCCATTTCGATGCCCAGCCGCCGCAGATAGGGCGACTCCCACTCCGCCGTCATCTCAAAGGTCGTGCGGGCGGGCAGGCCAGGCAATGCGCCATCGACGTGCAGCGCAATCACAATGGTTCCGCCTGCAAGCGACGAACGCAGCCAGACAATGCCATGCGCTGTGGTGCGATCACCGGCACAGAATTCAGCGGGCCAGCCCGCAGAAAGCGTGGCATCAGGTCTTACGCCTGGTACGGTGCGGAAGGAGGCGAGGTAATCTTCGCGACCGGCCCGTCTGCCCATCAGGTCGCCGGAGATCACGCCGGTTCCTCTGATATCCATCCGCAGTTCAAGGACCAGCCGCGCGTTGCCGCCGGTGTAGCGGCCATCCGCGACGGGTGGCAATTCGGCGGGCAGGCCGATCGCGCCAGCAACTGTGTCCGCCGGCAGGATGTCCAGACCGGCGCCGGATCCGCCGCCGGAGAAGCCGCCGAGGAAGGGAGGGCGCACGGAAGGGTTTTTGCGGTGACGAAGGCGGCAGCACGCTCAGGGTAGCCCCGGACCCACCACCACTGAAGGACCCCGGCATGGATCTTACGCGGAACGGTGCGGGCGCGGCGCTGCCACCCGATGTAGGGGCCGGGGACGGTGCTCTTCTGGCGCCAACCGGCGCCCCATTCTCATCCACAAGGACTTCGATGTCACCGAAAAGCAAACTCACAATGTCTGTATCGTCTGACATATTGTCCTCTGATTCCTGTTGTTACTTTGGGGGGGCAAACGTCCGGACAAGCTGGTCCTGACTGGCAGAAACGGCTCTGTTCAGCGTCCACGACTTTTCGTCCGGAACGATTTTCAGGCCACAGGCGAGTTCGGTGCCGTCGAAGGCGTAGTTCACCGATTCATAGGCAATAGCGACAGGTTTCTGCAGCGTGCGCTCAAACTTCAGTGAATTTCCCTCGACGCCAACGAAGCTCACCGCGTCTTTTTCCACAGTCGATCCACTGCCCTGAGCTGATTTTTCCAGAGCCGAGATCAGACGCTCCAGATCCTGCGACGATGCTTCGTCCCCGATAGTGACGTTGACTTCGAAATCCCCGGGCAGAGACTGGGTTGTCTTTGCGGTATCCGGCAGCGGGCTCGTGGCGCGGGATGCGGCCAGCCGAGCGATCCTCGCACTGCTGTAGCGGTAGTCGATCTTTCGCGTCATGTACGTCCGCGTCACGACCGCGAAGTAGCAGGATCGCGAACTTGCACAGAATTCGTTCGGCGCAATTCCCTGGTCGCGTCCGATTGTGCTGGCGATGCCCAGAGCATTCTCCGGTCTGACACAGACAGTGTTCCAGAATTCGTCAGAGAACCGGTCGTATTGCCGGCCTACTGTGGCGTTCACGGCGCCAAAGGGGACGCCGAAGGAACGGGTGTCCGTAAAATCGATGCTGACGCTTTCATTTGATCCGAAGGACAGCCCGAAAGAACTCAGAAAGCCGAAGCTGCCCAGAGCCCCGCCCTGCGAGGCCGCGCCGGAAATTGTCGGAAATGTTACCAGCGGCAACGAATTCCGTGCTCCATTGTTCAGGGCAACAGAGCCCGACCCGAAGTCCTGTTGTTTTTTCTGAGGATCGAAGTTGGTGTCCAGGTTTCCGGTTGTATTCGTATTTTCAAAATTGATCCGGGAGTTCAGGTATCGGTTGGCCTCGTCCCGGATCGTGTCAAGCGTGCCCATCCAGACACTGACGGTTTTCTCCGGATCGTTCGGGGAGGCAGGTTCTGTTGAAACGAGGAAAACGTCGCCCACCTGCAGTTCTTCTCTGGGGGGATAGACCGGCGTCAGACCAAGCTCCCGCACCACTTCGAAATATTCATCGCGCAAATCTTTTTTGGGCAGCGCCGAGCATGCCAGAACCAGGAAAAGGGCCGCAAAGGCGGCTGTTTTTACAATTTTGTCAGACCGCATCGCATTTCCTCACCTCAATTGTTCTTTTTTGTTTTCAGAAACCGCATTGGATTTCGTCTGCCGCTGACCGCAACACATCGTGACGTGTTGGTCCCTGATACGATGACGGACGTCGTGAAAAGACGTCGGCCCACTGCTGATCGGTCAGGTTCAGGCAGGCATAGGTTACCGATGTGCCTTTGTGCCGGGACTGCGCGAAGGGGGCCGGGTCCTGACCACCACAGAACGATCCCGCCCCGTCGTCGGGGAGCGTACATTTTTTTGACCATGGCACTGTTTGGCCATGGTTGCGCGCACGTCACAAGATCCACCGGTCACTGGGCCGGACAGCCGGCCATAACGGGCTGAAACGACATATACACCGGGTTTTTGTGTTTTGTCGCCGGGCACGACGGCGTCGATTTTGCTGCTGAGGGAAGTCAGTTTGGAGACGTCTGCGAGGCGCAGTACCTTTGCGATATCAGCTGACGGCTCCAGCATTTCGGTCATCAGAATGATGCGGTTGTCGAGAGCTGTGTAGAACAGGTTCCGGTCGACGCTTTCCAGAACCTGCCGCAGGCCTGTCAAAGCAGGGATCTGGACCGTGCCGCCCGCAACCGGTGAGGATGCCTGGATCAGCGCCGAAAGGATTCCGGCGCGCGCAGAGATGCTGTCTTCAACAGAGAGCAGATCAACTTTGCCGATCACCGTTTCCAGCGTGAGGACTTTGCGCCGGGTCTCGTTGCTGACAAAATCGAGCTCCTGGCTGGTGTGGGTGGTCAGCGCATCCACCAGCATGCTCAGAAACTGGTCTTTGCGGGCGTCTTCATAGTCGAAGACCGCTTCGCGCAAATCTGCAATGGCGGGTGCGATGGTCCCGTTGTCAAGGCTGCCGCGGATCGTGGCGGCGGAAGCAGTCAGCTCTGCGCTGATTTCTTCGTCGGTCGGGTTCAGTGCTGCGTTGATGCGGGCCGCGAGGTTTTCCAGAGACTGCCGGAGTGCTGCATCTGTTTCGCCCGTCGCTTCCAGCCCCGATGCAACCTGGTCCAGTTGTTCAATCAGCTCCTGGTGCGGGGACTGCGCCGCAGCATCCTGTGCCGCACCCCAGAGAAACAGTGCTGCGGCCAGATGGAAACAGGTTCGCCCGAAATTGTTGAAACAAGGCATAAGTATTCTCCAATAGGGAGAATTCAGCGCCAATAGTTAACGTCTGTCAACTTTTTTGGCGTGGGCTCAGCAGACAGCCTCCGGAACTGTGATTCACCTGCACCATGGAAAATGGTGCCGTTCCAGGCCTGATGAAGCCGTGCGGGGCGGTGTGTTCGGTGGGTCGACAGACCCCGGGTTACGACGCGGATGCGCTGTCATAGGGTGTCTGCAGGGTGTAGCCCGCGTCAAAGGCGCGCTCCAGCAGAGCGGTGCGACGGGCGTCCGAACCTTTGGACCCACACAGAAGCTCCAGCCGGCGGTTCTGGAAGCCAAAGTACCCGAACGTGCCGTTGATCCAGGCATTTTCAAGGTCAGCCTTGTGGCCAAGTTTCTCCATTTCATCCGAGCGGGCACCAGCAGGCACCAGAAGAACACCTGTCCGGGGCCGCTGAAGCGAGACGTCCGGATCGGCCAGCTGGTCATAGGCCCAGCCCCAGGTCCAGATCCGGTCGACCCAGCCTTTCGTCATCGCGGGCATGCCCCACCAGAACAGCGGGAACACAAGACATACTGCGTCTGCATGGGCAATCCGGGCCTGCTCCTGCAGGACGTCCGCCGGTGCACCGGAATCTTTGTCTGCTTCAATGTCCGCCATTGACCACCGCGGATCAAAACCCTCTGCGTTCAGGTCCGCCAGCTCAGTGGAGTGGCCCGCCTTTTCGGCTCCATCCATGAATGTCGCAGCAACCGCGGCTGTGAAGGATTTTGGATCGGGATGATCAAGTATCGTCAGAACGTGCATGGATCCTGCCTGTCAGTCATCATCACTCCGACCGTTTCATGGTCACCGGAAAATGAAAAGACGGATGGCCACGCGATACGGTGGTTTGTGGCTTGGCCTGGGTACCTCAGATGCGTTCCTTGTGTGAGATGGGGCGTTCCCACGGGGGCGTTCTTCCGATTTCAGCGATCAGAAAGTCCATGAAAACCCGTACTTTGGGCGACAGAACGTTGGAGCGCGGATAAATCAGCCACAGAACGTCGCCCTCGGCGCTTTCGAAATCGGGCAAAACGCGGACCAGGCGTCTGGCAGTGAGGTCTTCGTGCACGCTCCAGAGTGCGTTCAGCGAAATACCGGCACCCGCCAGTGTTGCGTTTTTCTGACTGGTGCCGTCATCCATAATCAGCTGGCTTCCTGCTGCTGCCGGATCGAACACGCCGGCTTCGCCGCTGGTCGACACCATTGGTCTCGCCCGCATCCGTCCAAAGGCGATGAGCCTGTGCGCGGTCAGGTCCGAGGGCTTTATCGGTGTCCCGTGCTTTGCCAGATAGTCGGGAGATGCGCAGAGAATGCGGGTGTCATCTGCAAGTTTGCGGCCCTTCAGGCTGGTGTCAGGCAGGGGGCGCTGCGCAGCGCGAGATCATAGCTGCCTTCGATCAGATCAAACTGTACATCTGACAGCCGAAGGTCGAGCGTCAGATCCGGGTAGCGGTCCAGAAAGGCGGGCAGTACCGGCGCGATATATTGCTGCGCAAAGGTACTGGGTGCTGCAAAGCGCAGCGTGCCACGGACGTCCGCTGTGCCCTGTCCAAGGGCGGCCAGAGCAGCTTCTTCCTGCGCGATGATCTCGCGCGCGAAAGGCAGCAGTTCTTCACCTTCGGCCGACAGCGACACTTTCCGCGTGGTGCGGTGCAGAAGCTCTGCGCCAACGGCGTTTTCGAGTTTCGCCAGCCTTGCACTTGATACTGCCGGTGCCAGACCAAGCTGCCGTCCGGCCGCGCTGATGTTGAGAAGTTCGGCTGCCAGAACGAAGAGGCGCAGGCCGTCGGTATCGAGGCTCATTATTTAGATTTTCCGAATTATGTTTCCGAAATGCGGCGGTTTACCCTTTTATATCTGCATAACATATTCACCGTCAATGAAAGGCTCCATGACAGAGGAGGCGCTGAACATGCGCACCGGAACCGTGAACTACCATGTGCACAAACCGCACCGCCAGGCTTTCGAACTGGATGCAGGCGGTATTGCCGGGAACCTGATTTCGCCAGAGCTGGCGCCAACGCTGGTAGAGGTTCGGGATGACCGCGCCTCCGAAGAACCGGTTCGTTTCGACACAGATTCCGTGGAATTTGCGGGAAGTCCGAGCAGTGTCAGCGACTTCGAAACGCCTGGCTGGGAAGAGGTCTACGACGATGAACTGACAACCCTGCTGACGGACAGGCTGGGTGTTCGCGAAGTCCTTATTTTTGATCACACCGTGCGTACTGATGATCCGGAAGCCAATCGGAAACCGGCCCGCAACGTGCACAGCGACTACAGCGAAGCGGGCGCGCGGCAGCGTCTCGATGATCTGCTCGGGTCCGAACGGGCGGCCGAATGGGCAGAGGGGCGCTTCGCCTTCATCAACGTCTGGCGCCCGGTCGGGCATCCGATCAACAGCGCACCCCTTGGATTTGTGCGGCCCGCAAGCGTGGCACCGGACGACTGGATTCTGCTTGATCTGATCTACCCTGACCGCAAGGGTCAGATCATGGGACTGGTTGCCAATCAGGATCATGAATGGGTTTACCGTTCCGAAATGAGACCGGACGAGGTGGCTTTTTTCAATATTTATGACAACCGCGGTCTGCCGTCGGTCGCGCACAGCGCGCTCGATATGGTTGAAAACCCTGCCGTCACAACCATCCGTCAGAGCATAGAGAGCCGTACGCTGGTGCGGTACTGAAGGTCAGAAACCATGCTTGATAAGCAAAACGAAATGTCATTTGCGCCGATCAACCGAGCGTACAACAGGGTCTTTCGGCCACGCCGGCTGAGTATTGGTCTGGTGCTGCCGCTGGAGACTTACGCAGTTGGTGCGGCGCCGGAAATGAAGGCGCATCTGGAGGCTGCGAGGGCAGCTGAAACACTGGGATTTGCAGCTTTGTGGTTGCGCGATGTGCCGTTCAATGTACCGGCGTTCGGGGACGTGGGGCAGATTTTTGATCCCTTTGTGTATCTTGGCGCGCTGGCGACAGCGACCGACGACATCGGCCTTGGCACAGCCAGTGTTATTCTTCCCCTGCGCCATCCCGCGCATGTTGCAAAGGCCGCTGCGACGGCCGACGTGCTCTCCGGTGGCAGGCTTCTGTTCGGTGTGGCATCAGGCGACCGTCCCGAGGAATACCCGGCGATGGGCGCGGACCATCATGATCGTGCGGCGCGTTTCCGGGACAGTTTCGAATATATCCGCGCTGTTGCTTCAGAATTTCCGCGCCACCGCAGTGCGCAGGGCACGCTCGCAGGCGACATCGATCTGCTTCCCAAGCCTGCAGGGGCGAGGTTGCCGCTTCTGATCACAGGTGGCAGCCAGCAAACGCCCGATTGGGTCGCACAGAATGGCGACGGCTGGATGACCTATCCGCGCGATGCTGCATCGCAGGGTCGCGTAATTTCGGACTACCGCGCGCGTCTCAAAGCGCATGGCGCCCCTGACAAGCCCGTGATGCAGTCGCTCTATGTCGATCTGCTGGACGATCCCGACGCGCCCCCGGCGCCGCTGCACCTTGGGTTTCGGTCCGGCAGCAGATTTCTGCTCAGGTATCTGAAGGAACTTCAGACGCTGGGCGTTAATCACGTCGCACTGAATCTGCGGTTCAGCCAGGGCGATATCTCACAGACGCAGCAAAGGCTTGCCGACGCACTGCTGCCCGAATTTCACTGAAGGACACCTGACATGACGCGTACCATTCTCATCACCGGATCGACGGACGGCATCGGCTTGCTGACAGCCGAAAAACTCGCAGCCCAGGGCCACCGGGTTCTTTTGCACGGGCGCAATGCGGCGAAACTCGATGCAGCAGCGGCGCAGACAGACGGGCAAACAGAAACGTATCTTGCTGATCTTTCCGACATGGCGTCTGTCCGGCAGCTGGCCGCAGACATCCGAAAAAACCACGACAGGCTTGATGTTCTGATCAACAATGCGGGAGTGCTGAAAAGCCCGGACCCTGTGCTCGCGGATGGCACTGATATCCGATTTGTCGTCAACACTTTCGCACCGTACCTTCTGACGGAACTTCTGTTGCCGGTCATGCCGCCGGAGGGTCGAGTAGTGAACCTGTCATCTGCTGCACAGGCGGCCGTGAACACGGATGCGATGGCGGGTGGTGCCCGGCTTTCGGACATGGATGCTTACGCTCAGAGCAAACTGGCTATTACTATCTGGACCCGCGAGTGGGCGCGCATGTTGCCTGATGGTCCGGCGATGATTGCCGTAAACCCCGGGTCGCTGCTCGCCACCAATATGGTCAAGGAGGGCTTTGGCATCGCGGGCAATGATCTGAGCATTGGTGCCGATGTTCTGATCGATGCCGCCACGGGCGCGCGGTTTGAAGGTGCCACCGGGCAGTATTTCGACAACGACAGCGGTGCTTTCGCGGAACCACATTCGGCGGCAGCAGACCCGTCGCATGCGAGCGCCGTTATGCAGGTAATCCGGAAGTATGCCGACAGCCATCGCTGATCCGGCCCGGCAATAACCACCAGACAACGAAACAGATTTAACCCACCCCCGGTGATCACACCACCGGGGGCACAGTAGAGGACTGCCTGATGAAATATGAAAACTTCCAGACATTCGACGTCTCCGTCGATAACGGGATCGCCACCGTGACCTTCGATTTCGGGTCGGTGAACGTCCAGGGCCAGGAAATGCTGGCTGATCTGAACAGTCTGGCCATGCGACTTGAGCGCGACCGTGAGACAAAAGTTGTGGTTTTTCAATCAGCGAACCCGGAGATCTGGGTCTGCCACTATGACACCGATCTGCTGAAGGACATGTCGACCGATGCCGTATCACGGGATGAGGCGCAGCTGCTGGACCTGCAGTCAGTCTGCGAGCGCATCAGCAAAGTGCCGCAGGCCACCATCGCCAAACTTGAGGGGTTCGCGCGGGGCGGGGGGCATGAACTGGCGCTCGCGCTGGATATGCGGTTCGCGGCGCGCGGAAAATTCAAATTCATGCAGATGGAAGTTGGCATGGGTATTCTGCCCTGTGGAGGCGGTGCGTCGCGCATGGCACGGCAAACCGGTCTGGGCCGTGCGCTGGAAATCATTCTGAGCGCGCAGGATTATGACGCAGACGACGCAGAACGGATGGGGACCATCAACAGGGCGCTCGACCCTGATGAAATTGGTCCGTATGTGGACGCTCTGGCGCAGCGCATTGCGCAGTTCCCGGCAGAATCGATCAATGCCTGCAAACAGATGGTGTATGAGTCCATCGACAAGCCCATCGCTGATGCCCTGAAAGCAGAAGCATACTGGCTTTACCAGGCGACCAGCAAAACGCCGGCCGTCAAACGCTTCACGATCGCGGATGAACAGGGTCTCGAGCACGATATCGAGAACCAGCGCAACTGGAGTGAGCTTGTGATGAAGGTGCAGGAGATCACCGACTGACCCCCATTCTTCAACCGGTCGCTGCCTTCGCGTGGCGGCCGGTTTTTTCGGCGCCCGTTGCTTTGATTGCAAAGCTGCGCGCAGTCCGCCCTGTGCGTCAGGGGGCGCCTTCAGAACAGAGCGCCGCAATTCGCAATTTCTGCGCGGTCCGGCCATACTCGCGCCAGAATTCTCTCGTGTAAGTTGTTGAAATAGGTCATGACTGCTGTCGGGTCTTGATTCACACAACATGCGCACCCATATTGAATGTATACCACAGTACACAATTATAAGGCCGGATAATGTTCGACCTATTTCTGACGGAACCCTATGTTCCGTTTACAATTTCGCTCGCCCTTTTGTTCGGGCTTTTGACACTGGAACTTGTCCTCGCACTGCTGGGTGGCACGCTTCTGGGCATGGGCGCTGATGCTGATCTCGATGTAGATATCGATGTTGCCGACCTCGGCGATTTTGACCTGGATATCGACGGTGCCGATCTTGCAGAGGTGGAACTTGCTGATATCGACGCGGACTATGACGCCGGCGCACCAGGTGCAGACGGCGTCGGACCCGCGTCGTGGCTTGGATTTGGCCGGGTTCCGGTGATGATCTGGGTGGCTGCACTTTTGCTGGGTTTCGGGCTGGCCGGTGTGATTGTCCAACAGTTTGCCGGAACACTTCTGGGTGGCCCTGTACCCGCGGCTGTTGCAGCTGTTCCGGCCGCCGTTGCCGGGCTGTGGTTCACGCGTCGTTTCAGTGCACTATTTGCGCGCCTGCTGCCCAAAACCGAAACCACCGCGGTGTCGGGGCGCCATCTTGGACGCCGGACCGGCACGGTAACGCAGGGTACCGCACAGCGCGGGAAACCTGCGGAAGTGCGTGTCACCGACCGTCACGGGAATACGCATTACCTGCGGGGTGAACCGCTCAAGGATGACGCCGCAATTCCCGTCGGTACATCCGTTCTCGTGCTCAGGCACCGCCAGACTGAGGGCTACCGGCTGGTACCCCTCGATGAGGGCACCTGACCCGTTTCTGACAACCAAACAATACCTGAACCGCCAACTGAAGGAGTGTTATTTTGGAACCCAGTTCAATTCTGATTATCGTTATAAGTGTTATTGCATTTCTGGTGCTTGTGGGCCTCGTGCTCGGGCGACTTTACCGGCGTGCCACAAGAGAGGTCAGCCTGGTTAAAACCGGTGCAGGTGGCAAACGTGTCATCATGGATGGCGGTACGGTTGTGGTCCCGCTGTTGCATGAAATCAGCCCGGTAAACATGAAGACCCTGCGTCTTGAGGTGCAGCGGTCGCACGAGGGCGCACTGATCACCAAAGATCGCATGCGCGTTGACGTTGGCGTTGAGTTCTATGTCTCGGTCAATGCAACAGAGGAAGGCATCGGGCGCGCGGCGCAGACACTGGGCGACAGGACCTTCTTTGTGGACCAGTTGCGTGAGCTGATCGAAGGTAAGCTGGTCGATGGCCTGCGCGCCGTTGCGGCGCAGATGACGATGGATGAACTGCACGAAAACCGGGCTGAATTTGTTCAAGAGGTTCAGAACGCTGTTTCCGAAGACCTGCTGAAAAACGGCCTCGAGCTGGAATCCGTTTCGCTGACTGCGCTTGACCAGACACCTTTTGAAGCGCTGGACGAGAACAACGCCTTTAACGCGGTCGGTATGCGCAAGCTTGCGGAAGTGATCGCGACGTCCAAGAAAGAGCGCGCTGAAATTGACGCAGATGCAGATGTGTCTGTGCGTCGTGCTGCCATGGAAGCCGAACGCCTGAAACTGAAGATTGATCAGGACGAGCAGCAGGCCGCCATTGCGCAACGACAGGAAATTGCGATCCTGGAGGCAGCGCAGCAGGCAGAGATTGCCCGGCGTCAGGAAGATGCGGAGCGCGAAAAAGAGCAGGCGCGGATCAAACGTGAAGAAGCCATCCGTGCAGCAGATATTGCGCGCGAACGCTCGATCCGCGAGGCGGAGATCACCCGCGACCGTGAACTGGAAGTCGCGGATCAGGAGCGCCAGATTATCATCGCCGTGAAGTCCGAGGAAGAAAGCCGGGCCAGTGCTTCCGCTGACGCCGCACGTGCCGAAGCGACAAAGGCATCCGAGAGCATTGAAACAGCGCGTTCTGTTGCGACGGCTGAGCGGACCAAGAGCATCGCGCTCATCGAAGCGGAACGGGAAGCGGAACGGGAAGCAACGCGCATCCGTCTTGCAGCTCAGGCCGAAAAGGACGCCGCACAGGACCGTGCAGAAGCGCGCCGTGAAGAGGCCCGCGCGGACGCCGATGCGCTGACCATCCGAGCGGAAGCCAAAAAAACCGACCTGCTTGCTGAGGCAGAAGGCCGGCGCGCGATCGTTGAGGCGGAAAACGCGATTGCCGAGGAAATCGTCAATATGAAGGTTGCTCTGGCCCGTCTGGAGAAGCTGCCTGAGGTCGTGGCTCAGATGGTGAAACCTGCGGAAAAGATCGATTCCATCAAAATCCACCACCTTGGCGGTATGAATGGCCTGCCGGGTGCTGGCGGTGGTGCCGGTGGCAGTGAAAAGGCGCCGATCAACCAGGCGCTGGATTCCATCATGGGAATGGCCGTGCAGATGCCTGCCCTGAAAAAGCTGGGCGAAGATCTGGGCGTCTCTATGGAAGATGGTGTTGCAGGTCTGACAAACAGTCTTGCCGGAGATATCACCGAACAGAAAAGCGCGGGCGCTGTTGAAGACAGTAGTGGTGATCCTGCAAAACTGGCCAGCCCGGAGCAGGACGGCACCGCAACCGCCGCAGAATAATCCGTCCTTTTGGGCAGGCGTCTCGTGATACGTCTGAGCGGCCAAAAGACGGTGCGGTCTGACCCTCCGGTCCCTTAACCCAGCCTGCCGGTCCCGGAACCGGCAGGCTTTTTTGTTCAGGGGTTTCTGATGGTCCTCGGGTTCGTGAGAAACCAGCGGTTTCGAATGTGGACCTGACAGGATAGTGTCGGCGAAAACCACGCAAGATTAGCCTGCCCGGATCCGGCAGGTCAGCACAGGATTGCCGGAATGTTCACAATTGAGGGCGCACAGGTTTTTCTGCCGGATGAGATTGCAGAAACCAGCGTCACGGTCGCAGATGGCCAGATCGCTGACATTGGCGGACCGTTGCAGGGTGATGTGATCGACGGGCGCGGACTGATCGTGGCTCCAGCCCTGATCGACGTGCACGGCGATGCGTTTGAGCGCCAGCTGATGCCCCGTCCGGGTGTATTCTTCCCAACTGACACTGCGGCGATTGACACCGACCGCCAGCTGGCGGCCAACGGCATTGCCACCGCCTATCACGCGATCACACTGGGCTGGGAGCCGGGGCTGCGCGATGTCGCCCGGGGCAGGACCGTCATGCAGGCCATCCGTGATCTGGCGCCACGCCTCACGGTCGAAAACCGGGTGCAGTTGCGGTGGGAAACCTTCGCCTTTGAGGCAATTGAAGTCATTGAGTGGGCGCTGAACGGACCGCTGCTGCCTTCGGTCGCCTTCAACGATCACACCTCCATGGCCATGCGTGCGTTTGACGTTTCCGTGCAGGACCGCGCATTCGAATTTTCGCCGGAATTCGCCGTCGCATCCCTTGATGACACGCGCATGAAACAGCGGGTCGCCGCAAAAGCGCGGCGCTCCGGTCTGGAAGAAGACGCATACATCAGGTTGCTGGCGCGGATATGGGACAGGCGCAGCGATGTGCCGGACATGATTGCCCGGGTCGGACAGATGGGGCGTGCCGCAGGGGCTCCGATGCTCAGCCACGATGACACGCGGGCGGAAACCCGCGCCTTCTTCCGCGCTCACGGTGCGGCGGTTTCGGAGTTCCCGATGGTGATGGAGGCGGCCCTGGCAGCGCGGGCAGAAGGAGATCCGATCATTTTTGGTGCGCCGAATGCGGCACGTGGCGGCAGTCACATCGGGTCACTGGCGGCTGCAGATATGGTCGAGGCCGGGCTGTGTGATGCACTGGCATCGGATTATTTTTATCCGGCGATGCTGGCGGCGGTTGCGCGGCTTGATGAAGAACGGCGCGCGGACCGGCTGTCGCTCTGGTCACTGGTCTCGGACGGTCCTGCTCAGGCGATGAAGCTGACTGATCGTGGCCAGATCACTCAGGGCAGGCGCGCTGACCTCGTGTTGCTTGACTGGCCCGAAGGTGGAGCGCCTTCGGTTCTCGGAACATGGGTGGCTGGCCGGTGCGCCTTCCGCGCTCTCCCGGCAGGGTGAGGTTGTCAGGCGATGACATCAGTGGTGCGGCGGGCACATTTGGCTTAGATCTGAAATCATACCCTAAACGGAGAGTGCAAGTGTCTGCAGACAGCATCACGGAACGGAGCAAATTTGCGGAAGCCCTGGCGAAAGAGGCGGGGGAGGTCGCACTTGGATACTTCAGCGACCGCGACTCCCTTGTTGTCGACCAGAAGGGTGCGCAGGACTGGGTCAGCGAAGCCGACCGCAACGTCGAAATCTTCGTGCGCGAAAAAATTGCGGCTGTATTTCCGGACGATGGGATTGTGGGCGAGGAGCATGCGCCCAGAACCGGGACCAGTGGCTTTGTCTGGGTGATTGATCCGATCGACGGTACGACGAATTTTGTGAACGGCATTCCTGCATGGACGATCGTTCTGGCGGTCGCCAGCGATGGCGCCACGCAACTGGGCGTCATTCACGAACCCAACGTGGGGGAAATATATACGGCGGTGCGCGGCGGGGGTGCTGCGCTCAATGGCAGGCCGATGCAGGTCGCCAGCGGCGTTGATCTGGCCAGTGGCACGGTCTCTGTCGGCTATTCCAACCGCGTGGATGCCGAGCATGTGGTCCCGGTTATTGCAGCACTTGTTGAACGCGGTTCACTCTACCACCGAAATGCCAGCGGCGCGCTGTCGCTCGCTTATGTCGCGGCAGGCCGCTTGCTGGGCTATGTCGAGGAACACATGAACGCCTGGGATTGCCTTGCGGGCCAGCTGATGGTCCAGGAAGCCGGTGGCATGATCGAGGCACAGAATGCAGATGAGATGATTGCTGACGGTGGACGGGTGATCGTGGGAACACCTGATGTTTTCGATTCACTTGTGGACATCTGTGACGGCGCCTGGCGGCATTGAAGCGATCAGCTTATGCTGCGCCAGCCATGCTCGGGGCGGAGCGTTTGCAAATCGGCGCTCCAGTAGTGGCCCTGTCCGGGCTGGTCGAACCGACGGCTGATCTCCTGACCGGACAGATGGCACCAGAGCAGTGTTCCGACAGCGCCGTGGGTGACGATCGCAAGGCCGCCGCCGTTGTGTTGCGCGACAACCGACCGGACAGTTTCCACAATTCGGCCTTGCGCAGCCTGCGCAGTTTCCCAGCCACGGAAACTGGTTTCAGGTTCGGCAAAGAACGCGTCTGCCGCCGCTTCAAACTGATCAGGTGGCAGGAACCCCGTCGCACTGCGGTCGTTTTCGCCAAGTGCCTCATGCGTTCTGACGCTGCATGAAGCGCGTTCCGCCAGGATTTCAGCCGTGTTCAGGGCCTTGCGTTCCGTGCTGGACCAAATCGCCCGGACGCCGGACATTGTTGCACTGGATGCAAAAATCTCTGCGCGCAAGCGCCCCGTCTCGCTGAGGCCCCATTCTGTGATCGGGACGTCCGGTGAGACAACGACTTCAGGGTGGGAAATGATGATCAGCCTGCCGTTGGTCATCCTTCCGGCAACAGGACAGGGCCGCGCGCTGCAAAGGACATGCGCACCTGCGCGCCGGTCTCGAGCGGTTCGTCCACGTCGTCTTGGACGGCAAAGACCTGCCCGAAATCGCCCGTCAGCGTGTATTCCATGCGGACGCCGACATACGTCGCCTTTGCAACTGTTGCGGCGATCCCGGTGTCCGGGCCGATCATGATGCGCGATGGTCTGACGGCGAGGGTGGCCGGTCCGGGCGGCATCCCGCGGGATGGCAGGCTGTGACGGTATCCTTCGATTTCGACAGTGGCCACATCCGCTTCGACAGAAATAATGGTGCAGCTGATCAGGTTTGCTTCACCGATGAAATCCGCGACGAACCGGTCAATGGGTGCGTCATAAAGCTGGCGTGGCGTGCCGATCTGGGCAATGCCTGCGTTGCGCATCACAACGATTTCGTCGGAAACGGCAAGCGCTTCTTCCTGATCGTGCGTCACATAGACGACGGTCAGGCCCAGATCCTGTTGAATGGCGCGGATATCCTCGCGCACCTGGCGTCGCAGCTTGGCATCAAGGTTCGACAATGGCTCGTCAAAGAGCAGTACCTGCGGTTCCAGCACAAGAGCACGTGCCACAGCGACACGCTGTTGCTGACCGCCTGACAGCTCGCTGGGCAGGCGGTTGTCGAAACCCTTCAGACCAACGAGGTCCAGCCCATGCAGGGCGCGTGTCCGCGATTCATTTTTGTCGAACCCGGAAAACGTCAGCCCGTACATCACGTTCTCCAGAACGCTCATATGCGGGAACAGCGCGTAGGACTGGAACACCATCGACACGTCCCGGTCTGTTGCAGGCAGGCGGGTCACATCGCGGTCACCGATCATGATCCTGCCCGACGATGCCATTTCAAGACCGGCAATCATCCGCAGCGTGGTGGTCTTGCCGCAACCCGAGGGGCCAAGCAAAGTCACCAGCTTGCCTGCTTCGACATGCAGGTCGATGTTGTCGACTGCTGTGACGTCCCTGCCAAAGACCTTCGAGACACCCTCGAAACGCACGGGTGCCGCTTTGCTGGCGATCTTTGGTTCGGTCATGTCGTTTTCTCTGTCCCGGTTTGTGTGCGCCGCCCGATCTGAACGCGGCCCACAAGGAATTGCAGTAGCCCGACGGCGGCGAGCATCACAAAGATCAGCGTCGTCGAATAGGCAATGGCGAGGCCGTAGTCGTTGTTCTCAACGCGGCCGATGATGTAGCTGGTCGCCATGTCGTATTCGGCCGAGACCAGAAAGATCACCGCCGAAATCGCGGTCATGGCGCGCACAAAGCTGTACACGAGGGCTGCCAGAATGGCCGGTCGCAGCAATGGCAGGATAATACGCCGGAAGGTCTGCCATGAGTTGGCGCCCAGTGTGAGCGACGACTCGTCCAGGGATTTGTCCAGCTGCGACATGGATGCGATGCCCGCACGCACTCCGACGGGCATGTTGCGGAAGATAAAACTGACCACGAGGATCGCGCCTGTCCCGGTGATCTCAATCGGGGGGACGTTGAACGCCAGGATGTAGCTCACGCCGATGACGGTGCCGGGAATGGCAAAGGACAGCATTGTGCCGAACTCAAAGGCGTTCTTTCCGGCAAAGCTCTGCCGGGTAAGCAGATAGGCCGTAACCAGCCCCACAGCCGCCGTCAGTGGTGCCGCAATGGCCGCAATGGTGATCGTGGTCCAGAAGCTGTCCCAGGCAGCGCCTGTCCACCGGATACCCTCTTCTTCGAACCGCACAGAAAAGGCCGTGACATAGTGTTTCAGCGTCAGTGAATTGTTGACGCCCCAAAGCTCCACGATACTGCCGTAGATGATCATTCCGTAAACCACCGCGGTGAAAAGTGCCCAGATCAGGGCAATGGTCAGCACCGGAATGGCAAGAGCGCCGGGCATCAGCGGATGCACACCCGCGTCCCCCTTTCCGGACACGGTCGTATAGCTTTTCTTACCCAGCCAGGCGCGCTGGGCGTAAAAGGCTGAGAGCGTGAAGAACAGCAGTACCATAGCAAGGACGGCAGCCCGGCCCTGATCGTATTGTGCCCCCACAATGGCAAAGAAAATCTCGGTCGACAGTACGTCGAAATTGCCGCCCAGCACCAGCGGGTTGCCAAAATCTGCCATCGACTCGATGAACCCAAGCAGGAACGCATTGGCAAGGCCCGGACGCATAAGCGGCAAAGACACGGTGCGGAAGGTCTGCCACCTGCTGGCGCGCAGTGTCTGTGCCGCTTCCTCCATTGAAGGGGACACGCCTTCGACTACGCCGATCAGAACCAGAAAGGCGATGGGGGTGAACGCCAGTGTCTGAGCGATCAGGACGCCCGGCATTCCGTACAGCCAGCGCGTCGGCTGCACGCCGAAGAGTTCAGAAAAGAAAACGGTGACGGACCCGGAAAGGCCAAACAGCAGGATCAGTGCCAGCCCGATCACAAAGGGCGGCGTGATGATGGGCAGCACGGTCAGCGCGCGCATCCCGCGTTTAAAACGGAAGCCCGAGCGGGTCACGACCAGCGCAAAACACAGCCCGAGCACGGTTGTGATGAACCCGACCATGACGGCCAGAAAGAGTGAGTTCCAGGCCGCGCCGCACCGGCACCCCGGAAGCACCCAAGTCCCCACAGCCGGTCGTCAAAGAACTTTGAAGCAAACACCGAAGCGGAATAGGCTCCGTCTTCGGTTACGAATGCCGCAAACAGCATCTTGGCAATCGGGAAGAATACGAAGGCGGTGACAATCGTTATGACGCCGCCGATGGCGCTGACCACAAAGACATCGCCGTTGATAGCCCCGCGTGCAGCGACACCCTGCGTCAGCAGAAATAAAAAGGCGGAGGCGCAGATCATTGCGCCGTAGCCCATACCGAACTGCCGGATTTTGGGCTCTCCGAAGAGTGCTTTCAGCCAGTCGAAACTGAACCCGCGAATGCCGATTGAGAAGCCCTGTGCGATGAGCCAGCCGAACCCAAGCGCGCCGGCCAGGATCAGAATGCGGGCATACATCGGATCGGACTTTGGCCGGCTAAGAGCCAGCAGCGGCAGCGCAAGCGGTATGAGCAGGGGGGCCAGCCAGAGCTTTTCGGCCTGTCCGATCAGAAAGGCGGCGGGCGCGTAATCCTCATCAAAAGGATAGCCATCTGCCAGCCAGGCAAACGACCAAAGCCCGTCCTCGACCATATACCATGGCAGAAGACAGTAGCCGGCCCACCCGGCAATGATCCAGAAGATCAGAACCGGATGGGTCGTTTTTGTATCTTTATCAGTCACTTACTTACTGAGGTAGAACGGATACTTCTTCATCCCACTTCTGCAGCAGCCGCTTGCGCTCATCAGAAGAGCCGTACTTCTTGAAGTCGTAGTCGATCAGCTTGATCTGGCTCATATCAGGTGCTGAACCCGATGTCTCGGCAGCGGTATTGGACGGAACCTGGAACGCATTAACCTCAAGAGCCAGGTTCTGAGCATCCGTGCTCAGGGCCCAGTCATAGAACTTCTTGGCTTCGTCCTCGTTGCGTGCGCCTTCAATGATGGACATGGAACCGATTTCGTAGCCGGTACCTTCACAGGGTGCCACGACCTTGACCGGAAACCCGGATACAGCCTGTTTCACAGCGTCATGCATAAACACGATGCCGATGGTGTTTTCACCACGGCCGGCGGCCTTGATCGGCGCGGACCCCGATTTGGTGTACTGGTTGATGTTGGTGTGCAGGCCTTTCATGAACTCAAAACCTTCGTCTTCGCCGAAGATCTGAACCATGGAAGCCAAGGTGGTGTAAGCCGTGCCGGAGGAATTCGGGTTCGCCATCTGCACGTGCCCTTTGTACTCAGGCTTAAGCAGATCTTTCCAGCAGGCAGGCTCCGGCAGGTTGTTTGCCGCCAGAAGATCTGAGTTGTAGCCATAGCCAAGCGCGCCGGAATAGATCCCGATGGTCTTGTTGCCAGCACTTTCAGCCTGGCTGATCGCCCAGTCGTGCAGCTGATCACGCATCGGCGATACGTATTCCATCGTCAGGCCTTCTTCTGCGGCCTGAAGGTGCGGATCTCCGGTGCCGCCCCACCACACGTCACCTTTCGGGTTCGAGCTTTCAGCGCGGATCTGGGCAAAAGTCTCACCCGAGGATTTGCGGGTCATGTTGACGTCGATGCCCGTCGCATCCTCAAAGCTGCGCGCCATGAGCTGGCACCAGTCTTCCTGAGCAGAGCAATAGAGCGTCAGTTTGTCGGCCTGCGCAGCGCTCAGAGACGCCGTCAGAGCGATCACCGATCCCGCCAGTGTGGTCGTAAGTTTTTCCAATGTATTTCCTCCCAATTGTGTCGGATACCGCGCGGGGCAGTTTCCGTCATGCTGTCGCACGGAACGGGTGCAGGTCTGTGTTGCCTGATTATTTGCGCTGCCCTCTGGCTGCGTCATCCCCCCATGTGACCTGATGATCACAACACTGTGCCGGCATTTCTGCAAGAAAAATCGCATGGTTGCGGAAAGGCTGCACCAGATTCGCTGTCCAGAGAGGTACCGGCGCGTTCAGGTTTCAGATCCGCTGCAGCCGCCAGGTCGGGACCAGCGAGGACTTTTCCGCATAGGCTCCGGCATCCACGCCGGAGAACATACCGTCGCGTTCTACAAGAACAGTACGCCACCCGCGCGCCGCCGCGCCAAGGATGTCCGTATGCAGTGTATCGCCACACATAACGATCCGGTCGCTTGCAATGCCCGGCAGCGCGCGTTCGACCATCTGAAATACTTCAGGAAAGGGCTTTCCGAAGAACCGGATGCTCTCCAGCCCGTTGTCGGACAGCAGGTGTCCGAAGTGTCCGGGCTCAAGAGAGAATCCGTGATCGCGTGGAGCTGCGACGTCGGCATTGGCAATGATAACCGGCCTTGCGCGGTTTTGCAGGGTCGCGGTCAGAATGCTCTGCTGTTTCGAGGTCCATGCCGCTGCCGACAGGAAGAGAAAACCCTCCGCGTCGTCAAAGCCAGCCGGGTCATCGGCAAGTTTCAGGGTTTCTGCAGGAATATCAGAGAGGTCATCCCCAGGGGCGGCGATGCATCCCCAGAGCCTTTGATCCAGCGCCTGTAGCGCCGCATCCCTGCTGGTGATGATCTCATGCGGTTCGATTTTCACACCGAGCCTGCGGAACTTTTCGGTTGCTGCATCATGATTGTAGCTTGCTGCATTTGACAGAATGCGGATTTGCCGGCCTGCGGCACGCAGCTGATCCAGACGCTCTGCGGCGCCGGGGATCGGAGTCTCACCAACGTTCAGCACGCCGAATGCATCAAAAACGAAAGCCTCCGCGGCGTCCGAAATTTCCATCAGCGACGAAATGCGTGTGGTCCCTGTGTCAAAAACTGCGCCTGGGAGCCGGTGACGGACCGACTGATAGCGCTCGAAAATACTGACTGCGTCTTCCATGGGCTCCGCCGGATGCTCGGTACGGCACACGTTTTGCTGCCGGTTCCGTGAAACGTAAAGCCCACAGCGGCAAAAAGAAAGGAAAACAACAAAGCCACGAAATTGAAGGCATTTGCGACCCTAGAGAACCCTATTTTGAGAGCTATTCCGTAACAATGGTCGATTGCTGCGGATTTTTTGTTGTTTTGTTGTTTTGACTTTGTATAGTTTCCGGTGAGTCACGGGGATGTTATGGCGTCAAAGACGATCAAACGGCGCGATCTGATCCTTCAGGTCGTTCAGGAGCGGGGAGGCGCAAGCGTCGGATCTCTCGCGGAAATGCTCGGTGTTTCGATGCAGACCATACGCCGGGATGTTGACCTTTTATGCGACGGAGAAACGCTTCGGCGACGCCACGGTCGCATAGAACTGGCCGAGGACCGGCTGAACACGCCGTTCGATCAGCGGGCAGGAACGAACCTGACCGGTAAGCGGGCGATTGCAGAGGAAGCCGCGGCGATGATCCCGGATGGTGCCACGCTGTTTATTTCCATCGGTTCCACAGCGCTCAGTGTCGCCCGTGCCCTGCGTTTTCGCAAAGAACTGACCGTGATCACCAACAACCTGAGCGCTGCGATGGCGCTGAGCGAGGAGGTGTCCAACCGGATTATCCTGCCTGGTGGTGAGCTGCGCCTGCCGGACCGTGATTTCATCGGCGACGAAGTGGTGGAGTTCTTCGGGCGATTCCGGGCTGAGTTTGCGGTCTTCGGGACGGCGGGTGTCGGCGAGGACGGCAGGCTGCTGGAATTTCATTCATCCGAAGTGCGGGCGTCTGAACGGATGCGGGCAAATGCACAGACGTCGATCCTGGTGATTGACCGCAGCAAATTCGGTCGTCTGGCTCCGGCTGCAGGCACGTCAATCACGACTGTGGACAGGGTGGTTTGTGACCGGTCGCCGCCGGAAGCTTTCGATCAGATTTTCGAAGCGCTGGGCGACCGGGTGGTTTTTGCCGAGGGGAAAGAATGACCGGTTCTGAGGCATTTGTACGGGTAGACGGCGTGGCTAAACGCTGGAATGGCCAGCTTGGTGTGGAGGACATCTCGCTGAGCATCCCGAGGGGCGCCTTTGTGGCGCTGCTGGGGCCGTCCGGCTGCGGGAAGTCCACGACGCTGCGGCTTTTGTCCGGGCTCGAATTGCCCGACGAGGGAACAATTACAATTGACGGGCGCGATGTAACGACGGCAGCGCCGTCCGAACGCAACCTGTCCATGGTCTTTCAGTCCTACGCTCTTTTCCCGCATCTCAGCGTGGCGGAGAACGTGGTTTTCGGGCTGAAAGTGCGCAAGGTAAGTGCTGTAGAACGGCGCGAAAAGCTGGCCCGCGCGCTGGAGATCACCGGACTGACCGGTTACGAAACACGCAAGCCCGGAGAACTGTCCGGTGGCCAGAGGCAGCGCGTGGCACTGGCCCGCGCTATTGTTGCCAATCAGCCGCTGTGCCTCATGGATGAACCGCTGTCGAACCTCGATGCCAAACTGCGTGCTTCTGTGCGCAAGGACATCAAAAAACTGCAGGTCGATCTGGGGATTACCGTTGTTTACGTCACCCATGACCAGACCGAAGCCATGAGCATGGCCGATATGGTTGTGCTGATGAAAGACGGGCACATTCAGCAGACCGGAACGCCGGAAGAACTGTATTACCGGCCTGCCAATACATTCGTTGCGGAATTTGTCGGAGCGCCACCGATGGCTCTGATCGACGCAGAAGCCGTTCCCGGCTTTGGTGACGCCGCCCGGATCGGTCTGCGGGCCGAAAACGTGAACGTTGCCGGGGCTGGCGCGGGGCGGCTGAAGTGCACGGTCTCGGAATGCGAGTTTCTGGGATCTGAAACGTTCATCGGCCTGTCACATCCGGCGGCTACCGGTCTGACTGTCAGCCTGCCTGGTCTGCAGAACATCCCGGCAGGTCAGGACATGGAAATATCGTTTGCGGATGAGAGCCTGCACTTTTTTGACGCTGCCGGCCGGAGGCTGGAACACGGGACGGTCTGATCCGCGGGAAACTTGAAATGCGACGCGCATAATTGGGAGGAAGACAATGAAACACATACGGAAAATGGGCATTGCCGCAGTATCGGCAGGTGCCATCGGGACAGCTGCTTTAGCGGCAGAGACCGAACTGACAATGTACTATCCTATTGCTGTGGGCGGGGCGCTGACCGAGGTCGTTGACGGCATTGTCGCTGACTTTGAAGCGGCAAACCCTGACATCAAGGTCAACGCGATCTATTCCGGCAATTACGATGACACCCGCGTCCGGGCGCTGTCCGCGCTGGCCTCGGGCGAACCTGCGCAACTGGCGGTGATGTTCTCCATCGATGCCTATGACCTGATCGAACAGGACCTGATTGTGCCGTTCGACGATATCGACGGTGTGGATTCCGTCTGGCTGGACAGTTTCTACCCGGCGCTCATGGCGAACGGGAAGATTGAGGGAAAGACCTGGGGCATTCCGTTCCAGCGATCCACGATCGTAGCCTATTATAACAAGGATATGTTCCGCGAAGCGGGCCTTGACCCGGAAAGCCCGCCATCGAACTGGGAAGAGATGATTTCGATGGGCAAGGCGCTGACGGACGAAGACACTTATGGAATCATGATCCCGTCGACCGGTTACCCGTACTGGATGTTCCAGGCACTTGCGATCCAAAACGGCAAGGAGGTTATGTCCAATGACGGTCTGACCACTTATTTCGATGATCCGGCCGTCGTGGAAACTCTGGAGTTCTGGAAATCACTGTCGGCAGAACATGGTGTTATGCCCGAAGGCACGGTTGAATGGGGCACCCTGCGTCAGGCGTTCCTCGAAGGTCAGACGGCAATGATGTGGCATTCCACCGGCAATCTGACAGCAGTGAAAAACAACGCGAGCTTTGACTTCGGTGTGGCGGAACTGCCTGCAAATGTGCGCAAGGGGTCGCCCACCGGGGGCGGGAACTTCTATGTGTTCAAAGATACATCGCCAGAAGAAAAAGCCGCAGCCCTGAAGCTGATCGAATTCATGACCGCACCGGAGCAGGCCGCGACCTGGTCGATCCGTACGGGCTATATGGGAGTGTCCCCGGCAGCCTATGAGACAGAAGCGCTGCAAAGCTACACGGCTGAGTTCCCGCCCGCTCTGGTCGCCCGCAATCAGCTTGAAAATGCCGTGGCGGAGTTTTCGACCTTCGAGACGGCACGTGTCCGCGATGGTCTGAACAATGCCATTCAGGCGGCGCTGACAGGCTCCAAATCGGCAGAGGATGCTCTGGCAGAAGCTCAGGCTGCTGCCGGCCGCCTTCTGCGCGACTATCAATAGGGAACTCTCCCCAGGGTGTCCGGACCTGTGTCCGGGCATCCGACAGGGTACCAGGGGCAAAGGGCATCCCACATGGCCGTACCAGTTAATCTCGAACGACGCAGACAGGCGATCTATGGGTGGTTGCTGTTGTCGCCTGCGATGGTGTTGCTTACCCTGTTTGCCTTCTACCCGTCGGTCGCGACACTGTGGTCCAGCCTTTTTTCGCGCGGGACACGCCGCCGTCCCAGTGAATTTGTCGGTAGTGAAAACTACACAGATCTCTTCGCAGATCCGACGTTCTGGAAAGTGGTCACCAACAACCTGATTTATGCAGGCGCGACAATACCGATCTCGATTGCGATCGCCCTTGCGATGGCGCTTTGGGCGAACTCGAAATTGCCGGCCCGCGGGTTCGTCCGGACAGCCTATTTCACCCCGACGGTGCTGCCCATGATTGCTGCAGCAAACCTGTGGCTCTTTTTCTACACGCCGGGTCTGGGTGTTCTGGATCAGATCGGCGGTCTGTTCGGGCTGCCGAGCGTCAACTGGCTGGGGCAGCCGGAAACCGCGCTCTGGGCCGTGATCATCGTCACGATCTGGAAAGAGGCCGGGTTCTTCATGATCTTCTACCTCGCAGCGCTTCAGACCATTCCCGAAGATCTCAAAGAAGCCGCCGATATCGAAGGTGCCAGTCGCTGGACATATACACGGCGGATCGTTCTGCCGCTGCTGATGCCGACCACGCTGTTCATTCTGGTCAATGCACTGATCAATTCGGTAAAGCTGATCGACCATCTGTTTATTCTGACCAAAGGGGGCCCCAATGATGCCTCCAAATTGATCCTCTACTACATCTGGGAGATGGCCTTTGCCTTCTTTGATGCGCCTCAGGCGGCCGCGCTCACGATCATGGTTCTCGTGGTGCTGGGGGTGGTTGCCGGGATCAAATTCACCATTCTGGACAAGCGGACCCATTACCAGTGAGCCGCCTTTCCCGTCATATCGAAGCCTTTGGCGCGCTGTTGCTCGCAGTCATCTGGATCGCGCCGCTGGTGTTTGCCTTCTGGGCCGCTTTTCACAGCACATCGGACGCGGTCAACTTCAATCTGACGTCGCCGTGGACGCTCGATAATTTCCGTACAGCCTGGAGTGGCGCTCCCTGGCTGCGATATTTTCTGAACACTTTCGTGCTGGTGACGGTCATCCTGATCGGGCAGTTTTTTGTGACTACGCTGGCCGGTTTTGCATTTGCACAGGTCCGTTTCCCGGGGCGGGATTTTGTCTTTATCCTCGTTCTGATGCAGCTTTTCATTCTGCCAGAAGTGCTGATCGTCGAAAACTACGCGATGGTTTCGCGGCTCGGACTGTTCGATTCGGTCCTCGGTGTCGGTATGCCTTATATGGCTTCTGCATTCGGCATCTTCCTGATGCGGCAGGCCTTTAAAGGAGTGCCCATTGAACTGCATGAGGCGGCGCGGGTCGAAGGATGTGGCTGGTTCGGTATCCTATGGCGGGTCTATGTGCCACTGGCGCGGCCCACCTATCTGGCCTACGCGCTGGTTTCGGTCTCCACGCACTGGAACAACTTTCTGTGGCCGCTGATCGTGACCAATTCACCTGATACACGTCCGCTTACGGTGGGCCTGTCAATCTTCGGGGCGCCGGAAAATGGCGTGGACATCAGCGTGATTTCGGCGGCCACGATGATGTCGGTCGCGCCATTGCTGCTGGCGTTTCTGGTGTTCCAGCGTCAGTTCGTCCAGGCTTTCCTGCGCGCCGGGATCAAATAAGACCATGGCGCGTTTCCTGCATCTCAGCGATCTGCATGTGGTGGCGGAGGGCACGCTCGCATCCGGCGTACTTGATACCCGCTCGATCCTCACAGCCGCTGTGGATCGGCTGCTGGAGATGCGCGCGGCCATTGACCCGCTGGATGCTGTTCTCATCACCGGGGATATCAGTGATGACGGCTCTGAGGACAGCTACGCCTTTGCCGCTGCTGAACTGGCGGGTCTTGGGCTGCCGGTCTTTGTCGTGCCGGGCAATCATGATGCACGCGGAGCGTTCCGCGCTGCTTTTGCAGCTCAGCCATCGATGCCGCCAACAGGTCTGATCGACTGGTCAGAGACTTTTGGCGAGACGCTGGTTGTCGGGCTGGACACGCTGATCGAAGGGCAGGGTGGGGGAATTCTCCGGCCCGAAAGCCTCGGTTTTCTCAGCGAGGCACTGGCGCGGCAATACACAGGACCCACTGTCCTCATGCTCCATCACCCGCCCATTCAGACCGGGATCAGATTTATGGACGCGATCGGTCTGGAAAACGCGACCCTGCTGGACTCCGTTCTGAAAGAAGCGCAGACAGAGGTAACTGTTCTCGCGGGGCATGTGCATGGCGTCTATTTTCGATCAGTCCGGGGTCACCGGGTAATGACCGCACCCTCCATCTGCAGCGCCTTTGCGCTCGACCGGCGCGCCGGGGCTCGGGTTGGCTTCCGGAGTGGCCCGACGGGCTGTGCGCTGCTGGATACCGGTCCGGACGGTCACTGGACTGTTCTGCCGCTTGAGCCTTCGTCCGGAACGCATCCGTTCTGAAGGGGCAGAGGTATGGAACTGTCACCAACGCTTGTTGCGCTGAATCTGGCGGCCGCGGCTGCTCTCCTGATCTGGGCAGTCCGGCTGGTCCGGACTGGTTTTGAACGCGCTTTCGGCGGTCATCTGCGGTTGTGGCTGCGCCGGTCAACGGGCAACAGTTTCACCGCCGCAGGAACGGGGGCTGGCGCTGCTGTGCTGTTGCAGAGTTCCACTGCTGTTGCGCTGCTTCTGGCGGGGTTCATGGCGTCGGGCAAGATCGGTGCCTATGCGGGGCTTGCCATTATTCTGGGGGCCGATCTGGGCTCTGCCATTGTCGTACAGCTGCTTAATTCGCCCATAGCGTTGCTGTCCCCGCTGCTTTTGCTGCTGGGTGTTTTGTTTTTTCTGCGCAGTTCCCGCCGCAGCCTGAGGCAGATCGGTCGGATACTCATCGGTCTTGCGCTGATTTTCATGTCGCTCGACCTGATCCGCGAAGCGGCGGCACCGCTGTCCGGAAGCCAGGGTTTTGCGACCGTCATGTCCTATCTGGCCGGCGATCTCATTACCGCGTTCCTGCTGGCTGCGCTGTTTGCCTGGGCCGTGCATTCCAGTGTGGCGGCGATTCTTCTTTTTGCCGCCCTGGCGGCCCAGGGCATGCTGCCACTGCAGGCCGCCTTTGCCATGGTGCTCGGCGCGAACCTCGGGGGGGCGTTTATTGCTTTTGTGCTGACGCTCCGGTCCGAGCCCGACGTGCGCCGCGTCATTGTCGGGAACCTGATACTGCGCGGGGGCGGCGCGCTGATTGCTCTGCTTTTTCTCTATCGGTTCGATGCCGGCGCGCTCATCCCGGGGGGCAGTGCGCAGCAGCAGGCGCTCAACCTGCATCTCGTTTTCAACGTGGCACTGCTGGTCATCGGGATCGTTGTCCTCAGGCCAACGCTGGCTTTGGCGCGGATGGTCCTGCCCGGGACTACCGACGCCCATGCGGATGCGCCACGACGCTCAGCTCTCGATCCTACAGTCCGTACTGACCCGCCGCGCGCCTTTGCCTGTGCACAGCGTGAGCTGGTGGAAATGGGCAACCGGATTGAGACGATGCTGCGCGATGGCATGCGCCTGTTTGATGCCTATGACGAGCCGACCGCTGCCCGGTTGCGCAGTGAATACCGCGAAGTCGCGAACATGTCGCTTGATCTGCGGGTCTATCTTGCCAGCATCAGATCGCGGGATCCCGAAGAGGACACCGGGACAAGGGCATTTGATCTGGCAGGCGTTGCGGTAAACCTGGAGGCGGGTGCGGACCTAATAGCGCGGAAAATCGCGGCGCTGGCCCGACAGATGCATCAGGAAAAAACCAGCTTTTCCGAAAATGGCTGGAAGGAACTCTCCGACTTTCACGACCGAGTCCTCAGAAACGTACAGCACGGCATTGTGGTGCTGATGTCAGAGGATGTCGGGGCCGCCCGCGAACTGGTGCAGCAGAAAGAGATGATCCGCGACATTGAGCAGAAGCTGGAACGCAAACACCTGACGCGTCTGCGCAAGGGATTGGTCGAGTCCATCGAAACAAGCGCCGTTCACATTGACCTTCTTAGGTCGCTGAAAATGCTCAACACGTCATTTGCCATGATCGCCTATCCGCTGCTGAAAGAACGTGGCGAACTTCTGGAAAGCCGGCTGATCGATTCCTGACCGGGCCTGTCTGGCGGTGGTCCTTTTCCTGGTGAGCGAATCCTATAGTCAGTGACCACGAAATTCTGCCGGCACGATGATAAGCATTGACGGGTCTCCTGCGATGGAATTAGGTGACCGCGATGGTTCTCTGACGCCCGAAGCGAAAGAGATAAAAGGGAACACGGTGCGGTGTCGCCAAAACGCCAAATCCGTGACTGCCCCCGCAACTGTAAGCGGCGAGCGACCCCGACAGGGACCACTGGATCAACAGATCCGGGAAGGTTCGGGGAAGCGGTGACCCGTAAGTCAGGATACCTGCCATCGACGGCGTGAAATGCGCCGGTATTTCAACTCGATGCAGGCGGGGTGCCTGGTCAGGAGCACATGATGACGATGCGGTCCCACCCGCAAAAACATGGTTCTGTATCCTTCCCCCGTCTGAAAGGCGGAGGGCCAGATGGACCATCGAATTACAATCTGCACATCCTGCCGGCACAAGGGAACTGAGTGTCGTCCAGGCTTTGAACTGATCGAAAAACTGCGCCATGCAATCGCGAAGGCGGGGGACTTTGTGCCTGATGATTTCGAAATCTCAGGCGTGGCCTGTATGGCAGGCTGCGACCGCCCGTGCACGGTTGCCTATCATGGGACGCGGAAGGCGACATATCTGTTCGGTGACATTGATCCGGAAACGGATGTGGAGGACCTGGTGACCTTCGCCAGACAATACGCCTATCTGCATGACGGCTGGTGTTCTTCTGTTGATCGTCCCGGAAAATTGCGCGCCAGTACGCTCGCGCGGGTGCCGGCTGCGATGATTGTTACCGAAGAGAGCAAGGTCAGGGCGTCGTGACGGCGGCCCGCCTCTGTGTGCGCAATCTGTCCTGGGCGCCCGGGCGTCTGACCGAGACCCTGCTGCATCCGACGAGCTTCGATCTGGACGCTGGCCGGGTGCTTGGGATTGTCGGGCCGAACGGCGCGGGGAAAACCACGCTGCTGCGTCTTCTTTACCGATTTCACCGTCCCGCAACAGGGTCCGTCGAAGTGGACGGCAAGGACATATGGGAACTCTCGGCACGGGAGGCTGCGCGGTGTATCGCGGTCGTCCTGCAGGAACAGCCCGGAGATTTTGCGTTGACAGTCCGGGAAATCGTGGCGCTTGGCCGGACACCGCATCTTCGCGGGTTTGCGGGCAGTCCCGGTGCGCGCGACGCGGAAATTGTGGACAGTGCGCTTTATCGGCTGGACCTGCACCGGCTGGCTGACCGGTATCTGAACACGCTGTCGGGTGGCGAGCGTCAGCGCGTCATGGTGGCGCGCGCTCTGGCGCAGGAACCGCGTCTGCTGATCCTGGATGAGCCCACCAACCACCTTGATATCCGCCACCAGCTGGAAGTGCTGGAACTGATCCGGAAACTGCCTCTGACCATCGTCACATCCCTGCACGATCTTAATCTGGCGGCAGGCGTCTGCGATGATGTGCTGTTGTTGCAGTCCGGCCGCTCCATCGGGTTTGGTGCCCCTGCAGACGTTCTGTCTGAAGAGGCGGTCGCCAAGGCTTTTCAGATAACCGCATACCGTGAACAGCTGTCCCGCAGCGGTACGGACCATCTTACTTTTCACCTCAGAAACAAGGAAACGACCCAATGAAATCCCCATTCCTGGCGGCGATGGCTCTTCTGCTGTCAGCAGGTTCAGCGGCTGCAGAAGTATCTGTGCAAAGCTGCAACCGGACAGTCACCTTTGATGCACCGCCCGAGCGTGCCATCTCGAACGATGTAAATCTGACAGAGATGATGCTGGTGCTTGGTCTGGCGGACCGGATGGTCGGCTATACCGGCATTTCGGGCTGGAAAACGCTGGATGCGGAAATGCGATCAGGTGTCGAAGAACTGCCTGAGCTGTCCGCCAAATACCCTTCCAAAGAAGTTCTGGTCGGTGCCGATGCGGATTTCTTTTTTGCCGGCTGGAACTACGGCATGAAAGTGGGCGGTGAGGTGACACCGGAAACGCTGGCGCCCTTCGGGATCAGCGTCTATGAGCTCATGGAATCCTGCACCCACATCATGGACAAGGAAAAGGCGAGCATCGACGATATGTATGCTGACCTCATGAACCTTGGACGCATTTTTGATGTTGAGGAACGCGCGCAGGCTCTGGTTGACGGCTACCGCGCCGAACTGGCCGCCTTTACCGGATCTCTCAGCACGGGCGGGGCGCCGCGCGTTTTCGTGTATGACAGCGGCGAGGATGCACCTTTCACCGCCGGACGCTATGCCATGCCAACCGCGCTGATCGAGGCCGCAGGTGGCGTTAACATCATGGATGACTTCGAAAAAAGCTGGGCTACGGTGACTTGGGAAGAAGTCGTCGAGCGCAATCCCGAGGTGATCATGATCGTCAACTATGGCGAGGTCACAGCGGAGCAGAAACGCGATTTCATGATGTCCAACCCGGCGTTTGCGGAACTGGATGCAGTCAAAAACGATCGCTTTGTAACGCTGGAATACCTCGAAGCGACACCAGGCCCGCGCAACATTCAGGCAGTCAAAACCCTCGCCGACGCGTTCTGGTCAGAATAGCCATGAGCGGGACCGGAAGCAGCATCGCGCCAAAGCGTTACAGGGGCCGTACTGCGGTCTTTGCGCTCTGCGGTCTGGCGCTGCTTCTGGTCTCGCTTTCTGTTGCGATTTCGGTGGGGTCCGTGCGCATCCCCCAGAGTACCGTCTGGGGCGTATTTCTGAACAGGATATCGCCCGGAATGGTCGATCCGTCCTGGTCTCAGGGGCGCGCGGCCATCGTCTGGGAAATCCGGTTTCCACGGGCACTGCTCGCTATGATGGTGGGCGCGGGGCTGGCGATGGTCGGGGCCAGCCTGCAGGCGGTCACGCGGAACCCCCTCGCAGACCCGCACCTGCTCGGGATCTCTTCGGGCGGGGCGTTTGGTGCCATTCTGGCTCTGCTGCACACAGGGCTGTTCATCGGGCTGCTGACTGTGCCTTTGCTGGCTTTTCTGGGTGCGCTTGGGGCGACGGCAATTGTGCTCGGGGTGTCCCGTTTTGCCGATGCAACGAATGCCGACCGGCTTGTGCTGGCAGGGGTCGCCGTGTCGTTCATCATTATGGCGGCGGCAAATGTTCTGATCTTTCTGGGCGATCCGCGCGCGACGCATACTGTTGTTTTCTGGATGCTGGGCGGGCTTGGCCTCGCGCAGTGGAGCCAGCTTATTTATCCGCTGGCCGTCCTCTCTGTCTGTGCTGTCTGGCTGATGGCGCGGGCAGGGGATCTGAACGCCATGACCGTGGGCGACGAAACTGCGTCGACGCTGGGTATTCCTGTCGCCCGTTTCCGGCTGACAACATTTGTTGTCGGCGCGCTGATTACCGGTGTGATGGTGGCTTTTTCCGGGATCATCGGGTTTGTCGGCCTGATGGTCCCGCATGTTGTGCGGATGGTGGTCGGCGGGGATTATCGCCGTGTGCTTCCGGGGTCGGCGCTGGTTGGCGCAGTCTTCCTGTTGTGGGCGGATATCGCCGCACGCACCGTGATGGCGCCCGAAGATATGCCCATCGGCATCGTAACTGGCATGGTTGGCGGCATCTTCTTTGTCTGGCTGCTGGGGCGAAAACGAGCGCTCTAGCGTTGTGTTTGCACAAAGGCGCCGACGCGGTGGAGGCGGCATCTGAAACCGGCTTTCCGGAAGAGGTGTCGGATGCCGATGCCGGCTGAAAACCGTGGCGGGATGAAGAGACGATATGTTCCGGACCCTGGGTAACCAACCGCCGCAACGCGCCTTTTCTCTTCAGTATTCAGAAAAGGTAAATATGATTTCAGGAATGGTCCCAAACCATCTCTCCGGCACAACAGGTCAGTTGGCGGAAAAGGGGGTAGCCTGAGGATAACGGATCAGGCCTGAGCGCGGGAGGCGGTCAGTCTGTCAATTATGCTCAGCAGATCATGCGGGGAAAACGGTTTTTCCAGCGAAAAATCAGCGCCCAGTTTTTCCGCTGTTTCAAGCGCATTCTGCAAACCTTTTGACCTGTGCGCACCGGAAATTGCCACAATGGGTATCGCACTGTGCGCCGGGTTCCCGCGATGCCTGATCCGCGAAATCAACGACAGGCCACCATCCGGCACCGGCTTATTTTGTTCCAGAACGATAAGGTCGGTCACGACAACATCAGGCGCCTGCTCGCAGACCGAGGCATAGGCCGTTGTGGCATTGGCGAATGTTGTTGCAGTATGGCCGGCCTCTTCCAGAGACTCCTGCAACAGCTTTCCAAAGGTTTCGTCGTCTTCAAGTATCAGTACATATGCCATGCAGGCTGCCTTCCGGGTCAGTCGCGGGGATTTGTTTCCCCTGGTTTCAAGCGCTGTTGCTATTGTCTGCGCCAGTTCTTCCGGCGGGCAGGGCTTCTGCAGCAGCGGTGCAATAACGTCGTTCATGTCCTCGACGGAATAGCCCGTGTAGCCGGACATGTAGATGATCGCCATATCGGGGAAAAGACGGCGGATTTCCTTTGCCAGAACAAAGCCGCCGATGTCACCCGGCATCACGATATCCGTGATGACCAGATCAAAGGCGGCGTCCTTTTCAATGAGCGCGAGGGCTTCGTTGCCCGAGCTGACCGTCTGCACGGCGTAGCCAAGATCTGTGATCAGATCTTCCATCATTGTCCGCAGGGAAACCTCGTCTTCAACGATCAGAATGCGCTGCCCCTGACCCTGAGCTTCGGGTTCAACCTGAACCGGCTGTTCGCGATGCCCTTGGCGCGTGCCGCGTGGCACCAGAAGCCGCACGGTCGTGCCCTGTCCGTGTTCGGAATAGATCCTCAACTCACCATTTGCCTGCTGCACAAACCCATAGACCATCGACAGACCCAGCCCCGTGCCGGAATTCGTATCCTTCGTCGTGAAAAACGGATCAATGGCCCGGTCTCTGATCTCGTCTGTCATGCCGGGACCGTTGTCAGAGACGGAAAACTCAACAAAACGATATGCGGTATTTTCTGCGATTTCACCCGCGAATATCTCATCTTCCTGCAGTCCGGTGGCGATGTAGGTGTCTGCGTGTTCGCGGCGCAGGATCATGTCCGTGTCGATCTCATCAACGCCCCGTGCCCGGATCTTGATGCAGTTCCCTTGGCCACTCCTCAGGATGGCATCGCGGGCGTTGAGCAACAGATTGAGAAGCGCATTCGAAAGTTGCGCTGTGTCACAATACACCCAGAAATCGCTCTCTGTGACTTCGAACTGAAGCTCAAGATTTGTTTCGATCAGCGGATCTGCGAGCCTCCTGAACTCGGACATAACCTCAGCAACGGCTTTTGAGACCTCAGTGCCTGGCTGTTGTTTTGCAAAAGCCAGCAGCCGTTTGGTCAGATCGGATCCCCGGGAAATGGAAGTCAGGGCCGTGTCGAGATAGCGGGTACGCCTCTCTTCGGTTTCGGTGTTCTGCGCAAGCTGCAGGGCATACTGGACGGTTGCCAGCAGATTGTTGAAATCATGCGCGATCCCGCCCGTCAGCTGTCCCAGAGCGTCAAGGCGGCTTGTGCGCTCGATCTGCTGGCGATTTTTTTCCTGTTCGGACACATCGTCAAGGATGACAACGCTGCGCAGCCCTTTTTCTCCCGCCTCGACCGGTGAACTGGAAATGCGCACATATCTGGGGTCGATACTCCTGTTGCGTGTCATAAGAAACACTTCGCCCTTCAGAGCAACACCGGAAAGAATGCGCAGGACAGGATCCTGTGCACTTTCGAGCGGCTTCAGTGACGCGGAGTCCAGAAAGGCGATTTCCTCCGGCCAGGCAAACGGAACAGCATCGCTGATCCCGCCAAGGAAATGGCGCCCGGCCGAGTTGATCGAAGATACCTGCCCGTCGGCATCCAGCCCGATAATCGCGCTGTGGGCCGTGTCCATAATCTGCGACAGGAATTCGCTGTTGCTTTTCGCAGCCTGTTCTTCGTTTTTCAGGGCGGTTATGTCGTTGTGAGCGCCCAGCAGCCGGGTCGGATTGCCTTGTTCATCGCGCACTGCAATGCCGCGGCATCGGACCCACGCGGTTTTCCCGTCTGAACATCTGTAGCGCACAACCTGATCATAGGGGTGAGACGGGTCAGCGAGATGCGCGCCCAGGTTTTCTTTGGCGAGTTCAAGGTCCTCAGGGTAAATCAGGTTCTGCCATTCGGCCGCCATGTGTTTTTTCGTCTTTGGGTCAAAGCCGAACAGCTGCCAGAATTCCGGGCTCATGTATTCATTCTGGGGATCGTTCAGGTCCCAGTACCAGACACCGTCCAGCGACGCTTCCCTGATAAAACGCCAGATTGCCGGATCAGTCCGAATGAGGCTTTCGAGCTCGGATTCGAGGTAGTGCTGATCTGACAATGCGCCCTCAATAGTTCGCAGGAAAGGTTAACAGATTTATTCCACTTAAAGTTGATCAGTGCAATTCTATTCGACACGCGCGGCGTGGAAGAATTCATTTTCGTGCCGTCAGCTTCCGGGATATCGGTGGGGCAGGCGCGGCGCCGGCTCCTGATCCCGGGCAGCAGGGAGGCGATACCCGTGCTGGCATGCCCCAACACTTCTACCGGTTCACTTCCCCAGCTTTGTCAGTTCCGAGATCAGGTTCAGAAGATCTTCAGGATGGAAAGGCTTGGCCAGCACTGCGTTTGCGCCCACAGTCCTGAGGGTTTCTTTCACGTTGCTTGGTTTGGACGCGGAGAAGCCACCCGAAATTGCAATCACCGGAATTTTTTCTGCCCGGATCTGTTTGACGCTGCTGACAAGACGGATACCGCCATCCTGACGGTACTGGCCGCCCGCTTTGATGAAAACATCCGCGACGATGATGCCGTATTTCTCGTTTTTCAAGGCTTCGAGCGCATCTGTTGCATTGCCAAAGACATCAACGGTGTGGCCTTCGATTATGAGGCTTTCGGCCAGCAGCTCGGCAAAAGCCTCGTCGTCTTCAAGAAGGAGAATCCTGGTCAAAGAAGCAATCCTTATTCACTGCCCATCGCTGTCTGTATCGCTTTGGCGAGTTCGATGGGGGGGCCGGCTTTTGCAGCAACGGCGCCTGGACCTCACCCATTTCACTTGCAGTGAAGCCGGTATAGCCGGACATGTAAACCACCGGAATTTCGGAATAGACCTGCCGGACACGCCGGGCCAGTTCGAAACCGCCGATGGAATCCGGCATCACGATGTCCGTCAGCAGCAGGTCAAAGACGACACCGGCCTCAACCATCCGCATCGCTTTTGCGCCGGAGCTGGCTGAAATCACGTTGTACCCAAGGTCTTCCAGCGTGTCAGATAGCAGCATCAGGAGCTGTGGCTCATCTTCGACCACGAAAATGGTCTGGCCACGTCCACGTTCGATGGCGGCCTCTGGCATGGGCCGCTCTCTGAGCCCATCCTCAGCGCCGCGCGGGAGGGTCAGTTTCACGGTCGTGCCGACACCAAGTTCTGAGTAAATCCGGAGGTCTCCCTCAGAGTGACGCACAAAACCATAAACCATCGCCAGCCCCAGACCCGTGCCTGAGTTGCTGTTTTTTGTGGTGAAAAACGGATCGGTGCAACGCGATTTGGTCTCTTCATCCATGCCCGGGCCATTGTCGGTCACAGAAAACTCGACGTATCGAAAGCTGGCGCCTGGCGGTTTTGTGAGGCTCTCAATGGTGCCTGACTGCCGGGCTTCCAGATC
Organism: Roseobacter sp. S87; assembly: GCF_055693285.1. Next base: position 280,803 of record NZ_JBVFTR010000004.1, read on the forward strand.
CGGGTTAGGTGCCCTGACAGGACGGGCCCTGATCTCGATCCTGTTTCCTTTCGCCCCGCGCAGAATTGCATCTCGGCTGTTCAGAACGAGATTCATAAGCGCTGTTTCGAGCTGTGTCTGATCACAGAAATGCCGCAGCTGATCATCTTCGAGTTCAAAAGAAATCTCGATTTTCTCTTCCAGCATCGGCCGGATGAGCTTTTCGAAATCATCGATAACGTCTGCGGTTTTGCGAACAGAAGACAGGCCCGGCTGCTTTTTCGCAAATGCCAGCAGGCGGGATGTCAGAGAGCGGCCACGGTTGATCGAATTCTCCGTAACCTCCAGGTATTTGTCCCGTTTTTCAGGGTCTTTGGCTTTCCGTGCGAGGCTGACTGAATACAGCTGCGACGCCAGCAGGTTGTTGAAGTCATGGGCTATCCCGCCCGTCAGCTGCCCCAGAGCGTCAAGGCGGCTTTTGCGTTCAACAACCTGTCTGTTGCGCTCCTGTTCAGAGACGTCGTCAATAACAAGAACCGTCCGGATGCCGCTTTCGGGGTCATCAAGCGACGCATTGTCGACCCGTACATAGCGTTGCGCTTCGATGGCGTGGAACCGGCGCAGCAGGTGGGTCTGATTGTGCAGATTGTGGCCGGAGAGCGCACGCTGAATGGGGTCGGCGCTGTTGTCCAGCGGGGTCATGGTTTCGGCTTCAAGGAACTTGATGCTCTCGGGCCAGGCAAAAGGCGGCTCTCCTGAGATACCGCCCAGGAAATGGCGCGCCCGGTTGTTGATGCGCAAAATCTGCCCGTTAGCGCTCAGTGCGACAATGCCACTCGTGGCCGCGTTGAAAATCGTCTCCAGCTCGCGGCGCACTGATGACATCTCTGCGGCTGCGCGCACCCTGACACGCATATTGTGAAAAACCGCAGCACCCACCACCAGAAGCATCCCTGCTGTCCCGGCGGCAAAGGCGGCTATGACCCGCGTCCGGGTCCAGAACACCGGCTGGCCGTAATACGTTTCCCGGAGCTCGTTGTATCGCTGCGATACCAGGAAACCCGGGATAACAACGTCCAGCTTCTCCCGGATGCTGCCCAGCCCGAACCGCAGCGCAATCGCCGTGTTGACTTTCGCAACCTCTGCCGCGCGCAGGGTGTCTGCGGCTGTGGTCCCGCCCTCGCTTTCCAGCGCGCCGGCGACCGCCATCGCGGCATCAATGCTGCCACCCAGCAGGGCGTTCAGCAGTGCTGCATTGTTCTCAAAAGGAACAATGTCCAGCGTCCCCGGACCCTGAGCAACCGTCTCAACGATGGAGCCGGCCAGAACCCCGACTTTCAGATCCTGAAGATCGGACACCGCAGAAACGGAAGGCGCATCATCCCCTGTGAATACGGCTTCTACGACCACCTGTCGCACGGGCAGGGAAAAATCCATCAGTTCCCGGCGGTCCGGCGTGTCGACCAGTCCGGCAACAAGATCTGTTCCGGTTCCGGCAGGTCCCTCGACATATCCGCTCTGCGGAGTGGTGACGAATTCGATTTCAAGACTGGCCCGTTCCGCCAGCTCTCTGACCGCGTCCGGAATGAAGCCGGAAACGGTGCCATCGTCATCGAGTATCAGGTGAGGCGGGAAATGGGCCACAGCCACCGAAAGGACATCAGGCGGGGATGTCGGCACTTCAATGTTGTAGCGCTGCCGAAGGGTTTCGAGGCGTCCATCGGCCTCCATTCGTGCTATGGCATCATTGATCGGCTCCAGCAGCTCGGCACGGCTCTCATGCAGTGCGATATGGCGGGTCGCTTCGAGAAGCGGTTCTCCGATAAAACGGATCTGGCCATCAAAACCGGCATCGCGCGCAAGTTCCTGAATGGCTGCCGAAGGTGCCAGAACGGCGTCCACCCGCCCTGCCAGAAGCTCCATCAGTGCGCCCTGCGGTGTGGCGAACGGAATGGCTGTATTCTGCTCCAGAACAGGGTGCTGTGATCCCATCGCCGGTGGGACTATTCCAACACGTCTGTTGGTCAGGACGCCAAGTTTAACGAGTTCAGTACTGTCCGCCCGGACGGCCGGGCGGAGCTGGTCGACGGCGACGACATCGGAAAAGACGCTGGTCGCGGCAATTGGCGCAAGCTGCAGAATACCCGGAATCAACTGGGATTCGCCGGAAATCTGCGCCTGCGTGAAAGCATTGGAATCGGGAACATCGAGATATTCAATGGGGACGCCGATTTCGGCGCTAATCTGACGGGCAAACGAAACGAAAAAACCGGCCCGTTCGCCTTCGCTGTTAAGGTAGGAAAATGGAGGTATCTGCAGAAACGGAACAACCAGAGGCGCTGTGTCGTTCTCCTGAGATCGTACAGGCACTGCCAGTATCAGCACACAGAGCAGAATTGATATCAGGCGCATCAGCTGATCCTTTGCAGCGTTTTTGTGGAGAATGTGCAGTCGTCACAGGCCCCTCCGGGTTTTAAAGCAAGGGTATAGCGTATCAGGCTGAGTTTGACCAAGCGACAGTTGTCGCAGTTTGACGGGCTCCGTACGACCCTGCACACGGAACGTCATCGGGGCCGGTGGTTTTAGTTGCAAGCATGCGCACACCCGGAGAAGGGCGTTCGGGATTTTGGTGCACTGCGGGGCTCTTCTGATGCAATGAACCGGTGTTTTTGAGCAAAAACCGTGCTGACGTCTCAGGGTTGCGTCGCTAGGCTGCGCACATGAAAAAAGCTCCGTTGCAGAACCCGCACAATACCGCGCTTTTCCAGGACAGAAGGCTGGAGGCGGCAATCGGGCGTCAGGTCCGTCTGCTGCGGCAGAAAAGAGAATGGACCATTGTTGAACTGGCGGCAGAGACAGGCGTCAGCCCGGGCATGCTTTCCAAGATCGAGAACGGACAGGTGTCCCCTTCACTGTCGATGCTGCAGGCGCTTTCGAATACGCTGTCTGCACCGCTCACGAGCTTCTTCAAGGGCTTTGAGGAAGACAGACCCGTCATGCATGTCAGGGCTGGTGAAGGTGTCGAAGCCGAACGCGCAGGCACCCGCGCGGGGCACCATTACAAGCTGCTGGGTTTGCTGAGCGCCCAGTCCAGTGCGGTTGTTGTTGAACCTTACCTGATCAGCCTGACAGAAGATTCTGACACATTCGAAACCTTCCAGCACGAGGGCATGGAATTCCTCTATATGATCGAGGGCGCGGTGAAATACCGGCATGGTTCTGAACTCTATGCGCTGGAGCCAGGGGACAGTCTGTTTTTTGACGCAGATGCGCCGCACGGCCCGGAAACCCTAGAAAGGCTGCCGGCAAAATACCTGTCGATCATTTGTTATTCTCAGGAATAATGGCGCCGGATATTTTCTCTTCAGGAACAAAATTTTCTTTTTAAGGGCCACGGAATGGACACTCCGTACGCGCCCGTTAATGTCAGGGCCAAAGTGTTTTGGAGGCCCTATGTGCGGGATTGTCGGACTGTTCCTGAAAAACAAAGCCCTTGAACCGCAGCTCGGGCGCCTGCTGGCCGAAATGCTGGTGACAATGTCGGACAGAGGACCGGACAGCGCCGGAATTGCGGTCTACCGGTCGGATGACCGGGATAAGGCCAAGATTACCGTCCAGTCCGCCGCGCCGGACACTGACTTTCCCGGACTCGAAGACGCGCTTGGAACTGAGGTGCAGGTCATCGATACGCATGCCATTATTGTGGTGCCGCAGGACCGCGCTGATGCAACGCTGGCCCGTCTCCGGTCCGACCATCCGGGGCTGCGGATCATGTCCAGCGGCACGGCGATTGAAATCTACAAAGAGGTTGGCATGCCTCAGAGTGTCGCCGACAGGTTTGAGATCCCGGCGCTGGCCGGAACGCATGGAATTGGCCACACCCGTATGGCAACAGAAAGTGCTGTCACGACCCTTGGCGCACATCCGTTTTCCACTGGGGCAGATCAGTGCCTTGTGCACAACGGGTCGCTTTCCAACCACAACCGTCTGCGTCGCAGGCTCGCGCGCCAGGGTGTCAGCGTTCAGACGCAGAACGATACCGAAGTTGCCGCCGCCTACCTCACGCACCGCATGCAGGAAGGCGACGATCTGGGTCAGGCCCTTAAAGCAGGGCTGACCGATCTCGATGGGTTTTATACATTCGTTGTCGGCACACGGGATGGATTCGGCGTGCTGCGCGATCCGATTGCGTGCAAGCCGGCCGTACTGGCCGAAACCGACGAATATGTTGCTTTCGGTTCGGAATACCGCGCTCTGGTGAACCTGCCGGGGATCGCAGACGCGAAGGTCTGGGAACCTGAACCCGCAACCGCCTACTTCTGGAGCCACTGATGCAGCACCTTGATCTGGAAACGCAAAGCCTGCGCGAGGTGAACGCCGCGTTGCAGGCACAGGCTCAGAACACGAACCAGACAAGCTGGACGATCGAGAATCCCGTGGGTGCTCATGCGATCGCCTGTGGTCTCGATGCCGCGATCGAAGTCACGGTGCAGGGGTCAACCGGTTACTACTGTGGCGGCATGAACAAAAGTGCGACGATCCATGTAAATGGCTCAGCCGGGCCGGGCGTTGCCGAGAACATGATGTCCGGCAAGGTGGTGATCGAAGGCGACGCAAGCCAGTATGCCGGTGCGACCGGTCACGGTGGCCTGCTCGTCATCAAAGGCAACGCATCAAGCCGCTGCGGGATTTCCATGAAGGGCATTGATATTGTGGTGAACGGAAATGTGGGCCACATGAGCGCATTTATGGCGCAGTCCGGAACGCTGGTGGTCTGTGGTGACGCGGGTGACGCGCTTGGGGACAGCATCTATGAGGCGCAGCTTTTTGTCCGCGGCTCTGTTGCATCGCTGGGCGCTGACTGCATCGAAAAGGAAATGCGCCCCGAGCACCTGGAAAAACTGACGGCTCTACTTTCAGAGGCGGGAAGCAATGCGGATCCTGCAGATTTTAGGCGCTATGGGTCCGCAAGGCAGCTCTACAACTTCGATATCGACAACGCGGGAGCCTATTGATGGACGAAACCCCTCGAACACACCCGCAGAAGCCGTGGACGTTTGACGACTACACAACATCGTACATCCGCCGGGCTGCGGCGACGGGCATTTATGACATTCGCGGTGGCGGTTCCAAACGCCGGTTGCCGCATTTTGACGATCTTCTGTTTCTGGGCGCTTCCGTGTCGCGTTATCCCCTCGAAGGGTACCGCGAAACCTGTGGAACGAACGTAACACTGGGCACCCGTTTTGCGCAGAACCCGGTCGAACTGGACATACCCATCACCATTGCCGGCATGAGCTTCGGTGCCTTGTCGGGGCAGGCAAAAGAAGCGCTTGGGCGCGGTGCCTCTGCAGCAGGTACGTCAACGACTACGGGCGACGGCGGGATGACGGCCGAAGAGCGCGGCCATTCGAAAAAACTCGTCTATCAGTATCTGCCTTCGCGATACGGTATGAACCCCGATGATCTGCGTCGGGCGGATGCGATAGAGATCGTGGTCGGGCAGGGCGCCAAGCCAGGCGGTGGCGGTATGCTGCTGGGGCAGAAAATTTCGGACCGCGTGGCCGAGATGCGCAACCTGCCCAAGGGCATCGACCAGCGCTCCGCCTGCCGTCACCCGGACTGGACGGGACCGGACGATCTGGAAATCAAGATCATGGAACTGCGCGAAATCACCGGTTGGAAAGTGCCTGTTTTTGTCAAAATCGGCGGCGCGCGGCCCTATTTCGATACGACACTTGCGGTCAAAGCCGGGGCGGATGTCGTCGTTCTGGACGGTATGCAGGGTGGCACAGCGGCGACGCAGGATGTGTTCATTGAACATGTAGGGCAGCCGACGCTTGCGTGCATCAGACCCGCGGTTCAGGCGCTTCAGGATCTGGATATGCACCGTGAGGTGCAGCTGGTCATCTCGGGTGGGGTCAGAACCGGTGCGGATGTCGCGAAGGCTCTGGCGCTAGGCGCGGACGCGGTTTCTATCGGGTCTGCGGCTCTTATCGCGATCGGGGACAATGACCCGGCGCTGGAGGAGGAATACCGTAAGCTCGGCACAACCGCGGGTGCCTTTGACGACTGGCACGAAGGTAAGGATCCGGCCGGTATCACGACGCAGGACCCGGAGCTTGCGGCACGGCTTAATCCCGAACAGGCAGGGCGGCGGCTGGCGAATTATCTGAAGGTTATGGCGCTGGAAGCGCAGACAATTGCCAGAGCGAACGGCAAGAGCCATGTTCTGAACCTGGAGCCGGAGGATCTGTGTGCGCTGACGCTTGAAGCTGCGGCCATGGCCGGCGTGCCTCTGGCAGGGACTGACTGGATACCCGGACAAAACAGGGGAGATTTCTGATGACTGAACTTGCGGAATGGGCTGCCGAAAAGGGTGTCCGGTTTTTCCTGTGTAACTTCACCGATCTCTTTGGCGTGCAGCGCGCGAAACTCGTCCCGGCAGAGGCGATTGCAGGCGCACAGGAAGGTGGAGCAGGTTTCGCAGGTTTCGCCGCCTGGCTGGACATGACACCGGCACATCCTGACATGCTTGTCATGCCGGACGCCGACAGCGCGATCCAGCTGCCCTGGAAGCCGGAGGTTGCGTGGGTTGCGGGCGATCCTTGGATGGATGGCGAACCTGTCGCGCAGGCGCCGCGCAATGTGCTCAAATCACTCGTCGCGAAAGCGAACGACATGGGCTTTATGATGCAGTCCGGCGTGGAGCCGGAGTTTCATCTGATCAGCGCGGATGGTTCCGGCATTTCCGACGCGCGCGATTTCCATGAGAAGCCCTGCTATGACCAGTCGGCGCTGATGCGTCGCTATGATGTGATCGCAGAAATCTGTTCTACGATGATCGAACTGGGCTGGGGACCGTACCAGAACGACCATGAGGATGCGAATGGTCAGTTTGAGATCAACTGGGACTTTGGTCCCTGCCTTCAGACGGCCGACAGGCATGCGTTTTTCAAGTTCATGGTCAAAGAAATTGCGGAAAAGCATGGCTTCCGCGCGACCTTCATGCCCAAGCCCTTCACTGACCTGACCGGCAACGGCTGCCATGTGCACCACTCGCTGTGGACACCGGATGGCAAAACCTGCGTTTTCGACGGCGACGATGAAATGGGCCTGTCGGATACTGCCTACAGTTTTCTGGGCGGGCTCATGGCCCACGGTCAGGCCCTGTGTGCCATCACCAACCCGACCGTGAACAGCTATAAACGGATCAATGCACCCGCGACGCTGTCCGGTGCCACCTGGGCGCCGCAGTCGGTGACCTATGGTGGGAATAACCGGACCCATATGGTGCGGATCCCGGACAAAGGCCGGATGGAATTCCGGCTCGCGGACGGTGCTGCAAACCCTTACCTGCTTCAGGCCGCACTTCTGGCGGCAGGGCTGGATGGTATTGAACGGCAGCTTGATCCGGGCAAGCGTCTGGACATTGATATGTACACAGAGGGTCACAAGGTGCGCGGTGCCAGGAAACTGCCGCTGAACCTGCTGGATGCCCTGCGTGCGTTCCAGAAGGATAAGCTCCTGGCGGGTATCATGGGCGATGAGTTTTCGGACGCATATGTCAAACTCCGGACGCGTGAGTGGAACCAGTACTGCCAGCACCTGACGCAATGGGAACAGGACACGACGCTGGATTGCTGATCGGGTGCGCCTTCGAACCTACGCATGTGTCGGCCTGGCCGGTGAGACAGTTTTCTGAAAGCCCGGAAAACGACCTGTTCGGATTATACCGGTTTCACTTCCGGGTGAACTGCTCATAAAGTCTCTGGTATTCTTTCGCCGGAGAGGCTCACGTGCAGCCGAGTGCATTCTGCAGCGCCGGAGAATGCAATTCTGCCCTATCGGCTGCGCCAGGGTCTGGTCAGTCGGCTGGTGGCCGGGACGCACAGATGTCTGACAAGGCATACCGATCCGAACAGGGCGCAATGATGATTTGAAAAGGTGAGCCGCATGACTTCCGACTTTGCATCCTACCCGAGCCTTTCGGGGAAAACCGTTTTTGTGTCCGGGGGGCTTCCGGTATCGGCGCCGAAATCGTGTCGGCATTTGCGGCACAGGGCGCCCGTGTCGGGTTTCTCGATCTCGATGCGGCAGCCAGCGCAGAACTGTTGCGCAGCACACCAGGGGACATCGCTTTTGAAATCTGTGACCTGCGGGATATCGATGCGCTGCGCGACGGCCTGACAAAGCTCAGATCAAAAGTCGGCCCGGCAGATGTTCTTGTGAACAATGCCGCGCGCGACGACCGGCATGACTGGCAGGATGTGACACCGGACTACTGGGATGAACGCATGCACACGAATCTGCGGCACATGTTCTTTTCAATTCAGTCGGTTGCACCGGACATGATTGCCGCCGGTGGCGGCTCCATTATCAACATGGGGTCAAATTCCTGGTGGGAGGCGGGCGGTGGTTTCCCGGCCTATGCCACGGCCAAAGCCGCGGTTCACGGGCTGACGCGCACGATGGCCCGCGACCTTGGCCGGCATCGCATCCGCGTCAATACGGTCGTGCCCGGATGGATCATGACGGACCGGCAGAAAACGCTCTGGGCTACTCCTGAAGGGCTGGAAAAGCACCGGTCAAGGCAATGCCTGCCGGATCTGATCGATCCGGTTTATGTGGCGCGTATGGTCGTTTTCCTTGCATCGGATGATGCGGCGATGTGTTCCGCAAACAACTACATGGTCGAAGGCGGATCGATCTGAACACAGACCACCGGGGCTGCGCGACTGACGCGTCGAGGTTGCCGGCAGGTCCGGTGTGATACATCAAAAGACGGGCTTCGGAACTGAGGCCGCGATCAGAAGGATCAGACAAATGACACTTTCCAATTTTTCGTTGCCGGAGTTCGAGGGCGCTGGCGTTCTCATAACGGGGGCTTCAACGGGCATCGGCGCAGAGCTCGCGCGAGCCTTTGCCGCGCAGGGGGCGAGGGTCGGTCTGCACTACAACTCTTCAAAAGACGCAGCTGAGATTCTAGCCGCTGAAATCCGGGAAAACGGCGGGCATGTCGAGCTTGCACGCGCGGACGCGTCAGACGCAGAAGAGCTCCGGGCCGCTGTGGAAGATGTGGCCGGGCGTCTGGGCGGACTGCGCGGGCTGATCAACAACGCCGGGGGCATGGTACGCCGCATTTCCTACGAAGACGTGGGCGACAAAGACTATGATGAGGTCATGGATCTGAACGCCCGTTCGATCCTTGTGGCGTCAAAAGCAGCATTGCCGCATCTGAAAAAGGACGGCGGTTTCGTGATCAACACAACCTCGATCGCCGCACGCAATGGTGCCGGCAATGGCGCGGGCCTTTACGGATCTTCCAAATCCTTTGTGTCGAACGTCACGCGGGGCATGGCAAAGGAATGGATCGGGTACGGCATCCGCGTAAATGCGGTCTCGCCGGGGGTGATCTCCACGCCGTTTCACGAGCGGTATTCCACCAAAGAACAGCTGGATGCGATGCTGGCCACGGTGCCGCAGGGCAGGCTTGGTGTCGCGTCCGACTGTGTGGGGGCCTATCTGTTTCTCGCCTCAGATACGCTCGCGGGCTATATTATCGGGCAGACCATTGAAGTGAATGGCGGGCAGCTGATGCCCTGACGGACCGCGTGCCCGGTATGATTCCAGTAGGACAGAATGAAAGATATGAAAAAGCGACAGGTTGGACGGACAGGTTTACGGGTTGATGAGCTTGGACTTGGTGGCGCGCCACTGGGGGGAATTTCGTCGATCTGGACTATGGGCAGGCGGCCGCCCTGATCGGTGCGGCAAAAGATGCGGGCATCACCTATTTTGATACAGCCCCCTGGTACGGTTTTGGCCGCTCCGAACGTGTGATCGGCGATATGCTACGCGGCACGGACTATGTCCTGTCTGACAAGGTCGGGCGGCTGCTGCGCCCCGGCGCGGTCGAAAATCCCATGGACTTTGGCATGATCAACCCGTTGCCGTTCAATGTCGTCTATGACTACAGTTATGACGGTGTGATGCGCGCGTTTGAGGACAATCTGCAGCGGCTGGGCGTTGACCGTATCGACATTCTGCTGGCGCATGACATCGGCGCCTTCCAGCATGGTGATGCCAACGATGGCCACTTCCGCGATCTGGCGACGGGTGGATATCGCGCCATGGACGAATTGCGCAGATCCGGAAGCGTGAGCGCGATCGGTCTCGGTGTGAATGAGAACCAGGTTTGCATGGATGCGCTGGGGATTGGTGACTGGGATGTATTTCTGCTGGCGGGTCGCTGCACTCTGCTTGAGCAAACGCCTCTCGATGCTCTGTTCCCTGCCTGTGCCGCGGCAGGGACCTCGATTATCTGCGGAGGCCCCTTCAACTCAGGCATCCTCGTTGGCCGCGACATGTGGAATTATGCGCAGGCACCGGCCGACGTAGTGGAAAAGGCGCGCGCGCTCAGCGCAGAGGCAGACGCATTTTCGATCCCGTTACCGGCCGCCGCGCTGCAGTTCCCGCTCGGTCATGACATTGTGTCGTCCGTCATACCCGGCCCGCGGAGCAAAGAAGAGTTCACACAGATTCTAGACTGGTTTGCGACACCGATACCGGATGCGTTCTGGGCCGCGCTGAAAGCAAAGGGTCTGATTGCGGAAACAGCACCTGTGCCTCAATCGGGTTAGTGCCTGACTGCTGCTGGCAGGCCGTTCACAAAAATGCCGAGGCCCGGCTGCGGAACTATTCCCCGATCCGACCGGTCTGACCAACTTCGAGACGCCCGCCTGCGGTGACTTCAACATAGACACCCATGTCCATGTGCCCAAGCTCTTTGCGCAACAGATAGGGGACCTTCAGGTCGCGTTCAGCGGTTTCCGGATTAACCTCTGTCGCGGCACATCGTTTCGTTCTCGACAGGATGCGCAGCCGTACGTCCCCGAAGGCGAGGGTCTGTCCGACGCTGCCCAGTTCGGAAAAAGGCGGTAACCCGTCGATCTCGATATTCGCGCGGAAGCGGGCGGCCTGTACGTCCGCGCCGATGCGGGCACCGAAATCCCGGAGCGAGCTGTGGTTCACAACGGAAATGGCATTCATCATCTGAGGTGAGACCACGGACACATCTGTAAAGCGATGCGGCGCTGAGGATACGAAGACGGGTGGTTCCGGATCAGTCAACCCGAGGACCTCGTGCAGAAACACGCCTGCGCGGACCCGGGCCTCGTCGTTGCGCATGTCAAACGTATGAACTGCTTCACCGGCCTCAATGCGGAGCATGTGCGTTGCGTCATCAAATGAAGTGTTGAGACCGGCGAGGGCCGCCTCTTTCACCAGAACGACAAAACGCTCTTTGGGCAGCGGTTCCGGGCGTTCAGGGTCAAAACCGGAATTGTAGCGGGCAAACCCAAATAAACGATCGCCGGGCACGCCTTCGCCGGCTGTCAGGGTCAGGGCATTCAATGGGTCAGCGCTCAGGCCCTTAACGGGAAAACGGTTCAGACGGGCGATAGAGATATTGGTCATGATTGGCGGTGTCCGGTCATTCATAAGGGCTACTGGGTGCAACGTGGGTCTGCATCCCGGATGGGGTATGGAGGTTATCCGGCCTGTGCGCCGGAACGTTTTCAGGTCGTTCGGGGTCTGCGGAATGCAGCCCGTGAAACCGTTCGTGTCAGGTATAGAACCTCCGTCTGCCAAATCACAGGCTTTAGCGCTGTGCCTGACGACAGAGTGTACCGGCGGGGCGCAGGGCCCCGCCGATGGGTTCAGAAACGTTCCGACATAAAGCGCCGGATGTGGCTGACGATCAGATCGCCGTCTTCTTCAAGAGCAAAGTGACCGGTGTCGAGAATGTTGTAGTCGACGTCCTCGAGATCACGCAGATAGCCTTCGGCACCGGGCACGGGGAAGTAGGCATCATTCTTTGCCCAGACCACCAGTGCGGGGGCTGGTGAGTGCGCATGTAGGCCTGCCATTCCGCGTATTTGGCCACATTGGTGCGGTAGTCGTAAAACAGGCTGATCTGAACATCATGCATGCCAGGGCGGCTCATCGCCTGATGATCCAGCAGCCAGTTGTCCGGGTTGATCCCGTCGGGGTTCCGGGTGCCGTGCGTGTATTGCCAGCGCAGCCCGCCAACGCTGAACACATTGTCGATCAGGGTTTGCTCAAGTTCGGCGTCGCGTCCGTTTTCCCAAAGGTGCAGGATGGGGGCCCATACCTCGCGGTTGATACCTTCGTCATAGGCATTACCGTTCTGGATGATCAGGCCATCGATTTTTTCGGGATTGGCCGTCGCAAGCCGGAACCCGACAGGCGCGCCATAGTCCTGGATATACATCGAGAACTGATTGACGCCTTTCTGTTCCAGAAAGCCCTCAACGGTGTCTGCAATGTTGTCGAAGGTGTATTCGTATTCTTCAGATGACGGAAAACCGCTGGCGCCAAAGCCGGGGTAGTCCGGCGCGATCAGGTAGTATTCATCGGACAGGTCATCCAGAAGCTGGCGGTACTGGTGTGATGAGCTGGGGAAGCCGTGCAGCAGCACGATTGCCGGATTGGCAGGGTCTCCGGCCTCCCGGTAAAAGATTTCGACGCCATCAACCGTCTCATATCCGTATGAGACGTCTCCGGCATGGGCCGGCAACGTCATTATTGCCGTTGTGAGAGCTGCAGCAACGGTGGTGCGAAGTGTTCTGGACATGTTTTTCTCCTTGGGTTGCGCGCCGGGGCATGGGAGCGCTTCGTGTCACAAGAAGAATTATTGTTTTGGTATAAAACATTAATATGGAAATTTGACAATATAATAGTTTGAAAATTGAAATAATAAAAGCTGGGGAGCCTGCAATGAAAGCGCGCGTAAATCCGGCGCCTCGTGGTGAGGGCCGGATACAGTATTTGAGAGAATTTCCCGCTAAGGTTCTGATCTGGAATGATTTACAGTTCCCAAAGGTCATCCCCGCAGGCTTCGTTTATCCAGTTGTGGTGCTCGAAAAGGTCAGAGCGATCCATCATACGGGGGCTTTCCCCACCTGTGGCAATGGCCGGTTCGCGGTTCTCAGCGTTTTCAGCAGGCCCGCTTGGTTTCTCAGATTGCTTCTGGTGCATCTTCATGCCCGCCATCTACCGGTTTCCGGACTGCGAGGCAGGGCTCGAACATCCGCTTTGATCACGGTTTCCGGCCAGCCGTCTGGCAGAGTTTGAGCAGGAGAGCCCAAAGCTGCCTCGCCCGGTGCGAGGTCTCCGCCGGCGAACCGGGCGGCACAGGCCTCGTGTATTTCCCAGAGGATGACATCGCCCAGTCCACCCATATTATCACCCCACAGGCCCGAAGGTTTCAAAGTGAATGTGGTCAGCCGGTACACCGGCGTCTTCGAGGCCGTTGCGGATGTCAGCAAGGAAGGCGGCGGGCCCGCAGAGCATGTATCGCGCATCCGGTCCGGCTCCGAGAGTTGTCAGATCCGCCGCTGAAATGCGCCCCTCGACGTCAAAGTCCTGTCCGGGCGTATCCTCAGGATGCGGTCGGCTGTAGTAAACCCGGCTGTGCAGCCGGTCGTTGTTTCTGACCAGTGTTCGGACCTCATCTGCAAGCGCATGATCCGTACTGTTGCGCGCGCCATGAACATACCAGACATCGCGGTCCGCCTGATCCGCGTTCGCATGCAGCGCTGAAACCATCGGTGTAAGCCCTACGCCTGCGCTGACCAGAACCAGAGGACAGTTACTGCAGGGTATGACAAAATCACCCGACGGTTTGCGCGCTTCGATCACGCTGCCGGTGGTCAGCTCATCATGAAAGAAACGTGACACCAGACCCTTGTCTTCGCGTTTGATGCTCAGACGGTAATGCGAGCGGTCGTCCGGCGCGCCGGACAGGGAATAGCTGCGCTTTGATACGCCTTTCTGGCCGGGAATCTGAACTTCGACAGGCAGGTGCTGGCCCGCCTCAAAGGGGTCGGTCCCACTGCCATCGAATGGCGCCAGATAGAAGGAAGTGATGCGGTCACTTTCGTCGACGCGCTTTGCGACCCTGAGTTTGCGGCTGAGATGATCCTGCCTGGCCCACCGCAACCCGACGGCGCCGGGGCGTTCCAGAACGCCGTCAATTTCGACGTTGATCATGCGCCAGGCATCGGGGTCGTGCGCACCCTTCGGCTCCCAGTCAATGCTGGCCCGGCCGGTAATGTGCAAGAGCCCGCCTGTTGCGAAATCCACAAACAACAGGCCGACCCGGGGATTGGACATCAGATTGCCAATGGTGTTGAAAAAGTTGTTTCCGGCATAGTCCGGGATCTGCAGATGGGTGGGGTCTGCCACATGCGCAAAGCCCGGCGCGCCGCCGCGATGGCTCGCGTCAAATCCGTTCGATGCAGCACCGGGCCTGCCCTGATGACCAGATCCGATGAACAGCGTGTCTGCAGAACTGATCTGTGCGGTCTGAGCGGGTGTCAGTGCCTTGCCGCGGTGTGCTGTTGGCGTCGCCGTTTTCGGCGCACGCGTCCAGGCACGCTCGTGGATATATTGCGGGCAGTTGCCAAATGTCTGGCGGATGTCGATCTGGTAGCCGTCGCCGGTCGCATGAATGTGCCCGCTGAATCTGTTGCGGCGTCGGGTGGCGAGCTCAATGCCGAGCACGCCGATGTCCGTTCCTGCAGCAAAGGCACCGGCCAGGGGGTCTGTCGGGTCTGGGTCAAGATCAAGTGTGAGCCGGCGCGGATCGGGTGAACTGGCGAAGCCGTCGGGACCTTCGGCCAGCGTGATCCATGTCTGTCCTTCGGCATCAGCTCCTGAAACCACGAGGAAGGGCAGGTTGGTGTGAAAGTCACGGTGTTGCTCGGGCAGGTAATCACGGATGAAGCCACCCGCCCATTTTGCGACATCACCGACGCCTGCACGGGCCTGTGCCTTCAGTTCACCTTCGTGAAACGGATTTATGTGGTCCATCTTTGACATGATGCGTTCCTTGCCGGGAAAGGGTGGGTGCATGCCGGGTGGGGAGAGATCCCGGCATGCGTGACGGGCTCAGGCCAGTTCAGGAATGGGTGATTTCACCATGCCAACGAAACCCGGCTGGGCCTCGATGCGCTCCAGCCATGCGCGGATGTTGGAGTAGGGGGCAAGATCGACGCCGCCTTCGGGGGCGTGCGCGATATAGCTGTATCCGGCCACATCGGCGATGGTGATGTTGTCCGTGGCGAGCCACTCACGGCCTTCCAGGTGTGCGTCCATCAGCCGGAATAGGTCGTGTGCCTTTGCAACAGCTGCGGCATGATCGTGCGATGTGCCAAACAGCTTGACCAGGCGGGCGGCGCAGGGGCCCGAATAGATGTTATCGGCGGCGATTGTCAGCCAGCGCTGTACTTCGGCTGCTTCCTTCGGATCCGCCGGTATCCAGTTCGAACCAGCTGCATAGGTCTGCGCCAGATACGTCAGGATAGCGTTGCTGTCCGCCAGTGTATATCCGCTGTCATCGATCGCCGGAACAAGGCCAAAGGGGCTGATCCGGAGAAATTCCGGCGCTTTGTGTGCGCCGTTGGCCATATCCAGATCGACGGCTTCATACGGCAGTTCCAGAAGCGCCAGCATGAGCTCTGCACGGTGGCAGTGGCCGGATTTGGGGGTGCGGTAGAGTTTGATAGGGGAGGTCATACGTCAGTCCAGTTCTGAGTGAGGTTAAAAGCCGAAGTCGCTGAGGCCGGGATGATCGTCAGGGCGGCGCCCCAGCGGCCAGTGAAACCGGCGGTCTTCTTCGCGGATGTGAGTTTCGTTGATGCTCGCGTGGCGATGCGCCATGTAGCCGTTTTCGTCGAATTCCCAGTTCTCATTGCCGTAGGCGCGGAACCAGTTGCCGCTGTCATCATGGTATTCATAGGCATAGCGCACGGCGATGCGGTTGCCGCTGTGTGCCCAGAGTTCCTTGATCAGGCGGTAGTTCAGTTCTTTGTTCCACTTGCGGGTCAGGAAAGCTTCAATTTCCTCCCGCCCCTGCGGGAACTCGGCCCGGTTGCGCCACTTGCTGTCCGGCGTATAGGCCAGCGCCACCTTTGCGGCATCGCGGGAGTTCCAGCCATCTTCGGCAAGACGAACCTTCTCGCGGGCGGTCTCTGCGGTAAAGGGCGGCAACGGGTGACGGGGAGCTTCTGTGGTCATGGATCAGTCCTGTCAAATCTGCTTCGGGCGGTGGTGCCTGCCAGCTACTGGAAGCAAACTATTCGAGTTGTGATCAGATAATAATACTGTAACCTGGAAAGGGATTATTTCACAAAACGGAATTATGGGAGGCAGCGATGGACAGGCTGCAGGCATTGGAGGTGTTCGTCGCGGTAGCCGAGGCGGAGAGCTTTGCCGGGGGCGCACGGACCCTCGGGATGAGTGCGCCCTCCGCCACGCGCGGGATCAACGAACTTGAGGAACGGATCGGTGCGCGCCTTTTCAGCCGGACCACACGTGTTGTGCGTCTGACAGATGTGGGGCGGACCTATCTGGACGATGTCCGCGCCATACTGGCAGATCTGGAGACTGCAAACGATGGCGTCTCGGGTGCTGTCGGCAAGCCGAAGGGAATGCTGCGCCTGACCTCGCCGGTTGAATTCGGGCGCATTCACGTCGCACCAATTCTTGCAGAATTCCTTTACATCCATCCGGAAGTTACGGGGAGCATTCTGATGGTGGACCGGGTCGTGAACCTGGCTGAGGAAGGCCTCGATATCGGCGTCCGGATTGGTCCGCTGACATCCGCCGGCCTGATGGCCGTCAAAGTGGGTCAGGTCCGCCGCGTGGTGTGCGGCGCGCCATCCTATTTCGAGAAACATGGTGTCCCGCAGACGCCGGAGGATCTTGCCCGTCACCGTCTGGTCGCGGCAACGACAGTAACGTCAACCAACGAATGGCGGTTCGGTCAGAAACAGAACCATGCTGTCAAGCTGTCCCCCCAATTGTCTGTCACGAGCGTTGCGGCCGCAGTGTCTCTGGCACGCTCCGGCTGGGGCCTCACGCGGGCACTTTCCTATCAGGTGGGCCCGGACCTCGAATCCGGGCAGCTGCAGACCGTTCTGGAAGACTATGAACCGGAACATCTGCCGATCCATCTTATCCACTACGAGGGAAGGCGGGTGTCAGTAAAAGTCAGAAGCTTTCTGGACCTGGCCCGTGAGAGACTTCGGCAGGTGCCCAGTCTGAAGTAACAGACCGGGACACTGCTGGCGGTTTGTTCTGGTCGGGCGTACTGATAGCACCGGCTCAGCCGGGTGGGTTTTCTAGGGGCGCTTTCTGTGATCCGGCGGGCAGGTCAGAAAGTTAACCCACCGCCCGCGCAACGGTGCGGACGGTCCCGGGGCCCCGGGTAGAGACTTTGGCCCTTTTGCCAGCAAAACAGGGCAGATCCGATGTCGGTAAAACGTCGGTGTTGCGTCGGTATAACGTCGGTGCGAACGGCGGTGTTGCGCGGGTTCTGGTGCAGTAACAGAGCGTGCGCTGTGCAAAGGTTGATGCGGGGTTAAGGGCTGCATTGAACGGCAAGCTGACATCGGGGGACTTCTGTCGTAGCCTGCTGACCGGGAGGATGACAGATGACCAGGCAGTTGGCGGGCGGATGCAAATGTGGACTGGTGCGCTTTGAGGGAAGACTGCTTGGCGCTCCGATGTTCCGCTGTCATTGCCGGGATTGCCAGCAGCTTACCGGTTCGGGCCATTCGGAAATGATACCTCTTTCACGTTCGGATTTCAGGATCAGCGAGACCTGCAAAACCTACGAAATGAAAGGAGGGTCGGGCGGTTCGACTTTCAGCGGTTTCTGCCCGGAATGCGGCTCACAGCTGACGCGGAACAGCGAGCGGATGAGCGACCGGATTTATGTGCATGCGTCTTCACTCGACGACCCCCGCAGATACAGGCCGGAAAAGTCCATATGCGCGGACGCAGCGCAGGTCTGGGATCAGGCGTCAGTCATCAAAGAGTAATGCACCGGCTGGCCGATACCCTGTCAGAATTAATTTTGCCTGTGATGATCTGCGTTCGGGTATGTCAGGTGTGTGGACAAAGCTGCCGTTGGAACGGCTGCAATGGACGTCCGCTTTGGCGCCAAAGCGATGCTTGGACTCTAATATTTAGTTGTTAGGCGACCTAATCGCGCACGCAAAACAAGATTTCTAAAAAGGGCGGCATATTGCTGCCCCCGTGGTTGTGGTTTCCCGCCGGTCCTGTGTGCCAATGGTCATCGGCATTATCATTCCCAAACCTTCCACCTCCAGGTGCGCGTCCTCTTTCAACAGGATGCTCATGACTTCCCTGATTGGGGATATCAGAACGCCCCCCTGTCGAGCCCAATCGATCGGGATCAATAACCCCCAAAAGAAAACGCCCATTCGCTGAATTGAAGCGTGACCAGCCGGCGGGGCACTCACTCAAATTGAAAGCCATGATCGCGCCCTGGGGCACTCTTGTTTCAATGAGCGCACGAAGGGCCACATTCTCTTCCATGATTTCGTTGGCACACTCGACAACGCTGGTGCAGTCAGCTTGTGCCTGACTGCCAATCACCAACATCGGAACAAGTGCTGCGGCTACCGTCTTCAAATGTCGCATAATTTAACTAACCCTCCACGCGAACCGCATTTTCCCAAGCATAAACAATAGCGTTGTATTTGTTGAATCGACGGATCAAACGCTCTTCAAGACTCTGGTTTTTGTAGAAGCAGGCATATTTCCTGGCTAACCGTGCCAGCTCGCCGTACGCTACAATAATTTTATAGGCATCATCGGAATCCCCCGCGTTGGACAGACTTTCCAAGTACCCATCCTCAATGCTCTTGAAGATATCATACGGACTAAGTCCTGCGTTCAGATCGATTTTCACAGTAAGAGGTTCCTCGCCCCAGGGGATAAGTCCAAAGAAGGTGTAGGCCTGTTGGACACCGAACGGCATTTGTATGACACTTGTGTCGCCCTCGAGCCAGACTGGCAATGCGTCTCGCAACGCTTGCCGAATTGCTTCATCTGTTAGTCTTATTCCAACACATTCAGCCTCATGTATGATCCCTAATATATCGGCCACAATTCGTTCTTCAATTTCTTTGACTTCATCTGCAATTTGATCGATTCTAGCTTCGGTTGCTGAATCTACTCGATCAATCTTCTGGTCAATGTCTTGAAGATACCGGACGATTTGTTTGTCCAGGTTAGCCCGAACTTTGTCCAGTGCAACTATTGCATCTCGAGCTTCGCGCACTGCACGCAATATGTTTTCGGAGCCTGCCCTGATTTTTAATGGGTCAGTCATTATTCCCCAGGCATCAGAAATAATATCAGCCTTTGCCGGTATCGAAATGCCCAAAGCCAGTATTGCGGTGAGTATCAGCCGCATTTTAGTCTCCAAAAACTTTGGGCAAAGTGTACACAAGATACGGTTCCTGGCAACGCTCACGTTTCGTTTTTTGGTAGTGGCTGAGATATTATCGAAGACGGCCCCTTGTGCGACATCATCAGTGTCTCGTTTGGAGACGCAGTTGGAAGCGCCCAAAATTAATGCGCTTAAAAACACTTGAGGCAACGCGGCCAAGAGCAGACGTTCGGGCCGACCGCAGCATCGGTGACTATAGGCTCAGAGCGGACATTGTGACACAATCAAACACCTTTTCCGGCCATTTCTGCCTTTGGGTGCCGGCCAAAACGGACGCAGCGGGGACCTGTGGTAATCGGGGGAAAGCGTGACCAGAGGAAAGCGGCAAAACCGGTCTGCTATCTTGACGCGATGATCTGAGGCGGGTAATTCCCGCCTTATGGCCCGCCGGGACGACCCGGCCGCAGAAGGGGCTTTTGTCAGGACGACCTGCGTGAATGGAGGTCAGAATGGCTTGGATATTTCTCACAATCGCTGGCGGGCTGGAAGTCGCATGGGCGACCGGGCTGAAAAAGCTCGGGATCAGTTTCTCCTGGGGGCTTCTGGTGCTGACGACGGTTGCGATGGCCGCGAGCCTGATGGCACTTTACGCAGCCATGACAAAACTGCCAGTGGGGATCGCCTATCCGATCTGGACCGGCATCGGATCTGTCGGTTCCGTGCTCGCGGGTCTTGTGATTTTCAACCAGACCCTGAGCCTGACCGGTATCGCAGGTCTGATCCTTCTGATTGCCGGGATGCTGCTTCTTGGTTCAGATGCCCACTGGAAATACGGAGACTGACAGAATGACCACGAGGGAAAAACGTGCACGGACTCTGATCGAGGGGCGGCCGGCTCTGATCGTGATCGACATTCAGAAAAGCACTTTCATCGACGGCAGCGCAGTGCGGTCAATTGCCAACATGCCCGGCTACCGGGATCGGATGATTGCGGCGCGTGATCTGGTTGACGCCGCGCATGACAACGATGTGCCCGTGATTTTTATTCAGGAGGTTCACCGCCCTGATCTCATCGACTTCGGGCGCGAGCTGGATGGAGATGAGGACGTGCATTGCCTCGACGGGGATCCACGCACCGAAGTTGCAAAAGAAGAGATGAACTTTCGCAAAGGGGATTATGTGATCCCGAAGCGGCGTTACTCCGCGTTCTTTGGCACGGATTTCGAGATCCTGCTGCGCGGTCTGAGGGTCGACACGCTGATCCTTTGCGGCGGGCTGACCGACGTCTGTGTGCATTACACTTTTGTCGATGGCCATCAGTCAGATTACTTCTGCCGTGTGGTGGAAGACTGCGTGGGTGGCTCGTCTGTCGAAGCACATGATGCGGCGCTCAGAGCGATGGAATATCTGCAGACAGGCGCAGTTCAGACCCGGGAGACTGTGATCAGGGCGCTTTCCGGGCGTGGCGCGGCGCTGTAGCTTAAGTTGCGGGGTCACCGGGGGCGCTGACGCCTTAAATGGGCGTCATGCAGCGTGCCGGAATGTACCATCAGAGCGCCGTTCATCGGGACGAAAGACAAGGGGGTTTCCCCGGGTCACTGGTCGCAGCATTCACTGACAGCTGCAGATGTGCTGATGCCGTTTTGATCAAACGCAGGTGTGCACAGTCTTGACAAAAACCCGGCCGCTTGGGAAATTCCGGCATTAAAATTCAAGAGCCGGAGTTTGTAATTGTGACCGGCCCCAGAGCGAGCAAGATCATCAAACAGGATTCTCAATCCGAATTCGGTACCACTGAGCGCTTCGCAGGCTCACTGCCGGTCGGTCATCATACCTTCAGCATGGGCCGCTTTTGGGGTGAGACCATCGCGCTTGTTCTGATGTCGGTCCTGGTGCCATTCCTGATATTTCTGGATGCGACGATTCTGTTCGGTCAGATCTCTGAAACCAGCCTGACCGAATGGACACAGGCGCTGCTTATCTTCTCGACCGCGGCGCTTTTCTTTGTCGGTGCGCGAAAGATACCGACAGCGAGAGGCTATCTGATGTGTGCTGCGACGCTCTGCTTTTGCATGTTCCTGCGCGAAAACGATGCTCACTTTGATGATATCCGGCATGGCTTCTGGGCGGTGCCGGTCGGTTTCGTTCTTTGCCTTGGTTTCGCTTTTGCCGTCCGGCACAGACAAACCCTCAGAGCGCCGTTCCTGCGTCACGCGGGCACCCGGGAGGGTGCCTATATTCTGGTCGGTTTCGTCGTCCTGCTGATCTTCAGCCGGATATACGGTTCGGGCGATCTCTGGCGGGCTGTCATGGCGGAGAACTACTCCTGGGAGATCAAAGCCGCGCTGCAGGAGGGCATAGAACTGATGGGCTACAGTCTGCTGACGTTCGGGACTGTCCTTTCATACCGGTCCGGGTTTGGCCAGGGACCCGAAACGGCGGAATACCGGTAGCCCGGAAAAATGACCTCGGCCCCAGCCCGGTTACCGCGCCTGCAACACCGAGCCTGACCCAGAACCCGCCAGTTCCCGGCTCGGGCCGTCTGCGGCTCCGGGGAGAGACCTTAATCCTTTTGCCGGTTTCGGTGTCGGGGTCACTCAGGCGCGCACGGTGTCGATGCGCGGGTTTGGTCTCAGCAACGCGGCGTGCTCTGTGGAAATGTTGATGACGGGCTAAGGGCGGATTGCGGGCAGAGCGGACTTGCGCAACTGCGGCCATTGCTGACGCAGAAAACGGTCGCAGGTGCGGCACAGACAGAACGGCACCATCGCGAAACTCCCAGGAGCGGTCATTCGTCAGCCGAGGATTTTTCGGGGGCGAGCCTCCCTTTTCGCAGGCATCGTTCGAAGAACCCGAAGGTGGACGCTGCGGTGCTGCGCAGTCCTTGAATGTTTCTCTTTTCAGGTCCATCGATAAGATGGACCGCAGGCTATGCGATTGCCGGCCTGACCAAAGATCGCTACTCGCCAAGTCCAGAGATACCAAGCGAAACAGTTTCACCACCCTTAAGAAACTGCGGTGGCTTTTGCCCCATGCCGACGCCCGGAGGCGTTCCGGTCGAAATCACGTCGCCTGGTTGCAGGCTCATGAACTGGCTGCGGTAGGAGATAAGATACGGCACCTTGAAGATGAGTGTGGCGGTCGAACCTGACTGCATCCGGTCGCCATCAACGTCGAGCCACATGTCCAGATTGTCGACATCCGCGACTTCGTCGGGCGTAACAAGCCACGGCCTGGTCGGGCCGAAAGTATCGCATCCCTTGCCCTTATCCCAAGTGCCGGCACGGTTGAGTTGGAAGTCGCGCTCGGACACGTCGTTGATGACGCAAAAACCCACGACGTGGCCCATGGCGTCAGTTTCTTCGATGTAGCTGCCGGGTTCGCCGATTACGGCACCAAGTTCGATTTCCCAGTCTGTCCTGACGGATCCACGTGGAATTTGGATGTCATCGTTTGGGCCAATTACTGCAGAGGTCCATTTGCTAAAAAGGATCGGCTCGTCCGGGACCGGCATGTCTGCCTCTTCGGCATGATCGGCGTAGTTGAGGCCAATGCAGATGTATTTACCGATGTTGCCGACGCAGGCCCCGAGCCGAAGATCCTGCTGCGGGGTGCCTTCGACCAATGGCAGGCTTTCCGGGTCAAGCCCCGCGAGTTTTTTCAGGGTGCCCGGACGCAGCGCAACTCCTGCGATGTCCGTTACAACTCCGGAAAGATCACGAACACGACCCGAAGCGTCAAGGAGACCGGATTTTTCGGCACCGGGCAGGCCATAGCGGACAAGTTTCATACCTGTTCCCTTTCAGAAATCTGGTTTATTTACGCGTTGGGTTCAAGCCGCCTGATCGCCGCCAAGACCCGAGATCGCCTGAATAAGATTGTCTTCCGTCACCTCGTCAGACGTGAAGGTGCGCATGACCCTGCCGGAATACATCGCGATAATCCGGTCTGAGACATGAAGCACTTCGGGCATTTCTGAGCTGATCACCATGACGGCATAGCCTTGCGCCGCAAGCTCGCGCAAAAGCCTGTGGATTTCCGACTTGCTTCCGACGTCGATACCACGTGTCGGTTCATCCACGATCAATACGTTGGGATGCATCGACAGCCATTTGCTGATGACGTCCCTGCCGCGGGCAAGCGCGATCGCGACATTCGCAACCAGTTGTCGGTGCCGTTCAGGTTCACGCCAGAGGTCATCTGGCAATGCGCTGCACATCCCCAATGGGCGCTTACCAGTCTGCGTCATGGCACGCCCAACATCGCCAATTATGCCGACCTTCTGCAAAGCGCGACATCCTACGCCGACGTGCAAAAGACGCTGATCACGCCGGGCCTGACGTGGGATATGCTTCGGCGTCTGCGGGAACGTTGGAAAGGGACTTTGCTGATCAAAGGTATCCTGCATCCGCAGGATGCAGCCAAATGTGCTGAACTGGGTGCGGATGGCATCGTGGTGTCCAACCATGGCGGGCGGCAGGTTGCGTTCGGCCCGGCGACTGCAGAGGCACTGCCCGCCATCACAGAGGCAGTGAACGGACAGCTGAAGATCATCCTCGACAGCGGCATCCGTCGTGGTGCCGACATCCTCCGGGCAAAAGCGCTCGGGGCGGATTTCGCCTTTACCGGGCGTGCGCTCGCCTATGGTGTTGGCGCTGGCGGGGCCGAAGGGGCCGCGCGCGCGATGGAGATCCTAAAGCTGGAACTTGTCCGGGCACTGGGACAGGTCGGAGTTGGCGTGTTCGCGTCCCTGACCCACGCCTCGCTTTCTTCCGGTCCCTCAAGCCAGTGAGGAAATGATCACGCTTAACCGTGCGTGTGAAAGGACCGGCGAAACTGGTCGTTTCGCACGAAGTCAGTTTACCTGAGTTGGCGATCCGGATTAGGCAGATCAACACGCCTCGTTCAGCTTTTCGCTGCCAGCTCCTTCTTCGGATCATAGAAAGGGACGGGCACGACAACGCCGCCGCGCGTTTCACCCAGCTTGTCCACGATCAGTTCTGTCCCGATGTCTGCAGTCTCAGTTTTAAGCATTCCAAGCGCGATGTTCTTCTTCAGCCGCGGAGAGTAAACCGCCGAGGTGACCGTACCGATCTGCGTGCCATCCTTCATTAGCGGCCAGAAGAAGTCGTTTGTTCCCACAAAAGGTTCACCTTCGATTTCAAGGCCGACCAGGCGCTGTTTGATACCCTGTTCCCTGATCCGCTTCAGCGCCTCCTTGCCGACAAAATCAGCGTCCGTGTCGAGGCTGACCAGGCGATCGAGGTTCAGTTCAAACGGGTTGTTGGCCAGGTTCATGTCGGCGTGGTACGACAGCATGCCTGCCTCGATCCGCCGGATCGAAGACGTGTGTCCGGGCTTGAGGCCCATAGGCACCCCGATATCCATGATGTGTTCCCACAAGCGGTTGCCGGCGGATCCGTCGCGCAGGAAGATCTCGTAGCCCAGTTCACTTGACCAACCGGTGCGCGAGATGATCAGCGGCACGCCGTGCCAGTCGTATTCCATGAAATGGTAATACTTCAACTCGGTCGGTGCATCGCCAAAGCAGGCGCGCAGTATGTCACGGGATTTCGGGCCCTGTAGCTGGAGTGGTGACACGTCGGGTTCGGAGATTTCGACATCCATGCCGGCATGCACCGCCACGCCACGGGCCCAGAGCAGAACGTCGCTGTCGGCAATGGACAGCCAGAAATGATCCTCGGCCAGTTTGAGAACGATCGGATCGTTGATGATGCCACCATCCTGATCGGTGATCAGTACGTATTTGCACTGCCCGACCCTGCAGGTCGAAATGTCCCGGCAGCAAAGGTACTGCGTGAATTTCGCAGCATCCGGGCCTTTGATCTCGACCTGACGTTCGACCGACACGTCACACAGGATCGCCTGCTTGATCAGATTCCAGAAGTTCTGTTCCGAGCCGCCGAAATCGCGCGGGATATACATGTGGTTATAGACCGAAAAGCCCTTGGCCCCCCAACGTACAGCCGCGTCGGAATAGGGGGATTTCCGGACCTGCGTGCCAAAGCTGAAATTGGCAAAACTAAGTTCGTGGGTCGTGCTCATGTTCGTGTTCCAACTGATGGGGATAAGCGGTCAGCGATACTGGCGCACCAGATCACGCAGTTCATTTTTACGGATTTTTCCTGTGGTGGTTTTCGGCAATTTGCCGAAGATCACCTTCTTCGGGCGCATGAAACCGGCAAGGTTTGCCTTTGCATGGGCCAGCAGTTCTTCTTCGGTCGCATCGCGGGCAAGTTCGACAAAGGCGCAGGGCACCTCTCCCCATTTCTCGTCGGGCATGGCGACAACAGCCACCAGGTTGACCGCGGGATGCGAATAGAGCGCCTTTTCCACCTCGATGGATGAGATGTTTTCGCCGCCTGAGATGATGATGTCCTTGGACCGGTCGCGGATCTCGACATAGCCGTCGGGATGCTGGACGGCGATGTCGCCCGACCAGAACCAGCCGTCCCTGAAGGCCCCGGCGGTCTCTTCGGGCGCCTTGAGATAGCCCTTCATCACGATGTTGCCGCGAAACGCGACCTCGCCCAGCGTTTCGCCGTCCCACGGCACCGGGGAGCCCGTTTCGGGGTCGAGGACGAGCACATCCTCTTCCAACTCGTAGGCCACGCCTTGCCGCGCTTTCAGGTCAGCCTGTTCCTGCACGGGCAAATCGGCCCAGGCGGGCTTTTCGGCGCACACAACGGCGGGGCCGTAGACCTCGGTCAGGCCGTAGACATGGGTGATGGAGATGCCCATCGCCTCCATGCCCCTGATGATGCTGGCAGGCGGTGGTGCGGCGGCGGTCATCATCTTGATCTTCTGCGGGAACTCACGCTTGTGCTCCGCGCCGGATATCATCGACATGATGATCGGCGCGCCGCACAGATGGGCCACGCCGTGATCGGCGAAGGCGTCATAGATCGCATCCGCACGCGGCGCGCGCAGGAACACATGCGTACCCGCGAGCATGGTGATCGTCCAGGGGAAGCACCAGCCGTTGCAGTGAAAGAGCGGCAGCGTCCAGAGGTAGACCGGGTGGTGCGGCATCTGCCAGGTCACGACATTGTTGACCGCGTTGATCCACGCGCCGCGATGGGAATAGACCACGCCCTTGGGCCGCCCCGTGGTGCCGGAAGTGTAGTTCAGCGCCAACGCGCCCCACTCATCGTCCGGCAGGGCATAGGCGAAACCGGGATCGCCCTCGGCCAGGAATTCGTCATAGGTCAGCGCGCCGATCCGGTCGCCTCCCGGGCCTTCGGTGTCTTCAATGTCGACGATAAGCAGGTCGCGACCGGATTGCCCGATAGCCTCTGCGGCCAGGGCGGAATACTCGGTATCGACCAGCAACACCCCGGCCTCGCCGTGCTCGAGGATGTAGGCAATTGTCCCCGCATCGAGCCGCGTGTTGCTGGCGTTCAGCACCGCGCCCAGCATCGGGATCGCCAGCGCGCATTCCAGCGCCTCCGGGATATTCGGCGCAATCAGCGCAACGGTATCACCCTTGCCAACATCGCGCTCCGCCAGCGCCGAGGCCAGACGCTTGCATCGCGCCGCAACCTCGCCCCAGTTGCGCCGGATGCGCCCGTGGATCTGCGCAGGCAGTTCAGGATGCACCCGCTCCACCCGCTTGAGAATCGATACAGGAGACAGGGCCGTGTGATTGGCGGCATTGCGCGCCAGCACGGGCCCGTCAAACGTCATTCTTCGGTCCATTCGGGCATCGGTTCTTTGCGGGTGAAAGCGCCGATCCCGGCTTCTGCATCGCGGGCCATCATGTTCCCGGCCATGGTGCGGCCCGAGAAGGCATAGGCCTCTTCAAGCGGCATTTCCGCCTGTTCATAGAAGGTGCGTTTGCCGATCTTGACCGCTGAGGGCGATTTGTCGGCAATAATGCGCGCCATTTCCATGGTTGTCCCCTCAAGATCCGCCGGCGGCACGACCCGGTTCACCAGACCCATTTCGGCGACACGGCCGGCGGGAAGGAATTCTCCCAAGAGCAGCATCTCCATCGCCATCTTGCGCGGTACATTGCGCGACAGCGCGACCATCGGTGTCGAGCAGAAGAGGCCGATATTCACGCCTGAGGTGGCAAATGTCGCGTCCTCAGCAGCGACGGCCAGATCGCACGACGCCACCAGCTGACATCCCGCCGCCGTGGCGATGCCCTTTACCTCGGCGATCACCGGCTGCGGCAGGCGCACGACGCGCAGCATCATTGCGGAGCACTTGGCAAAGAGGTCCTGAAAATACCGGAACCCTCCATCCGCGTCTTCGCGGCGTGCGGTCATTTCCTTCAGGTTGTGGCCCGCGCAGAAATGGTTGCCGCCGCTGCGCAGCACCACGACCTTGACGCTTCGGTCGTCCGCAATGGCGTCAAGCGTCTCCGAAAGGGCTGCAAGCATGTCCTCTGACAAGGCATTGACTGACTTCGGCGCATTCAGTGTCAGGACGGCGATGCCATCCGTGTCGGAGCGTACCAGAAGGGTGTTGTTTTCCGCTGCTCCGTCCATCATTTATTCCATCTCTCCGCCAGCTTTTTTCCACGCGGCAACACCGCCCGACAGGTTCACCACCGGCGACAACCCCATCTCCATCGCCACGACAGCCGCCAGCGCAGAGCGCCCGCCGGAGGCGCAGTAGAAGACATATGTCTTGTCCTGACTGAACTCCGGCTTGTGTGCCGGGCTTTCGGGGTCGATGTGAAATTCCATCATCCCGCGCGAGGATGCGACGGCGCCGGGAATTATGCCCGTCCTGGCCTGTTCGGTACCGTCGCGCAGATCGACAAAGACATGATCGGGAGAACCTGACAGAGCAACCGCCTCCTCGGCGCTGATTGCGGGCACCTGCTCCATCGCCTCTTTAACGATATCCTTGGCGTTTTTGGTGATATTTTGCGGCATGAACGAAATCCTTTTGCAGAAAGCAGGCAGCCGTCAGATCGCGAGATCGAGGCGCGGTTTCCAGAAGGGGCGGAAGAGTTCGATCTTGGGGCAGCGGTTCATGACAACCTTCAGCCCGGCGTTTTCGGCCAGCTTCGCTGCACGATCATCGTATACGCCGATCTGTCCCCAGAGCACCTTTGCCCCGATGGCAATCGCCTGTTCAGTGATGGCGTAAAGCTCTTCCTTGGGCCGGAAGACCTCGACCATGTCCACAGGGCGGTCGATTTCCTCCAGCGAATGGTAAACGGGTATGCCCCGAATCTCCCTGAGATTGCGGTTCGGGTTAACCGGGATCATGTCATAGCCGGTTTCGTGCAAGACCCGCAGCACACCGTAGCTGAACTTGGTCTTGTCCGCGCTGGCCCCCACCATGGCAATGGACTTGACCGACTTCAGGATGTCAGCGAGGTATTTCGGATCATAGTCATAGAGGTCGTCGAGCGCTTCAACGGGCATGGTTCAGGCCTCCTTCTCGGTGTGCTCAGCGGCTTCGCTGTGTGAGGGCCGTGTGGTTGCGATATCCGCTTTCAACTCATGCGGCTCGAGCGGATCAAGGAACGGGTTACGGTAGAGTTTGTCGTGGCTTTCGACGCCAATTTCGAGCGTGATGTCGGTGACAGGCCGCGCGACGCAGAGCAGGACATAACCCTGATTTATCTGGCGGTTGTTCAGCGCCACCTGCCGCCGCTGATCCACCTCGCCGGCGGTCAGCTTTGCCGCGCAAGTGATGCAGCCGCCATATTTGCAGCCATAGGGCAGATCGACCCCCTGCTCACGCAAGCTGTCCAACAGCGGACGCCGGGCGTCGACCTGATAGGCTGCGCCGTCGCGGTTGGCGAGCGTGATGGAGCGCGTCGCGGTCACAGCCAGATGTCGCTGGTGCAATCGCCACCTGGGTAACGGGTTTCGTGGCAGCGGCTTGGCCCGTTGGGCTCCTTGCCAAAATCGACAATGAAATCCGGGTTGATCGACATGCCACCGTTTTCGACATCGCAATCGATCATCACCATGACCCCGCCTTTTTCGCGGATTTCGGGGTAAAACTGGTTATCCCAGGTCGAAAACAGTGACGTGGTCACGTAAAGACGCTTTCCGTCGAGCGATAGCTGGAACATCTGGGGGCCGCCCGCGACTTTGACACCGTTGACTTCGGGCGCCTTGTCCAGCAGCCCGCCCATCCAGACCTGGCCGGTCAGTTTCGGATTGTGCGGATCGCTGATGTCGTACTGGCGCATGTCGCCATGGAGCCAGTTGTTGAGATACAGGTACTTGTCGTCCATTGACACAAGGATCGCGCTCATCACGCCGGGCACCGGGATCGGCCACTCGGGATGCGGCTCGTTTTCCACGTCGATGATCTTCTCCCATTCCCATTTTCCCGCCTCGGACTTCCAGAAATGGATGACGTTGGCGGACAGGGCCGCGCCGCAGAACCCGTGCGTGCTGTCGGGGTCGTGGTGGAACTTCACTTCCAGCGGGATCAGACCGTCTTCGCCCAGATACATGCTTTCGACAGGCTTCTTCGCCTCGAAATCCCAGAAATGCAGGCGGCGGCCGTATTTCAGATGCCCCACCTCCTCCAGATCGAAGCCGGGCATGAAGGTATTCGGCGCGGCCCATTCCGAGCTGACCATCACGTTGTGCCGTGGCTGGTACCAGAAATCGTAGCTGAAGGGGATGTCACCCATCGTCTCTTCCCAACGGCCGACGATCTCGAAATCTTTGTTGAGGTGCAGATAGCCCCCGGGTGCCTCGCCTTTGGCATCGCCCAGAAACGAAATGATGATCTCACTGCCCAGGCAATGCACCGTATGCGGGCCGCTCAGATCGGCTTTCGATTTGATCTCGGCCCCGTCGATGGTCTTGTGCAGACGCGGCGCGCGCGGGTCGGTGGCGGTGTCCACCACATGGATATTGTTGGACCGAACACCTGGCACCAGCAGGTATTTCCGCGCCATCGAACTGTCGTCATGACATGACGAACAGGCGTTCCAGCCCATGTGGTGCAATTCATCCCCGATCCCCGGCATTTCCAGCCGGTGGATCACCTGGGAATAGGTCGGGCTGTCGGGATCCGCATCGACGGTCGCAAGATAATCCGGTTTCTGGATGCCGGTGCCGGTGTAGATGGCAATGGTATAAAGCAGCTTTTCACGAGGGGCTTTTATGGCCTCTGCAGGGCTCGCGTAGCCCGGGCCGCAACATGCGCCGTCCATCATCACCTTCCTCCCTTGCGATGCATCCTGTTTTCTCGTAATTCGATAATTGGATTCTCGCAAGGTAAAAATATGCATCTGGAAAGACTGGTCTCCATACTCGAAATCGTGGGGCAGAAGGGCGAGGCCACCGTGGCCGATATCTGCACCCATTCCGACCTGCCCAAACCTTCGGCCTACCGGCTGGTCCAGGATCTGGTTGGTGTCGGCCTTCTGGAACCCGTCGCCCGCGGGCGCTTCGCCATTGGTGTCAGGCTGAAGAACGTGACGAGCAGCGATCACTCCGATCGCGCGCTGCTGGACGTGATTGCGCCGGTGCTGAAACAGGCCGCCGCGGGCGAGGGTGCCGCATTCTTCCTGTCGCGCTTGCGCGGAAAATCGGTGGAAATCGTCCATGTTGAGACACCGGATACGGGCGTATCCTTTCTGCACCCGGGCCTCGGCAAGCGCCCGCTGCATGCCTGCTCCTGTTCAAAGGCTGTCGCGGCCTTTTCACCCGACCTGTTCCATATCGGCGAAATGGAAGGACGGTTGCGCGCCTATACGGAATTCACAGTCACGGACATCGACGATCTGGAAACAGAATTTACCACCATCCGGACGCGCGGGTTTGCAGAATGCGTCGAAGAGATTGAGCGGGGCATGTGCTCGGTTGCCGCCCCGCTTGCCCCAAGCGGACCGGGGGCACTGATGTCCATTGGCGCCACGGGATCCGTCCGGGTGTTCACACCAGAGTATCGCGAAAAACTTGGCCCCCGGATCACCCAGATCGCTTTCGAGTTATCGACCAGTCTCGGATGGGCAGTAACAAACCATGCTGGAAAAGCGGAACTTTCCTGACTTCCCTTGCTTTGTACGGAAAGCAAACCGACTCTGGCCTGGAAGTGAAATGGGGGTGCGAAAATCTGGCCGGTAAAAGCACTTTTCCACCCATGAGATATCAATCGCACGGTTTAGCCGGGTTTATGCGCTCTTACCTGAACGGCGTGAACGGCAGGGGCGAACCCCTGATGCTCGACCGACAGTTTCCGGACAACGCGGCCTGATGGATGAATGTGTCAGCGACGACATCGTCCCGCGTCTTGTTCTTTGCCTGACAAAATCTCGCTGCACCCGGCTCAGATGGCCGCTCTTTGCGTCGCGTTGCTGTACTCAAGATGCTGCTTGCGCGCGCAGCGAAAACATCGAAGTCACAAGTTGGGCTCTTTGCAGACTTCTGAAATCTGCGCAGCATCCGGCAAAATTAGAATAGCGCCGACATTTCGTCCGCGCTTGAAGGGGTGCCTGAACTATTGGCAGGGCGACAGCGATTTGTGGCGTGAGCCAGACTTTCGGGATGCAGGACCGAAGGTCTGGTTCTTCATGGCGCAGGTTTATCTGCGCTCTGTTGTATCCCACCAGTGCGGATGCATGAATTGCGGGATCGCCCTTGTCGGGCCGCTCAGATTGTCGAGAGACCCGTCGGTCAGATCACAGGCCATCCAGGCTTGCGGGATCGTCAGCAAATCCGGATACGGGGTCCGCACGTCTGTCGGAGCAAATCCGAAGCGCGGGTAAAACGCCGGGACGCCCAGTACAAAAAACGCATCGGTGCCGACGGACCTGAGATGGTCCAGGCCGGCCTGCATGAGGTCCCTCCCGACACCCTGACCCTGATACGCGGGCAGGACGCCGAAGGGGGCGAGCAGGCAGCAGCTTGCATCCGGGTGCTCAGCAAAAACAAACCGCGTAAAAAGCACGTTGCCCGCGATCTGTGCGTCCCGTTCGACGCTGATCGAAATGGTGTCGGGGTGAGAGAGAAAGTCTTTGGCAAGCTGCGCTGTCTCCGGGCCTTCGTCCGGGCCAAAGGCTCGCCGGTGCACCTCTGCAATTTCGTTGATATCGTTCTGTTTCATGGATTTACCTCACGTCTGGTTCATCCGGGCACGCACGGATGAGTTGCCTAGTTTTGTGATGCGGTAGGGGCCGCCTTTGATGGATTTGATGAAGCGTTTTTCCTTCAGCCGCGTGAAAATTTTCAGCGTGCAGGCCGGGAAAACGAAGCCGTCGCGGGTGATACATTGTACGGATCTGATCTTGCCGTTGTCAGCGCGCACGAATTTGATCTCGCCGCCCAAAGCGAGTTCATGCAAAACACGCTGCTCGTGCTTTGAGATGTTCATTGGAATGTTCCGATATTACGAAAGGACAACAAACCTGCAACTCAGCGTCGCGCGTGAGTTGGCCTGTCAGTGCTGGTGTTCCTGAATTTGGTCGCCAGGAACGGGCGTTATGCCCGGGACTCTTTCATAAAATCTCCATGGAGTGAGGCGGCAAGCCCCAGTCTCAGCCCGGAGTTAGGCAATCAGACGGGGCGGGTCAACACGGACAAAGGGGTCTGTGTCTCTGCATTTTCACTGGCGTGCCATTTTTGTCGTGCCGGTTTTCGTGACGGCAGGACACTGGCGATGTGGCGTTGGCGGTCTGTTTTTCTGTGCTGTCAGGGCAGAAATCCGAGCAGCTTTTCAAGCAGCGCATCCGGCGCTTCTTCGGGGATCGCGTGGCCGCAGGGCAGGGCGCATCCTTTGACCTGCTCCGCCTTTTCCTGCCAGGTGGCTTCCACGTCATAGAGCGCGCCGACAACGCTCTTTTCGCCCCAGATCGCCAGCAGGGGCGCGGTGACACGGCGGTCCGGTTCGGCGCGGTCGTGCTCCAGGTCGATGCTGGCGGAAGCGCGGTAATCCTCGCAGATCGCATGGATGGTGGCCGGATCGCGGTAGGTGCGCAGGTATTCCGCGATGGCCTCTTCGCTGACCGCGCCCTCAACTTTGACCTGCCCGGCGATGTGGCGGCGCAGGAAGTATTCCGGGTCGCTGCCGATCATCTTTTCGGGCAGGCCATCGGGCTGGATCAGGAAGAACCACCAGAAATACCGGGTGGCAAATTCCTGATCAGTCCGGTCGTACATCGTCAGCGTCGGAGCGATATCCAGCACGGCCAGCCGTTCGACGGCGTCGGGGAAATCCAGAGCCAGCCGGTGCGCGACGCGCCCGCCACGATCATGGCCAACAACTGCGAACCGGTCATGCCCGAGCGATGCCATCAGCGCGATCTGATCCTGCGCCATCACGCGTTTTGAATAGGTCAGATGTGCGGCGTCGCTGGCCGGTTTGTCGCTGTCACCGTACCCGCGCAGGTCGGGCGCAATCACCTGGTACCCGGCTGCGACAAGCTGCGGTGCGATCCCGCGCCACACGATATGGGTCTGGGGGTGGCCATGCAGCAGAAGGACGGGAGGGCCCGTGCCCGCGCTGGCGTAGTTGATTGTGATGCCGGACAGGGCAGCCTTTTGGACGGTGAAACCGTCGATAAACCGTGACACCGTCATCTACGGCAGGTCCAGAACCGCGTCGGCAATCGCGTTCCCGCAGGCTTTTGTATCTGCCGGGCCGCCGAGGTCGGGCGTGCGCAGTGCTTCCTCTGACAGGACACGTTCAATCGCTGTCACGATCCCCTGGCCTGCGTCTTTCGCGCCGAGGTGATCCAGCATCATCGCGGCGGCCCAGATCTGGCCAACCGGATTAGCGATGCCTTTCCCTGCGATATCCGGGGCAGAGCCGTGGACCGGCTCAAAGAGCGACGGGAACCTGCCTTCGGGGTTGATGTTGCCTGAGGGTGCAATGCCGATCGTGCCCGTGCAGGCGGGGCCGAGATCGGACAGAATGTCCCCGAAGAGGTTAGAGGCGACGACCACGTCGAACCAGTCGGGGTGCAGCACGAACTGGGCGGTCAGGATGTCGATGTGGTATTTGTCGACTTTCACATCGGGGTACTGGGTTGCCATTTCGGCCACGCGTTCGTCCCAGTAGGGCATGGTGATGGAAATGCCGTTCGATTTGGTCGCTGACGTCAGGTGCCCGCTGCGCTGTTGCGCAAGATCGAAGGCATATTTCAGAATGCGGTCGACACCGGTGCGGCTCATCACCGTTTCCTGGATCACGATCTCGCGGTCGGTCCCGGGGAACATGCGCCCGCCGATTGAGGAATATTCGCCCTCGGTGTTCTCGCGCACGATCATCATGTCGATGTCGCCGGGCGCGCGGCCAACCAGCGGCAGCGGGACACCGGGCATCGCGCGGGCGGGTCGCAGGCTGACGTACTGATCGAACTCCCGGCGGAACTGGATCAGCGACCCCCAGAGCGACACGTGGTCCGGCACCAGTTCCGGCCAGCCCACGGCGCCAAAGTACAGCGCGTCATTTCCGGCCAGCCGGTCTTTCCAGTCGGCGGGCATCATTTCACCGTGTTGCGCATAATAGTCACAGGAGGCGAAATCGTGTTCGGTGAATTCGAACCCCAGATCAAACCGTTTTTGCGCCGCCTGCAGAACCCTGAGACCTTCCGGAACAGTTTCCCGGCCGATGCCGTCGCCGGGGATAACCGCAATATTCCAGCTGTTTTTTGACATTTCCCGTCCCCTGTCTGATTGCGCGGCGTGGGCAGATCCGTATCGCACCCCCGTCAGAACGCAAGGTATATCTGTCAGGGGCGTGCTGTTCCCGGCCAGCGTTGAGGTCAGGTCCGCTGCGCTTTTCGCCCTGTGACGCCCGTGCCGGACGGGCGCCGGACTGGTGCCGTGTACACCTCCTGCGCGTCTTCAATGCCGCGGATCTGCAACCGGCCCAGTGCGGTCAGGTTCTGTGCCGTCCCGGCACCGCAGGCCGTCGCCTCATCCAGAAGAATGGCTGCTTTGTGCTCCTTTCCCAGGCCCTCCAGCCGGGACGCCAGATTGACCGCATCGCCGTAGACCGTGAAGGACTGCCGCGTTTCGCTCCCGATAATGCCTGTGACCAGATCGCCGGTTGCTATCCCGATGCGGACATCGAAACCGTGGCTTTTCGCAAGCGTCACAAGCTGCCGGGCTGTGTCGATGGCCGCGGCTTCGTGTTCTGCAACCGGGGCCGGAGTGTTGTACGTGGCCAGAAATCCGTCACCCAGATAAGACAGGACCACCCCGCCGTACCCGGACACCGCCCTGGCCGCATCGGACAGCAAAGCATCGAGCGTCCGCACCACATGTTCGGGTGTGTGCCGGGCGGAAAAGGTCGTAAAGCCCGCCACATCCATGACCAGGGCCGTGCCGCGCGCACGTTGCGGGTGCAGTGGTGTTTCATCCTCGATCATTCGCTTTGCGATGGCTTCGGGAACATGTTTGCCAAGCAGGTCCGACACCCGCTCGCGCAGTGATTTTTCGCGCTGGTGTTCCAGATCGGCGGCGATCTGCGCAAAGAAGACAGCGCGTGCGCGGTAGACAGCAGCGGCAAGGGCCAGGGTTGCGAACAGGATCATGGCCGTCTCTTCGATCCGGTTGCCCCGCCCGATAAAGTCAATGGACAGAAAAACGCGTTCGTAGTCTGCGGTGGTTGCAGGTGCCGGCATGTCTGCCCAGGACAGGCTGCGGTCCATGCTGTTCTGAACCCGGAAAAATGCGGCCCACCATCCGGCGATGATCATTGCGCCGGTCCAGAGCACCAGCTGCCAGGACAGACTGAGGCAGGCCATCGCGAGCAGCGGAAACAGGAAGTAAATGCCGTAGGCGCGGAACGCGATGATCTGGGGGACGTCCTCCGCGGCGCTGATCGGAACCAGGGCAAATGCGGCACATATGGCGCAGACATCAAGACTGTAGATCGCGTATTTGATCCAGGGCCGGTCGTATGCTGTGCCGATGATCATCACGTGCGCGATGCCAACAGCCGTAAACCCCAGAAGAACGCCGATAGTCGCAAACCGCGGGGACAATTCGGGAAAGAAAAAGGCCGCGAAAACATACCAGACAAATGCGGCGGCAGTGATCACAGACCGGCAGATCAGAGCAAGGCGCAGTCCGGTCTGTTCTGCCCGGATCAGACGTTTTGCGGATTCTCGCTGGAACGTATTTTCCATTTCTGTCGCCCCGGAGTGGTCTGAGTTGGAGATATAGGGCGTGTGGGCCTGTCGTCCCGTGCCCCGCCCGGTCCCGGTCTGCAGGTGTGCGGCCCGGCTTGCTGGCAAGCCAGGCCATGGGGCGTTACGCGTCGGGTGCTTCGACGTCGGACCAGCCCGCCACCAGGTCGGGTGCGCGACCGCCCATAACACGGATGCTGTCGAGAGAGGCTCTGATCTCTGCCAGTTCGCCGTCCGTGAAACGGATGTCAGCAGCCGCGATGTTGTCCCGCAGATGGGTGATCTGTGTCGTGCCGGGGATCGGCACGATCGTATCGCCCTGTGCCAGCAGCCATGCCAGTGCGATCTGGGCAGGCTTCGCGTCCTTGCGGGTGGCCCAGTCGCGGGTCAGTTCGACGAGCGACATGTTGATCTGGCGGTTTTCAGGATCCATGCGCGTTGTCAGGGCGCGGAAATCGGTCGGCGCAAAGCTGGTCTGCATGTCAACCGCGCCGGTCAGGAAGCCATAGCCCAGCGGCGCAAAGGGCACAAAGCCGATGCCAAGCTCATTGCACAGCGGCAGAATGTCCTGCTCGCGGCCACGCCAGAGCATGGAGTATTCGCTCTGCACAGCGCTGACAGGCAGCAACTCATGCGCGCGCCGCAGCGTTTTTGGCCCCATTTCCGAAAGGCCCCAGTGCAGCACCTTGCCCTCGTCCATCAGGTCGCTGACCACACCTGCGACATCTTCGATCGGCACGTTCGGGTCCACACGGTGCTGGTAGAGCAGATCAATGCGGTCCGTCCCGAGGCGCTGCAGCGACCCTTCAACAGCCCGGCGGATGCGCTCTGGCTGGCTGGTGACAGTGAAGTCCCATGTCCCGGTTTCAGGATCGACGCCGAACCCGAATTTTGTCGTGACCTGGATGTCGTTGCGGAAGGGGGCCATCGCTTCGCCCAGGATGCGTTCGCACTCAAAGGGGCCATAGACCTCGGCGCAGTCAAAGAAGGTGACACCCTGTTCGTAGGCCGAGCGGATGAGGGCGATCATGTCGTCACGGTCCGGGACGATTGAGTGGAACGTGCGGTGCATGTTCTGCACCCCGAGCCCCAGTTCGGAGACCTCGAGGCTGCCCAGCATCCGGCGTCCGGTTGCCGGGGCCGGGGAGGATTGGGCAGCGACCTGCGTTGCGCCGAGCGCCGCGGTTGCCGCAGCGGCGGGGATGCCCGCAAGAAAGGCGCGGCGGTTGTGATTAATGGCTTCAGAATGATCGGTCATGGATTGGCTCTCCGGTAAGGGGTGTGTTGCGTGATGGGCAGGGCAGATCAGCTGCCGGGCGTGTTGCGCACGAAGTCGTTGCCGCGTTCAGCGGTGGCAAAGAAGCTCATGCCATCCACGCGCCAGCCGTCGTCGGTTTCCACAAAACTGTGCTCGTAGGTGCCCCAGACTTCCCACAGCGCGTCGCCCCCGTTTTCGGGCAGGGCGCCGCGGTCCATTCTGTTCCAGGCGTAGCCGTGGCTGAGCATGGTGGCGGATCCGTCGTCTTCAAAGGTGATCCGGTGATTGCCGCGCAGGTGAAAAGACTGCTTTTCAGCGGTGAGATTGCCCGACCAGGCGGCGATCAGCGCGTCAGACGGGATCGTTGCGGGCTCGCCACCGGCCAGAGAGGTGAAATCCACGCGGATGTCGTCGGTCAGCAGGCTGCGGACCAGTGCCCAGTCTTTTGCGTCGACCGCCGCATCAATGGTGTCAGCAATCCGGATCATTTCGGCATGATCCACAAGGGTTTCGGCAGTTATCGGCGTGCCGGACAGGGACTCAGCACCGGCAGGCAGGTTGGTGGCAAGGATAAGAGCGGTGCTGGCAAGAGCAGTTTTCGCAATGCGTGTCATGGTGTGTTTCCATCAAACTGTGTTTCGATGGATCAAACATGGCAGCGGGGAATGATAATTAAAAAGTTTTAAGAAGTATTATTTTCATGCCTGTTCAGCATTGATTTCCTGAACTGTGTCCACCAGCAGCCGGGTCAGGCTGCCGGGGGACTTTCTTGTCAGAAAAAGAAATTCAATCGGAACGGACAGGCCTTCGACCTCGCGGAACTGCACCTGCCGCGGTGGGCGCTGTGCATTGGCTGAATTCACGAAGGCGCATCCGACGCCTGCGGAGACAAGGCTGAGAATGGTGGTTTCGTCCTGCGCTTCCTGAACGATTTCAGCATTGAACCCGATCGCAGAAAGGGCGGCGAACAGGTTGTCATGATAGGCAGGCGCGACGCTTCTGGGAAACGCAACGATGGGCAACCCGTCAATGTCTTCGAACGTCAGCGGCTCGTCATGGCCAAAAACAAGATCTGTGGAAGCCGCCAGGACAACATTGTCATAACGCAGGGAGTGTATGTTCAGGGCTTCCCCGGCGATATTGTCCTGCCGGTAGACAAAAGCTGCGTCGAGTTCGCCCGCCAGCAGCGCGTTGATCTGCTCAACCGAGCTCATCGGATGGATTTCCAGCCGGATCCGGTCATGCCTGCGTTTGAAGCGGTTGAGTGTGAGCGGCACGTGACCCGCCCAGGAGGCGCTTTCCAGAAGGCCCACGCGCACCGTCCCCGCTTCCCCACGCGAGATGCGGCCTGCGGCCTCTGCCGCGTCTTCCGCGTCCTGTAATATGGCGCGGGCCCGTTCTGCGAAAGTGCGACCGGCGTCCGTCAGAACCACTCGGCGCCCTTCCCGCAGGAGCAGATCAAAACCGAGTTCCAGTTCCAGATCCCTGATCTGGCGGGAGACAGCCGGCTGAGCAATGTTCAGCCGCTCAGCCGCATGACTGATGCCGCCGTGCTCGGCGACGGCCACGAAATAGCGCAGGTGACGAAGTTCCAACCTATACCTCCAGAGTATTGATTGCATCATAACTCAGCAATGGAGAGTATAAAGGATGATCTGCAAAATGAACTGCAACACTCATTTGCAGGAACAGATCCAATGCCAGACCCATGCAGAACGTCTTTCGCCGGTGCCATTTGGGGGATGGTTACAGTTCTTTGCTGGGCGAGCTTTAACGTGGCGGCGAAGGCCGGGACAGACGCGGGCATGTCCCCGCAGGCGCTGAGTTTTCTGCGGTATGCGACGCCGGGTGTGTTCGCATTCCTGGTGCTGGCATGGCTGCGCCATCAGGGCCAGGGAGGCACCGTTCCTCTGCGGCGGCTGATTGTGCTCGCCGTGCTCGGAGGCCCCCTGTTTGGTCTCACGGCGGTCTCAGGTTATCAGTTTGCACCGCTGTCGCACGGCCTGCTGTTTGCACCGGTCGCCGTTTTTGTTGCGGGGACAGTTTTCAGTGCGCTTCTGCTCAGAGAGCAAATCACCGGCCCCCGTGTACTGGGCGCGATGATCATGTTCGCGGGCCTAGGGCTGCTTGTCGGGTTCGAAGCGCAGAGCGTTTCGCGCACCTGGGCGACCGGCATTGCCCTGTTTGTCACGGCCGGACTGATGTGGGGCGGCTACACCGTTCTGCTGAGGCACTGGCGGGTCCCGCTGCTCGAAGGCACGGCTGCGGTCATTTCTCTGAGTGCCGTTTTTGCAACTGTGTTTCTGGGGCCATTGGCCTGGCCGTCGATTGCAACAACTGAGCCTGCGATGCTGGGTCTGCAATTCCTGATCCAGGGGGTGGTTGGCGGTGTGGTGAGCGTTTTCACTCTGATGGCGGCGCTCAGACGGCTGACTGTGCAGACCGTCGCGATGTTGCCCACGTTTACGCCGGCTGTTGCCCTGCTGATCGCCTGGGGGCTTTGGGCGCGCGGCCGGCTCAGATCGAACTGGCGGGGGCAGGGCTGATTTTTCTTGGGTTTTCGGTGTCCCGGATACGAGGGATCACTCTGCGGACAACACATCCAGTGGGGTGACGTATGCTGCGCCCGTTTCGGTCGCGGCTGTCAGGACGCGGATCGATCAGACAGGGGGAGGCCCTGTTTCCGCGTCAAACCGTCGGTCGGGTTTCGATCTGACGCCTTAGCGCGCAAGCCATCCACCATCCACGTTGAGCACCGCGCCGTTGACATAATCAGAGGCTGGTGCCGCGAGGTAGACGGCCGTGTCGGCGATGTCCGAGGGGTTTCCCCAGCGCCCGGCGGGGATACGCTCCAGAATAGCCTGATTGCGGTCAGGATCGTTGCGCAGCGCCTCGGTGTTATTGGTTGCAATGTAGCCGGGCGCTATGGCGTTCACATTGATGCCGTGTGCTGCCCATTCGTTGCACAGCGCCCTGGTCAGGCCTGCAACACCATGTTTCGAGGCAACATAGGACGGCACGCGCACGCCACCCTGGAAGGACAGCAGGGAGGCGATGTTCACGATCTTGGCGCCCGCTTCGCGTGCCATGGCCGCTCTGGCAAAGGCCTGAGAGGTAAAGAAGAGTGCCTTCAGGTTCACGTCGATGACGTCATCCCAGTCCGTTTCGGAGAATTCGGCAGCATCCTCGCGCCGGATAATGCCTGCGTTGTTCACGAGGATGTCGATGGCACGGTCAGCGAAGATGTCGCTGGCAGCCATGGGATCAGCAAAATCCAGCTGCAGGACTTCGGCAGAACCGCCAATCAGCTCCGCTGTTCCTT
Source organism: Roseobacter sp. S87 (assembly GCF_055693285.1). The sequence goes on from NZ_JBVFTR010000004.1 coordinate 321,745, forward strand.
CGCAGCTGCGGCGACCTGCACAGATCACGTGTGCGCCTGCCTGACCCATCGCAACGGCGATGGCCTGACCGATCCCGGTATTCGCGCCGGTCACAAGGGCGGTTTTGCCGGCAAGAGAAAAAGCACTCATCGCAGGTCTGCCATCGCAACCATATCGACATCTTTGTAGTCGACATTATCTCCACCCATCGCCCAGCAGAACGTGTAGCTTCCGGTGCCACAGCCGCAATGGATCGACCATGGCGGCGAGATCACTGCTTCTTCGTTCTGCATCACGATATGGCGCGTCTCATCTGGCTCTCCCATGAAATGGAAGACGCGGTTGTCTTCGGCCAGATCAAAGTACAGGTAGGCTTCCATCCGGCGGTCGTGCACATGCGCGGGCATGGTGTTCCAGACAGATCCGCCATGAAACATCGTGTACCCCATGACCAGCTGGCAGCTTTCCATCACGTCGGGATGGATGAACTGATAGATTGTGCGGTCATTTGCGGTTTCCGGCGCGCCCATCTTGACACTGCCGGCATCGCTCAGCCGGATGAGTTTTGCGGGCAGGGCTTTGTGGGCTGGGGTCGACACGAGATAGAATTTGCCGCCGGTGCCGAAGGTGACCGGTCCGGACCCCATGCCAAGGTAGAGCACATCACCCCGCCCGAGTTCATGGTTCTCTGTGGGCGTGGTGACCGCAGCCGTCCCGCCAAGGTTCAATATGCCGATCTCGCGCCGGTCAAGGATCGAGGCGGTGCCGCATTCTTTGACCTCGTCGAGTGTGATGGCATTGCCGTCGGGCATCACGCCGCCTACGATCATCCGGTCGTAATGCGTGTAGAGCAGGCGCGCCTCACCAGGAGCAAAGACGCTGTCGAAGTGGAAGTTTTCCCGAAGGGCAGTCGTGTCCATCGATTTTGTTTCGGACTGGCTGACAGCGTGAAGTGTTCGTACGGTAAGCATTTGGCACCTGTGGTTTTAAAGAAAGTCGTCGCGTCGTGGGGTGAAGCAGTCAATCAGCTCGCCGTCTTCCAGGCAGACACAGCCATGTTCGGTGTCTGACGGGATGACAAAACTGTCGCCTTCACCGACCGTGCGGGTTTCACCATCCATCGTGAAATTGAACCGGCCGGACCGGACAAAGGTGGACTGAACATGCGGGTGGTGATGCAGCGCGCCTTCCATTCCGGCCCTGAAGCGGAACGCCACCATCATGAGGTCTGCGTGGTCCGCCAGAACCTGTCGCCTTACGCCGCCATCCACCACCTGTTCTGAAAAAGCCATTGTCGCATCCGTTGCAATTCAAACTGGTATGGTAGTATGGTGAAATAGAGCGATTGGCAACCGCAATCTGGTACTGGCGCTTCTTTGAATATGGCGGCACTACGGGGATACAGGCGAACCGACGCGGCAAAACCCAGTGCCGCACATCTATGGAAAGGCCACCGGCTATGGCGTATTCGATCTCCGCACGACGCACGACAGCGGAAGTCATCTTTGCCCAGCTCCGCGACGAGATCATGTCACTGGAGATCCTGCCGGGCGTGAAACTGTCAGAGGCGGAAGTCGCGACAAAGTTCGGGGTATCACGACAGCCGGTGCGCGAAGCCCTCAATCTTTTGTCGAGCGAAGGGCTGGTTGCGATCCAGCCCCAGAAAGCCACGCGCGTCCGGCGTTTTTCATCCGAAAAAATCGCCGCAGCACGATTTAAGCGCCTTGCTATTGAAATAGAGGTGATCAAATGCGCCTGTAATTCATGGTCTGACGTCTACCGCCCCGGCTTTGAACGCTCGCTGGAGGCGCAGAACCGGGCTGTTCAGAACAACGACACCCAGGGTTTTCACACGCTGGACGAAGAGTTCCACGCTCTGATGGCCGAAGCTGCACAGACACCATTCGCGTTCACAGAAATCAAAGCGCAGAAGGCCTATGTGGACCGGATCTGCGTGCTCAGCCTGAAAAATGCCGACGAGATGAGAACGCTTGTTGAGGACCACCACCTGATCTTTGAATGCGTCTCCCGGAAAGACGCGCCCGGTGCCGAGGCTGCGCTGCGGGCGCATCTGGCGCGTATTGAAAAGACAATCGAAGCCGTCCGGCAGGCGAAATCCGAATTCTTTGAGGACTAGCGAACAGAGCTTTCCCAAATTATCCTTTACTCAAACTTGTATGGTAGTATGGTGATCCTCGTAAAAATGGGAGGACATCATGAAATTCGCATCTATCGTTGCGGCGACTGCCGTCGCACTTTCGATCCCTGTGACCGCCGGCGCCACAGACTGGCGCGGCTGGAACATCCACGTCGAAGAATATCCGAACACCGTCGCGCTGGATCAGTTTGCGGCTGAACTGGCCGAAACAACGGACATCAGGCTGCAGATGTTCCACGGCGGCGTTCTCGGCTCACAGCCGGACGCGATTGAACAGGTCCGCAACGGCGGCATTCAGGTGGGTCAGTTCAACCTTGGACCCATGGGGCCGATCATCCCGACGACTAACGTCGTTTCGCTGCCATTCATCTTCAATGACGTGCCGCACATGTTCCGCGCCATGGATGGCGATGTCGGCAAAATTTTTGAGGAAGCGATGGCGGCAGAAGGCGTTGTGCCGCTTGCGTGGTACGATTCCGGTGCGCGCAGCTTTTACAATTCAGAACGCCCGATCATGACACCTGCGGACGTTGCGGGTCTGAAAGTGCGCGTGATGAACAACGATCTGTTTGTCGACATGATCGCGCAGCTGGGTGGCAACGCGACCCCAATGGCTTTTGGCGAAGTGTACCAGTCGCTGAAAACCGGGGTGATTGACGGTGCGGAAAACAATTACCCGTCTTATGAATCGACCGGGCATTTCGAAGTCGCAGGGTTCTATTCGATCTCGCAACACCTGATCATTCCGGAGTGCCTGTGTATCGCGACATCCGCCTGGGAAGCGCTCGATGCGGACACCCAGGCCGCGGTCCGGACGGCCGCACGGAATTCTGCCGAAACACAGCGCAAACTGTGGGCAGAGCGCGAAGCAGTCAGCCGTGCCAAGGTTGAGACGTCGGGGGTGAAAATCAACGACATCGAGAACAAAGCCGCCTTCCAGGAACTGATGACACCGGTCTACGAAAACTTCATTTCGGCAAATCCGGATCTGGCACCGGTCATCGAAGCAATCCAGACGACGGACTGAGGGCATCTCCCACCCCATAACCTGAGGGGCCCCGTGGCCCCTCTTTTTTGACGTGAAAGGTGCATGCAATGGCGGCTTGGCAGCGTGGGCTGGATTTTCTGGCGCAATTGGCCTCGGCACTGGCCAGTGTGATGATCGTGGCGCTGATCGTGATCTTCGGCTGGCTGGTCTATGGGCGGTACATCCTGAATGCGACACCAACATGGGTTGAGCAGGCAGCACTGCTGATGGTGGTCTGGATCACCTTTCTGGGAGCAGCAGTTGGTGTGAGGCGCGGCACGCATCTGTCTGTGGATTTCATCCGTGACGCCATGCCCGGTCGCCTGCGCCATGCCGCTTTGATTTTCGTGTCACTGGCCCTTTTGTTTTTTGGCGCGATGCTGGCGTGGCAGGGCTATGTCATGTTCGAACGGACGGCGCGGCGCGACATTCCCCTGATCGGCATATCAGAGGGCTGGCGCGCGGTGCCGGTCATTCTGGGTGGGGCTATGATTTTTCTCTTTGCGATGGATGACCTGATCCGCCGCGCGGCCGGCACAGGTCGCGGGACATGAGCCTTCTTCTCCTTTTTGGTGTGTTCTTCATCTGCCTGATCGCGGGCGTGCCCGTCGCCTTTTGCCTTGGCATCGCGGCCTTCGCAGGGTTCATCTACGAAGGGCTGCCGCTCTTCATTGCCACCCAGCGCATTGTCTCCGGCATCTCGATCTTTTCCCTGCTGGCGATCCCGTTCTTTATATTCGCCGGAGAGCTGATGCTGCAGGGGGGCATTGCGGTGCGTCTTGTGCGGCTGGCATCGGCGGCTGTCGGCTGGCTGCGTGGTGGTCTGGGGATCGTGAATGTCACGTCGTCCATGCTGTTTGGCGGCATATCGGGTTCGGCGGTTGCAGACACGTCGGCGCTCGGGTCGATCCTGATGCCGGTGATGAAGGAAAAAGGGTATGACGGCGATTACGCGGTAAACGTGACCGTGACGTCCTCCGTCGCGGGGGTTGTCATCCCGCCCAGCCACAACATGATCATCTACGCGATTGCCGCAGGCGGACTGCCGATCAGCCAGCTGTTTCTTGCAGGCGTCGTGCCCGGCGTGCTGATGTGTCTGTGCCTTGCTTTTGCAGCCTGGCTGGTTGCGGTGAAACGTGGTTACCCGGCCGAGGACTTCCCGGGCCTTTCGTCTCTTGCGGTCAGTTTCATTGTTGCGCTGC